>CAYOOT010000004.1:0-75206 GCA_964405665.1 uncultured Bdellovibrionales bacterium | reverse complement strand
TATGCGTAATTATAAAGCATAAAACGTACGGAGCGCGGACTTTAGTCCGCTTAATACCAAACTTTTATTCTGCTATATTAAAATATTTGGAAATAAGCGGACTAAAGTCCGCGCTCCAAAACTGCTTAAAAAATAAAAAAGCCAAGGACATTCTCCTTGGCTTTTTTTCTTTTAATTACTTTTAGAACTGAAATTATGTTTGCAATAATCTCAAGGCCAAGGCCGGTTGTTGGTTCGCCTGAGCGACCATAGCAGTTGCTGCTTGTTGCAAGATATTTAATCTTGTTAATTCTGCAGCTTCAAAAGCAACATCCACGTCTCTGATTCGGCTTTCTGCAGCAATAATATTTTCTCTCTGAACACTTAAATTCACAATCGCTGAGTTCAAACGACTTTCCGATGCACCAAGAGCTCCTCTACTCTTAGTCAAAGAATTGATTGCTCCCTTTAATCCTTCAATGGCATTACGAGCTGCTTGTTCTGCCAAAACGTTTGTCGTATCGTTAAGAGAATATACTAAGACAGCGTTTGTATCAGCTAATCCTAGAGCATTCAGTGTTCCTAAAATCCCAGTATAAGTTATTTGTGAATTAGAAAATCCATCTAAACCTACTTGGAAATTTACCGGAGAAGTATCTGTTAATAAGCTTTTTCCGTTAAAAGTCGTGGTATTAGCAATTCGTTCAATTTCACTGGATAAGGCAAGAAACTCAGATTGCAAAGCGGAACGTTGGTCTGTGGAATAAACACCGTTGGCTGATTGTTCTGCAAGTTCAGCCATTCGAGTTAGAATGTTACCTACTTCATTAAGGGCCCCATCGGTAATGGCGATAATTGAAATACCATCATTAGCATTTCGAATTGCCACTGAAGCCAATCGAGAATCTGCTTTTAATTGTTCAGCGATGGCAAGACCAGCCGCATCATCGGATGCTTTGGTAATGCGTAAGCCTGAAGACAATCTAGAATAAGAAGTTCTTAATCTATTAGTAACTGAATTTAAATCATTCTGTGCATGAATCGAATCCAGATTAGTTCTAATATTTAGTGACATCGCAGCCTCCTTGATAACCTAGTGCTTCAAACCTACAATTACAAAAAATTTACTTAAAAATTATTTTGTAAAGAAGCACGTAAAAAAATACCGCTTTTTTTAGTTAATAAATATGTTCAATTCTCAATGGAAGCTGTAAGCAGAAGGTGTGCCAACTTTTTAAGAAATTTTGTTTTTTTGATATTCTTTTAAATAATTTTCTCGCAGTCGATTTACTTTTTCTACGTAACTTTGTGTACTCTTTGGCAAATAAGATTCAATGGAGGAAAATAGTGTTGGATCTTTGCCATCTTCTTGAGCTTGTTGCTGTGCTTTTGCTACACTACCCTCCCCAGCATTGAATGCAGCAACGGCAAGTTTTTCCAAGTCCTCGGCAGAACTAGCCTGCTGAGTTTTAATATTAAATCCCAGATCATTCTTTGAAGAAAAGAGATCGTGCAAGCGCCGAAGGTAGCCCATTCCTAGGTAAGTATTCTGCGCAGAATCAAAAGGATCGTAGTCTTCAGTAGTTCCTGTATAGCCTTTCATCAGCCCTGCAGTGGAGTCTAGTAACTGAAATAGGCCTTTAGAAGCATAGCCATCTTTACTCACAGCTTGTACATTAAAAGAAGATTCTGCTTCAGCCACAGCAAGTCCTAAATTGGGATCAATCCCAAAATACTTGCCGGCAGCAGTAATCGTATTTTTAATTTCTTCCTTATCATCTAATAATTTGGATTGATCATTGATTTGTGTTTCTAAAGGCTGGAGCAAAGGTACTATTTTTATTTTAGTGTTCAATAATTTATTCAAATCAAGTTCCTGGCTTATTGGAGGAGGAGCTTCTGCTGTCTGGCTTTTGACATCAAGACCTGTAAATTTGACTGTCTGATAGTAATTGGAATTATCAGCAATAGGCATATTCGGGATATTTTTAGTTTCAATAACTGGCTCTTTTACTTCTTTATTAGCTTCTAATACGCTCTTTATCTCTGCTGTAGCAATTTTTTTGACTTCTTCAGTAAGTTGCCTGTTTTCTTGTTCTTTCTTTGATTCTAGGTCCGCTAATATCGTTTTAAATTCAGTTTTAGCACTAGCAGAAACATCTGATTTCTTTTCCTTTAATAAGGAAGATTCCGTGATTCTTGAAATATTTGCTGAAAAACTTTTATTATAAACAGTTGTCATAATTGGCACCTAATTGAAGCTACATTTAGAGTTTTGCAGCAAGTGTGCCAGGATTAGAGATTATATAATGTCGGGGCAGGTTTTATGCCTGCCCATTCTATCTGAATATTCCGGGCAGACATAAAACCTGCCCCGACGTTTATTTCTCCGCTTCCAACCAACCATTAAAATCAGGCAATTCCAAGCGTTTTTTTAATTCTTCTCTTACACAACCACTTAATGCTTCTTGAAAACGTTTTTCCGATAAAATATTTTTTAAACAACTCATTTTTTTCTCAACACTTTCATTAATTGTTTCAATTTCTTTGGGAGAAATATATCTTAAGCCTTGAGTTATTTTATCTTCAAGATAGCTTTGATATTGTGGATAACGTTTGTCTCTTTGTTCTTTAGAGGAATCTTGTTCTTCGGCGCGAAAAACCTTATTTTCGCGCCTTTTTTGTCCACCCCTTAAAGTCTCGGTTGTATTTTTTTGTTGTGCAAATGATGGCGGAACAGAAAACTTATAGGGGGCTTCCACTGCTCGATATAAAAAACCAACTTTGTTTCTAGAAACTTTAGGATCGTTATTTTCAACCAAAGAATCATAGTATTGAATAATATTATCCAATTCTTTAAGCTCAGCTAAAGGCTTTTCACTAAGCAATCTTTTAGACTGAGCAATAGAAATTCCTCGCGAAACAATAGCTTCAAAAATCTGATCTCTTAAAGTTGTTCTTTGCAAGGAATTATCGGTTTCATCTTTAACATTTTTTACGATTGAAACTTCTTTATTATTGGCGGAATTGATATTCGCTTGTTTTGCAAGAGATCCTTGGTTCCCAGCAATAAACTTAATACTACTCCCCTCACCTTTGCCCAAAACTTCATAAGAAGAAAGAAATCCTACGCGAATTAATTCCTCACAAGCCGGTTCAATTTGCTGTTTAACAGAAGAAACATAGCGATACGTGCGAGAAAGTCCCAATTTTTCAAAAGCAAATTCCATCAATGGCTTTTCAATCACCGAGCGATAATAAAAATGTTTATCCAAATAACGATATAAACGCCTGCTCACGGCACTATTTAAGGAAAAATAAAGATCCAAATCTATTTTTTTAATAAAGCCGGATTTAAAAGAATCAAAGATCATCTCGCTCCAGATGAAAAAACTTCCGGAATTTTCTCCTTCTTTCTTCCCGCGATTATCGTTGATTTCATAAGCATCGATAATGCCAAAATTGCAGGTTTGATAAGACTTGGAGCTATTATCATAAAAGGAATTGGTGGCACGAATTCTCACTCCGCTGAGGCGATCTAAGCTTTTAGTCAATCGCCCATAATTTCTTCCTTCGGTGGTCCACTGCAAGGCTTTTAGCAATTCATAACGTGTAAAGTATATTTTACGGTCGCGAAAACCTTCGTCCATACTCAGGCGAATCAGCCCCAAAATAACATCATCATCTGTTGCAGTAGGAAGCCCGAATTTATCGGCGCCGGTGATAATCCATTTTCTTTCAATCAACTCTCCATCTTTGTTTCTTAGCTGATCAGAGAATTCCAGAGTTTTAATTTTAGGATCGGATCTCGTTGAGAGCACTGTAAGCGGAAACTCTGCCAAATTCATTTCATCGCGAGAAAAACCAAAGTTTACGCTGCCTGATGTTTTGGCAGGAGAAAACATTGGGATTTTATCCCGTTCTAAGAGCGCTGCGTTTAAAGGCTTCTCTTGTTCTTGAAAATTTTTTTCTCTAAGTTCCGGCATCGATCCTATTTTGCTTTTCTCTATTCAACTTTAATTTACTTAAAATATCAACTTTCGTTTGATTATTTTATTACAAGGTACTATTAGTTTTAACAACAAAAGTTTTATATCTAAGTATATGAGTACAGAGGAAAAAATAGCAATAAAAATAGATACTTAAGCCGTAAAATTTCTTTCAAAACACGATATAATTTGACTCAGAACACGATACCCTTTATCTCAAAACACTTGAGCACTTATTTTGTTACCCGGTATTGCTTAAGCTTAAGCACGATAGACTTAACTAAAAGCACTATAGTTCTTAGTTGGAAAATACCTTTCTTATCTTGTTTCACGATAAGAAACCTTTATTATTTCAAAACACTATAGTTTTGAGTCTCCAGCTATATTAAGTAAAGAATTTGATCCTGCAATCTGCTTATTTCAAAGCACGAAAGAGATACTTATTTCAAAACACTATAGCTAATTTAGTTCATTTCACTATGATTGCCAACCAAGAATCGTGCATTGGGCTAACTAATTAATTTATATAAAGGTTTTTTTGGTAGATCTAGTGCTAATCTGCAAAAATATTAGAAACTTTATCTAACTTAAACTAAATTTTAGTGATAATTGGGACTTCTTCTCGTAATTAAAATTGCAGTATGCTATTGAAAAGCAATATTTTTTACTTATTAATCCTTCAAAATTTAGCCAATATCTAGTGAAACATAAAGTATTTGCCGTAGTAAATCAAAAGGGCGGAGTAGGGAAAACCACTACTTCTGCTAATCTAGGAGCGGGCCTAGCTTATTTAGGAAAAAAAGTTTTGCTTGTCGATACCGATGCTCAAGCAAATTTATCTGCCCATATGGGTTATCCTAATGATGAGCAGGGCAGTTCTCCCACAATGTATGATGTCCTACGCTATGGGGAGAAAATGAAAAATATCATTGTCCCGATAGAAGATAATCTTTCTTTAGCACCAGCTGGTTTATTGCTTAGCGCCGCAGATCTAGAACTAGGAGGAATGATTGGTCGGGAACAGTTGATGAGGAAAGCTTTGCAGGAAGTAATTGATGATTATGATTTTATTATAATTGATTGCCCACCATCTCTTGGACTTCTTTCCTTAAATGGTTTGGTTGCTTCAACTAAAGTAATTGTTCCTGTACAAAGTGAATTTTTAGCACTACATGGTGTAAGGCAGCTCTTAGATACAATTGATCAAGTGCGCAGTGCTTATAATCCAGCGTTATCTGTAGGTGGAGTTTTGCTTTGTCTTCATGATGCTAGAAGACGCTTAGCCCGTAGTGTGGCTGATACAGTAAGAGAGTATTTTGGAGATTTGGTTTTTAAAACAATAGTCAGAACTAATGTTGCTCTGGCTGAAGCTCCTGCTCAAGGAGTTTCTATTTTTAAATACGATAACAAATCTTTTGGTGCAGAGGATTATTTAAATTTAGCGAAGGAGATTTTAAATGGCGCGTAAAAATTTGAAATTTGAGATTAATCCACTCTTGGCCGGCCCTAGTTTGGAAGCAAGAACGAAGGCGGGAAGTCCTTACCGGGTAATCTCCTTGTCTGAGGTAGATGTTGACCCCGATCAACCTCGCCGCTCCTTTGATACCGAAGCCTTAGCAGAACTAGCTGCCTCAATTAAAGAATATGGTGTTTTAAATCCAATTTTAGTTCGGGTAACTGCTGGAGGGACATACAGAGTTATAGCTGGAGAAAGAAGGCTGCGGGCTTGTCGGCTTTTAGGGCTAGATACAATACCAGCGATTATTGATGTTGAAGACAATGAAGAAAAAAACACTTTAGCTAAACAACTTGTAGAAAATATTCAAAGACAAGATTTAAGTCCTTTTGAAAGAGCAACTGCCGTAGGGCAGCTTCGAGATCGCTATTCTTGGAGTGTACGTGAAATTGCCAGAAAGCTAGGAACATCCAAGAGTTTGGTGCAGCGCAGTTTTGATCTCTTGGATTTACCTGATGACCTGCAAGCAGCTTTACTCAGCGGAGCTGCAGAAACAAAAATTTTGCTTTTAGCTAAAATTGAAGATCGTGCATTGAGAAAAGACTTACTAGAAAAACTAGAAGACTATTCTCGCAATGCTTTAGAAGTTAAAATTAAGGAGCTTCTAGGTGAGGATGACTCTGCTGGTGTGTCCCACAGTGGGACAGTTGCCAAAACCCGGATCAGTCCCAATAACAAAAAACTTAGTCCAGAAGACAAAAGACTAGTTGATGAAATTCAACGAGCTTTAGGAACAAAGATTCAACTGCAAAGAAATTCCAGTAAAAAAGGGCAGGGCAAATTGATCCTTGAGTTTTATAGTCCCGCCGACCTAGGAGAAATGCACAAAAGATTAGTAAATCACTAGGTTAAAATGATTAATAAAATCAAAGAGTTAGCTTTGTTAGTTGATTCTTGGCTAGAGAATGAAGTTGCCAATTTTAATTTAGAAAACTCCCTACAGGAGGCGAGCTCTTATAGCTTGCTGAGTGCGGCTAAAAGAATCAGGCCCATTTTAAGTCTGCTGACAGCGGAAATGCTGCAATTGGAAAAGGAGCAGCTTAAGAGTTTTTGTCTTGCTCTGGAGCTGATTCACACCGCATCCTTAATCCATGACGATTTGCCAGCTCTGGATAATGATGATTATCGCCGGGGACAGTTGAGCTGTCATAAAAAATTTAGTGAGGCTACGGCAATAATTACAGGGGATTTTTTAATTGCCAAAGCTTTTGATCTTTTAACCTCAGACTCAAAAATTGATTTCATGGCCCAATCTGCCTGGGTTAAATTAGTATCCCAGGCTACAGTTTCTCTCTGTGATGGTCAGATGATGGATTTGAATTTTAAATCCTATGCTAATCAAAAAGATCAATTAGAAAATCTGGATTTACAAAAAACAGCAGCTTTAATTACAGCTTCAGTCTTAGGACCGCTTTATCTTTTGGAAGAAAATTCTCAAGAGAAATTTTATCAATCCTTAAAGCAATATGGTCAGAACTTGGGATTGCTTTTTCAAGTAACAGACGACTTGATTGATGGTGTGCAAGATAAGGATAAAGAAGGCCCCAATTATATGAGTTTTTTCAAGCAAAATGAGGTGGAAGCACTTGCTGATCAGTTGTTATTAGCTTGTGAAAATAGCCTAAAAGTATTTGAAAGTAGGGGAGAGCAATTAAAGGAACTGGCCAAGTTAATTCGGTATAGAAAATCCTAATTAGGATCTGAAATTATTAATGTAGGGGCAGGTTTTATGCCTGCCCGGAATTACCGAATATTGTGCTAAAACGGGCAGCCATAAAGGCTGCCCCTACACAAAATTTACAATTTTTTATTTAATTCTGTCTGCAAAGCTTGCTCCAATACTGAGCTAGCGATTTGCTGTTCTGTAAATAAATGAAATTGTTCTACAGCCTGATAAATTAGCATTCTAGTTCCTAAAATGGTTTGACAGCCTTTTTTCTTGGCAATTTGTATTAAATTAGTTTCGCGAGTTGCCATATCAAACACTAAAATATCTTTGGAAAGTAGAGGAGAAAGCATATTTTCTAAGTGGATACTTAAGGGTTGAAGATGAGAGCCGATTGGAGTTGAATTTACAACAATATCAATCTTGGAGCCTTTTAAAGAAGAGATCCCTTCAAAAGTGCAACTTTCAATTCCAAATTGTTTTGCTAAATTTTTTGCTCTTTCCGGATTTCTATTGCTAACGATGATTCTTTCCGCCCTCAATAGTTGGAAAGCAAAAATTCCGGCATTGGCTGCACCTCCGGCACCGATAATGAGAACAGTTTTTCCCTGGAGAGTACTAATATTTTGTTCCTTGAAGGCCTCGATAATTCCCAAATAATCGGTATTGTAGCCAACTATTTTTGAACCATCATTGATTGCTGTATTGATTGCCGCAATTTTTTGGGCATTGGAATCCAATTCATCAACCAGACTAAGACAAGTTTCTTTATAGGGGATGGTAATACTAAAGCCTCTCAGACCCATGTCTTTCATGCTTTTAAAAGCTGTTTCTGGGTTTTTTGTAGGAAAAGCCACGTAAACAAAAGGTAATTCTAGCGATTTGAAACCAGCATTATGCATCGCTTGTCCTAAGCGACTGGGATTTTCCGCAAGTAATCCACAAAGCCTGGGGTAAGCTAATTTATCCCATTCTGTTTTCATAAAGCATAATAAAAGCTCATTAAATCTAAAAACTTAGTCGATATAATGACTAAGCCCATAAATTTTATGTCAGAAAATATAATAAATTATAAATTTAATAACAAAAACTTATGTAGTAGTTTTTTAACCTACCTTTCATTTAATAGCCAGCCACTTCGAATTGGAGTGGAAATAGCAAGTTGTTTTAGTATTTATATAGTTTTTCAGTTGTTTATCCCCTGGGGGAATTTTGGTATTTCCAAAGACTGGTATTCGCTCTTTTCCTGGCTCGCTTCATGTCTCACGGTAGTTTTGCTTGATCAATTTATTTTAAGCCGCTCGATTTATACTTTTAGGAAAGCCTATCAACTAAGTCTTGTCGGAGCTTATCAAAAAGCATTATTACTTTTAGATCAAGTATCTCCTTATAATTCTAAGTTTTTTTGTTGTCCCGAGGTGTATTATCATCTCCTTCGAGCGGAGATTTTAATGCTTTCAGAAAGCTTTTTAGCGGCGGAGAGAGAAATTAAATTTGCAGAAAATTACAAAGCTCCCAAGGAACAACTAATTGCCCTAAGAGCAAAATTCAATCGTTTGCTTTCTCCGGAGAATTCTCCCGCAGGAGCCTTAAATTTTTTACAAAATGCCAAAGAAGCTCACGGTGAGACAGCGATAATTTGTCTGGAAGAAGGCTTGCTTTTATTGGAAGAACATCAAGATCTTTGGAAAGCAAAAAAACAATTTAAAAAAGTAGTCGATGAAATGCAGGAAGAAACCCATTTTTGCGGGGAAAAAGCAGCAGAGTTAGCTGAAGCGGGGCTTGCCGCCACTAAACTTTGGACCGGTGAAGCAGAAGAAGGCTTAAACAATTTAAATAAAGCAATTGATAAACTGCGTTCTCATGCCCTTTACCTCGATACTTTGCGTCCGGTTCTTGCTTTACTTTACTTAGAACGTTCTCATTACTTAGCAACCCATAAAGAACCTGCTGCTTCTTGTTTTGATTTGCGCATGGCGCTTGCTCTTTGTTCTCATCCAAATATCCGCAAAAAAGCAGTCAAAGTTCAAGAAGAACTTTCTAGCCGATATCAAGTATTGATTCCGATCTAAAACTAAGATTGAGTATTGACCATCCAGGCAGAAAAATCTCTTAAAAAATCCTTAAATCCTTGTAAATGTTCTTTGGGGAAATTATAATTTTCTTCCGCTTTTTCTAAAATAGTTTCAAAGCATTGTAACCAGGTGTTTCTCGCAGCTTCATCAATTTTAAAAGGCAAATGCCGGGAGCGCATTCGAGGGGAACCATAAAGCTCTTGATATAAAGGCGGGCCTCCACAGAGTCCAATAAAAAATTTTGCTGATTTTTCTGAAGCAAGCATCATATTTCCGGGAAACATCGGGCGAATAGAGGATTTTTCCAGTTCCGAATAAAAATCCCTCAGCATTTTGTAAATATTTTCTTCGCCCATTAGCCGATAGATTTCTTTACTAGGGCCTGAGCCTTGGGGTGGACCATCTGGAGGAACAAAAGCATTTAAAAAGTCTTCTTTTTTCATTGTTAAAATTTATTAAGCGGTTCAGTTTTTTATAATTATAATATACGATTTTAGTTTATTCACCACGATAATCAGGTGGAGGAGCCATCGTGCCATGATTATTTGTTTCCAATACATACTGCTGTAATCCGCAATCTTGAGCTTGCACTGCAACGCAAGCAGTAGGTAAGAGCCCGAAACAATCAGCGTATTGCAATAGTAATGGCTGATTATAATTATCAAAGCACCGAGGATCTATATTAAAAATATTACCTAGATAATCAACTTCATAGTAATGATTAGAGGGGTTATTTAAGTCAATCATTCCAGTAGGCCAGAAGATAAATCTATTTCCCAATCTTTTCTGAGCTTCCCGATAAAACTCTTCTTGCTTTTCCACAAATTTAAGATAACGCTCAGTTTTGTCTTTAGTAAACCATTCTTCTTTGGCTCGACGACGAACAGAAGCAATATCTCTTTGAGGCAACCAGGAACAAACAGCTAAGGCACATTGAGGATTTTCAGTTAACTCATCCAAAAATTTATAAGTACGTTGCCAATGATGTTCATTGTCGCAAATTCCAAAATCCCTATATTCAGGATGAACCCAAATGTAGAGATGCGAAATTTGATTTTTAGCAAGCCTTTCTTCGCCTAGGGCAATTGTTCTAATTAAATTGCACCAAGCAAGATCAAATTCTATGAAATCTAGAGTATTATCGAGATCTACATTAGAATGATTAAATTGTGCACGTTTGGATTTGGCGTTTTTCAAAGCTTGATCTGTCACTTTAGCAATACGGTTTCTTAATTCCAGATCTATTTCTATCTCATTTACTTGCATTAATTGAAAAATACACCAGGCGGCATCTCCCTTTAAATTTTTTATTGCGGTAACTAAGCTCTTTTTTAGAGCTTCTTTGAGAGGAGGATTTTTAAAAATATCATCTCCCATAATCGGCAGCAATTTTTTCACATCAGGCAAATACATATCAATGAGCCAGCGATTGGGATTTTCTAAAATAGTTATTAGAGAATCAGTGACTGCCTCCCGCAAGAGTCTTCTTGTTTTACTATCTGGTATATTTTTACTCTGCAGTAAGGAATCAATAGCCCGCTTTCTAGAGCTAGATTCTGGTATCAGGCTTAATGATTCAATCAAAGGCTGATAATCAAAGATAATAGAAGGTTTTATTTTTATCTTGATAACCCCCTTATGACTTACTTCTTCCAAAACAAAATTTAAATCAGGACGAAGTTTTCTTAATTCCCCAAAGATTATTGGAAATGCAGTTGTATAAGCAGTATGCCTTGTAACTGTTGCGGTGATTTCGGTATTTATGTTTAACGGGGAAGAAAATATTTCTGTAACTATCCTTTGACACCATTCTTTAACCAATAATCGGGAGTCATATGGAGGAAGCATTGTTATATTATCAATATGAATACCAGAAATTTTATTTTGAGCCTGATTAACAGCAATATGATTGCCCGGTGTAGTATCGTAGGCATGACTATGGATGCATCCGATAACTTTTCTCCCATTTGCAGTATTAACTTCTGCTACCAAGGCAATTGCATTCTCCAGGGGTTTTCTTAAATGAGGCACGTCTCCAACATTTCTTATATTTTTGCCCAAAGACAGATCCCCAGCAGATAAATGTAAGAAGGCAAGGGAGATTGTATGAGTCATTGTTCCAAATATATCACTGATATGTATTTCCCTTTGAGTAACTGCCATTTCAGGAGGATGATCTACTAAATAGACTTCAGCTGCTTTTTCTAACATTGCTAACATCCGAAGAGATTGTTCGGGATAGGGACAATCTTTAACTGCAGCAATTCTGTTAATTTGTTGTACTTCATTTTGATTCAGAAATGTTCGCGGATCCCTGACATAGCGGGAGGGTATAAGATTCAAATAATGAGTAATTACTGTTAACGTTGCAATTACAGAAAAATCATCAGCATTTTGCGACCTAAATGTTTGAGTATCATCAAAAACACGAGCAGGGCTTTCTACCGCAGTGGGCTGATCGAGGTTTTTTGCAATAGTCCTTTCCCCTCGTCTTCTCGCACTTTCTGGATTCACCGCATATCGAGCTTGAATCACACTTTTAAAATTATTTCCTGTTTCTTGAATTGTTGTATCGATTAATTGATCGAAATTCATCTCCGGCGTGTCCCACCGGGCACGAAAAAGTCCGATCGCGCTAGCGCTGACAAAATCTCCAACATCTACTTTTAAGCAGGCAAATTTAGAAGCAGCTTGTGCTCCGTTAAGACGAGATAATTCAAATCGTCCGCCAATGCCGCCGCTAAGAAATGCTTGAGTAACGTCTTTAGTAAAAGTTGTACTCATTCCTTGCAGATCAAGAGATCTTTCTTTGATTTTTTCTAAAATTAATTCTTCCCGGGCTTTTCCTTGAATATTATTTTCTTCACATTCCTGAATTAAGTTATTTTCCAATTCATTTCTTTGATAAAGTTGCCGCAGCGGAGAAGAAATCCCTTGACTAACTGAGGCTGTAGCTCCACCACTAGTAACAGCATATAAACTTCTGGATTTTGCCAGCACTTCTTGAAAAGGTTTAAATAATTTACCGATTCCCCCGGCTGCTCCCGCTCCTAAACCACTTATTGAATCTTCTGCAATTTGATTTTTAGAAAGAGTTTCCTTGGTAAAATGATCTTTGCTGTCTAGATAAGCTTGAGAGTAACTTTTGCTATTAAAAAAGCTGAAATTTTCCACAACATTTAAAATAGTTCTTGTGGTTGCTCCTATTAAGGGAGTAGCGGCAGCACCAACAATTGAGGCCAAACCGGCGACGGCCAGCTTTGAACCGATTGTTGTTAATGCAGCTGTTCCTAAATATCCCAGAACAACTTTAGAAGCCAAAGCTACTGCAACATAGCCTCCAATGGAAAAAATCAGAATAGAAGCGCAGACCATTAGTCCGACTCTCATCCGACATTCCCACCATTGATATTTTTCTGCCTGCTGCTGAAGATTTTTGTTTTCTAAAACTAATTCTTTTTTTTGATTATTACGTTGTAAGATAGCTTTTTCGATTTCTGCAGCCGGTGCGGGTAAGTTGGCTGGTATTTTCCCAGCATTTTTTATTTCTATTGTCTTGGGATCATTTTGATAAAATGTCATTATCAGAGCTGCTATTATTAATTTACAAAATCCCAGATAATACAATATTCTAGTAGGGAATACAAGTGTCTGAAATCATTTAATCTTTAGCTAAAAATTTGTTCTAAAAAGATAACTTTTTGTAAATATTAAGTATTTTGAGTATGGAAGAACTGTGAAAAAGCTTAAATGTTCGATTAGTGGACAAGATTTTTTGGTATTGGAGCGAGAAGAGCAACTGCTTAAGGAATTTCAACTGCCGCTTCCAGACAAGTCCGCTCTAGAGAATTGGATTTATTCTGCCGGTCAAGCTGGACCTTTTAATTTTCAAAAAACAATTTGTCCTGTTACCAAAACTCCGATTCTTACTCGTTGGTCGATGAACGGTGCGATTATTGGGGTTGCTCCAGAATGGTTTTGGAGTGATCAATGTGACAACACCAGAGCCGGGCAAGAATATGATTTTTCTCGACCATTTTTTGATCAATTTATCGAAGTTGCCAGAAAATCCTATGCGCCTTCAATTAATCGAGTTAATTGTGAAAATTCTCCTTATGTCAATGCCTGCGTACAACTAAAAGATTGTCATCTTTGTTTTGCCTGTGAAAATCTTAGAGAAAGTATTTACTGTGCTCTTTGTTCTACATCTACAGATTTACTGCTTTGTAGTGGCGTGAGTAATTCCGAGCTTTGTTATTCTTGTCTTGATTGCAATAATATTTATAATTCTCGTTTTCTCCAAGATTGTCAAAATTGCAATGATTGTTTTTGGTGCTTGGATTGTATCGGTTGCAAAAATTGCTTTCAATGTGTGGGACTAAGGCAAGCACAAGATGGCTACTATATTAGAAATGAAAAAGTCACAGCCGAGGTCTGGGAAAGACATTTTAAATCCTTAAATTTAGGTTCATATCATCAACAATTAGAAATAACTGCAGCAGCGGAAGAATTTTTTAAAGATAAACGCGATTATAATACAAATTTTAAAAATGAAAATTGTTCGGATGTCTATCATGTTTCCAATTCTAAAAATTGTAATAACGTTTTTTATTCCAGCAATTGTGAGGATTGTAAGGATATAATTTTTTCAAACAATGCTCGTGATTGTTATACGGCCCTTTGGGCAAGGAATTCTGAGCGCTGTTATTTCGTGACCGGGGTCTTAAATGCCTATAATTGTTTCTTTTGTGACGGAGCAATTGGCAATGCCCGCAACAACTTTTATTCTTTTTGTTGTTATAATGGTTGTCATGATGTTTTCGGTTGTTTTTTCCTGAAAACGAAAAATTACTGTATTTTAAATAAAGAATATTCAAAAGAAGAATATGAAGATCTATTGCCGCGAGTCATTAAACATCTGCAATCAACCGGAGAGTGGGGGAAATGGTTTCCTCCTGAGCTATATCAAGGTTGTTATCAAGATTCTTGGGCAAATTATGCTTTAGTGGAATTAACCGATCAGCAAATAAAAGATCGAGGTTTACTCTCTTTAAAAAAAGAGCAAACGGTAAATACAAATGAAAAAACAGAATTACCCGATGATCTTCTTTTATTTTCAGAAGAACTTTGTGAAAAAGAGTTATTCTGCGAAAGCAGTGCAAAGCCCTATAAAATTAGCAAACAAGAACTCAAAGCATTTCTTCGACAAAATTGTCCGATTCCCAGAAAACATTGGTCTATTTTACTGATAGAAATGCAAAAGAAAACCAGAATTGGCATTTTTTAAAAATTTAATATTAAGAAAAACTAAAAAGTTTTGACCGTCTTTTTTCAGTGCCATTCATTGTTTCAACTTTTTCAATAATTTTATTTCCGGTACTTCTAATTTCTTCTAGAATGTCGGCCATCTCAGTATAATTTGCAGAATTATTGATGTTTTGTGCGCTCAAGGAACAATAACTATCAGTATCTTCTACAAAGGCTTTGGCAAAAATATAAAATTTTGTGATTTCAAAAGTCAAATCAGCGGGAACGAGGCCAATCCGTTCGCAGTTATTTGCAAATACTTCAAAATAATTTTGCTTGGCATCAATATGAATAAATTTTTTGTCTTTCTCCGCTTGACGAAGAATTTGTATATATCCTCTACGTTCTACTTTTTCTAAAATTGCCTTGACTTCGCCATAAAAAGCATTGGCAATACTGAGCACTTCTTGGCGATGGCGGCTTTTTTCCGAAATAATGCCAAAAAGACCGCTGGCAAAAGCACCCAGTATCGCACTTAATAAATTGACATATAGATCATCCATATAATTATTTCCTTTTTGATTTTTATCAGGCAATTAATTCTTAAATAGATCATGATAAAGCTTACGCGCTTTATTCACTTTTTCAGCAACTACCAACTGACAATATCTGTTAGTAGGATTACTTTTATAATAATTTTGTTGATAGTCTTCTCCCGGATAAAATTTTTCCAAAGGAACAACTTGAGTTACTATTTGATTGAGATAGAGTTTTTGCTTTTCAATTTCCTTGATTGTTTCAAGGGCTAATGTATGCTGATTTTCATTATGATAAAAAATAACGGAACGATACTCTGTTCCAATATCGGCACCTTGACGATTTAATGTTGTCGGATCGTGCAAGTGGAAAAATATTTCTAAAAGTTTTTGATAAGTAATAACTTGCGGATTAAAAGTAATTTGCACAACCTCAGCATGATTGGTTCTGCCGGTGGCGACTTGTTCATATGTTGGGTTTTCCAAATTTCCTCCGCTATAACCGGAAACTACTTTCTCCACTCCTTTTAAGTCTTGATAGACTGCTTCCATACACCAAAAGCATCCTCCACCTAAAGTTGTTGTTTCTAAGTTTTGACTCATGGCGCTATAATTAAATCCTTCAATTAAATAAAAAAGGAAAAATATTAAAATTTTAACAGAATATTTTTGCAAGATTAACTCCGTTTATTAAAGAATTAAACTATATAACAGAATATTATTATTTAAAAGATATGCTATATTATTCCAAAATTGTTATAATTGTATATGAATTCAGTCTGCTTAGAATGCAATAAAAATTTTTTAATTCGAAAAGAAGAGATTGAATTCATCAAAAAAGTTTCTCCTGTCCTCGATTCTATTTCCTATCAGTTACCACTTCCTAAATTATGCCCCAATTGCCGGCAAAAATCCCGATTAGCTTTTCGCAATGAATTCTCTTTTTATAAAAGAAAATGTGATTTTTCCGGAAAAAATTTAATATCAGTTTATTCCCCTGATTCTACTTATCAAGTATATGATCAAAATGTTTGGTGGAGTGATCAATATGATCCCTTATCTTATGGTCAACCGTTTGATTTTTCAAAAACTTTTTTTGAACAATTTGCTGAACTTAATTTAAGAGTTCCGAAAGTGGCCATTCAAAATTCGAAAAGTGAAAATTCTGAATATACGAACTATTCCTCTGAAAATAAAAATTGTTATATGGTTGTTGGCGGTTTAGGAGCAGAAGATTGTTACTATAGTTACAGGATTTTTTATTCCAAAGATTCAGTGGATTGTTTTGATGTTTATAAATGTGAACTTTGTAAAGATTGTATTCAGTCTGAAAATCTTTATTCTTGTTTGAATTGTGAATATTGTCAGAACTCTTCCAATCTAACACTTTGTGCCTATTGTTACAGTTGCAGAGATTGTTTTGGCTGTGTAAATCTTCATAATTCGCAATATTGTATTTATAATCAGCAACTAAGCAAAGAAGAATATCATTTGCAAATTAAAAGCCTGCGGGAAGATTTTTTAAATCTTAGTAAGCAAAAAGAGATATTCACTCAATTTCATAATTTTTATTTTCAACAGGCAAAAAGAGGCTCTTTAATTACTAATTGCGAAAATTCTTTTGGCGATATGCTATTTAACTGCAAAAATAGTTTTGCTGCGTATTCTTTAAAGAACTCCGAAGATTGTGCTTATTGCTATTTGGGAGATGGTAATAAGGATTGTTTTGATGCAAATTGTTTTGATAATTCCGAATTGCAATACTTTAGTACAAATCTAGAAAAAAATTATCGAGTGATTTTTAGTTTTTTGGTTTGGTACAGCCAGGAAGTTTCTTATTCAGTTAATTCTTTTTACAGTAAAAATCTTTTTGGCTGTTCGGGAATGAAAAAACAGCAGTATTGTATTTTGAATAAACAATACTCAAAAGAAGAATATCAAAAATTACTTCCAAAAATTATTGCTCATTTACAAGAGACAAAAGAGTGGGGTAATTTTTTTCCGGCTCATATTTCTCCTTTTGCTTATAACGAAACTTTGGCTAATCAATTGCATCCACTTACTGAAGAAGAAGCAAAGAAAAGCTGTTACAAATGGAAAGATAAAAACTCTGATGAATATCTTATTACTTCGGCAATTATTCCCGATACAATAGCCCAGACTAAAGATGAAATCGTTAATGAATTGTTCTCCTGCGAAAAATGTTCCAGAAACTATAGAATTACTAAGGCCGAATTGAATTTATATCGTAAACTTCAAACGCCTGCTCCAAAAAAATGTTTCTTTTGCAGGCATGATCAGCGAATCAATCAAACGCGCCCCCTATCGATTGCTGAAACAGAATGTTCACAATGTCAGGTAACGTTTAATTCTGTTTTAGCAAATAAAGAAAATATTATTCTCTGCGAAGAATGTTATCGTAAGAATTTTTTTAATTAAAAAACCAGATAATTGAATAATGACAGGAATCATACCTGTAACAAAGTGCAATTGCTATTTTTCGTCAATTATAACAATCAAATAGGGAGAGAGAATATATGAAAACTATTTTATTTTTTGGTTTATTAGGATTTTGTGCTTGTAATGCTCATCATGATCGTGAAGGTACGGCGGAAAGAGCAGGAAGACACATTGATGAAGCTGCTGATTCTGTGCATGATTCTGCTGTAAGAAGCAAAGAGAATTTAAAAGAAATGGGCCGTGATGTAAAAAATCGAGTCAGACAGGATGATGACGCTGAAGACAGAAGAGAAAGAGACAATGACTAAATAAAATAAATATTAAAAATGTTATAGCTGACAAGGATCATATCTTTAATATTTCCCTCACGCTACTTTTCAATTTTATTACCAATATGGAGGATTAATATGAAAAAGCAAATTTTTTCTTATTCAGTGATAGTTTCTTTGTTAGCTATCTCTGCTTGTACTAAGAGAGTAGAAACAACAGTAGTAGAACATCCACCGCAAAGAGTGGTTATTGAGCAACGTAATGTGCCTAGTGAGCATGTAATTAATAAAAAACGTGTCGTTCATGAAAATATTGATGAATTTGGCCGACCAATTGTACATCGTAGTGAAACTACTACAGAAGAGTACGATAGATAAAGTAAGCTATTACTATTCGTATTGGTAAATATCTCTTGAGCTATCGAGAGATTTACTTCCGGGATTAGTCATGCAAAAGCATTTCTAGTTCCGGATTTTTTTTTGGTTCATATTTAAATTAATTTAAAAAATCGGTAATAAACGAACTAAAGGGAATCTTTAGAGATTGTCATTGCGAAGCGAAGATAAAATAGCCTGTCGTTGCGAGCGAAGCGAAGCAATCTCCCAGTGTTTACCCAAATTAGTTTCTACGTAAACACAGGGAGATTGCTTCAGTCGCCTTCGCAACGACAGATAATTCTATTTTCGCTTCGCAATGACAATTAATGTTAATTTTTAAAGATGCCCTTTAGTCCGCTTATTACCTATAAATCATTTCGAAAAAGCAGAATAAATTGATTAGAGATTTTTTCCGCAAAAGATCGATTTTGCCAGATTTTCAATGTGACTTCTTGAGATTGTGTCTTATCCCGTTCAAAATTTTTCACTTGTTCTTTAGCTACTATTGCATCGAAAATGTTTAGGTTTACTTCGTCGTTTAATCTAAAAGATCGATTGTCAAAATTTGCCGAGCCTACAGAGACAAAATAATCATCGATCATCATTACTTTGCAATGATACATTGTTGGCTGGTATTCATAAATTTTTATTCCGGCTTTAAGCAAATCACCCCAAATAGCACGAGACCCCAGGCGAAGAATATTTTGATCTGTTTTTGTACCAGGAACTATAATTTCGATTTTTACACCACGATTTGCCGCGTCAATTAAGCTTTTAACAATCCCTTTATCAGGAAGAAAATAAGCATTAGAAATTTTTATGGAGTGTTGCGCTGAGGCGATGGCCAAGCGATACATTAACTCAATATTAGCAGTTGCTTCCCCAATTGAACCTTTAAAGGCTTGGGCCTTAACATTTCCTTTATTGGGTAATGCTGGAAAATATTCATTTCCATGTAATACAGCGCCACCTGATTCCAACCAATTGTCTTCAAAAGCTGATTGTAATTCTCCTACTACCGGACCTTCAATTTTATAATGAGTATCCCGCCAATGTTCGGGGGACTCAGCATTTCCTCTCCATTCGTCAGCAATACCAACCCCTCCAGTAAATCCAATTTTTCCATCGACAACTAATATTTTTCGATGAGTGCGATTGTTTACATCAGCAATACTTTTCCAACGTCTGGGGTCGTACCACTTCGGAGTACGAAAAACTAATACCTCGGCACCAGCTTGGCGCATGATTCCAAGAAAACTTTGATCCAAACGATCAATTCCATACCAATCAATTACTACATGAACTTTGATCCCGGATTTTGCTCGTTCTGCTAAGGCTTCAGCAAATTGTTTTCCATAATCTCCACTCCAATAAATATAAGTTTCAAAAGTTATTGTTTTTTTTGCATTTTTAATTGCCTCTAACATAGCAGGGAAAATTTCTACACCATTTAGTAAGGTAGTAATCTTATTACCGTCGAAAACAGCAGGGCCTAATAAATTACCCACTGTTCTTTCAAACTGAGGATCGCTAACGGAGTAAAGATGTTTGATTTCAAAATTTTTATGTTCCGGTTCAAGTAGAGGAATATTGCCAACAATTGGAAAACTGCAACTAATCAGAGTGCCGCTTAATAAAAAAAGTATAATTCGCTTTAATGTATTTAAATAATAAGTTTTAAGTAAGATTAATATTTTATTGGGAATTTTCATGTCGGTATTATTTCTCTTTTGTTTAATAAGATTATGGATTTGTGTTTGTTCTATTATGAATTAACTCTAAATCTATGTTGATTTAGCCTTTGTAGAGTATGTGCCTTGTCATATGCTCATTAGGCTTACTGACTTATCCTACAGCCTCACTTTGAATATTTTTTAATGCAAATAATCCAAGGAGAATTTTTATGAAATATAAATATCATCTTATCGCACTAATGCTTACAGCGGCTTCAGTGATTAGTTCGCCCTTTGCTGTGCAAGCGGATCGCAGTGACAAAGATAAAGCTATAGATGCCAGTGCCAGAGCAATGATGAAGCCTGGTACGGCGCAAGATGTTAATCAACTTATTCGAGATTCTGCCAACACTCTTAAACAATTTAAATCAGGAGAAAATAAAATTCCTGATTCCAATTTTGCCAAAGCAAAATGTATTGCCGTGTTTCCAAAAATTACCAGTGCAGCTTTAGCTGTTGGTGGACAACATGGAGAAGGAGTAGTTACTTGTCGTGGTGGAGAAAATAAATGGAGTAGACTTGGGTTTTTAGATTTCACTGGGGCAAGTATCGGTGCACAAGCTGGTGTTAAACATACTGATCTTGTTTTATTGTTTATGAATGAGAAAGCAAAGGAAACTTTAAGTCGTGGTTCATTAGCTTTCGGTGCAGATCTTAGTGCCGCTTTAGGCTCAAAAGATGCCGAAGCAAATATTAATACCGCTTCTGATGTCCTTGCTTTTGCTTCAGAAAGCGGATTGTTTGCCGGTGCTTCATTAAATGGAGTTAGAATTTCTCCTGATGATGATTTATTAAAGAATGCTTATAGCAAACCAGATGCTTTTTCTCGTATTTTAATAACTTATGATACTACTGCCCAACCCGCTGTAGCTAATGAGTTATATAATATTCTTCCAAATTAAGTAAAAGGTCTCCGTTAGTTCTAGGGGTTTACATTCGTTGTTTGTTGTTGGATGTAGGCCCCTAGTTTTTTAATATTTTCAAAAGTTGTGTTTGTTACTACGAACATAACTTTTAGAAAATATTAAATCCTGTGTTCATTTCCTCAATGTTGAGAAAGTGAACACAGGATCTTCTTATTTATGAATCTATTTCTTAACCCACTTACCATTTTGATTTTGGATATATTGTCCACTTTGAGTTAACTCAAGTGCTTTTTGGCCGGCAAGTGCCTCCACAGCAGCTACTGGAGTTTGGTTCTTACCAGCAATTTTTTGATAGCGTTCTTTTCTTTCAGCGTTAACTTTGTTGATTAATTGTTGGACTTCAGCACTAGGCGCCTTAACTGCGGCAATATAGCCAGCTACAGTTTCTCCAACAAGTCCCTGAGCTTTTGCTTGATCGAGTTCTAAAGCTTGAGCTTGAGAAATTAATCCGAAAAAACTTATTAAGATAAACAAAAAAATTGCTTTAAATTTTGTATTCATGTTTTTCTCCTAACTTACTAAAATAATTTACTGTCTTTGCTAAAAACTTCGTTTTCTAATTGTTTATCAATCTTTACTCTGACTTCATGTTCGATTTTAACATTTAAATTGATAGTAATTGGTTTGTCAGAAGGTTCTACTCTAACCGTAGGACTACAACTAACTCCGATCATTAAGAAGGATATTAAAATAAAAATTTTCATAAATTTTGTTATATAAATATTATTGATGTTAATTAACCCAATCCTCTTTTTTTTACCTGCGTTGCTAAACGAAGGCTTTTTAAGAGAGAAAGAATGTTTTCCTCTACATTAATATTAAACTGTATTTTTCGTCCATTAAAGATTTTGGGATTTTTTCCTTGCAGAGAAATATTGGCCAGTAAAATTCCTTTTTGATCATACTGCAATTTTATTTCCATCTGATCGTAATAAAACTCTTCTAAAGCTTTTAAGGCGGAACTTGTATTTTGATCTTGCTTTACTGTTTCTAAGGCTTCAGTGGTAGGAGTATAATGAATTTCACCACCGGGGGCCAATGCCTGCAAAAATCCGTTTTTTACACTGAGCTTTTGATCTTCAAAATTTATAGGTAATTTCCCCGATATTTTTCCTGTACCAGTGATTGATTTTCCACTTAGTCCCAGAAGAAGCGAAAGATCAACTGCAGTTAAATCAAGAATAAAGGGTTGCGGTTTAGAATCCTCAATAACAATATGTTCTGAGGAAATTTGTCCTCCAAATATATCTGCTTTTACTGCTTCCATTAGCAGCTTCGACGTTTCTTCTGTCTTTTTGTTCATGCCTAGTCTAAGTTGAATTTTTTCTACAGAGATACCTGTATTAGTATCAATACTTTGAATACTAACCGGTGTAGGTTTTTTAATTTCCCAAAGGGGATAATTCGTAAATGTAAGGTTATTGAAGTTTAAGTTATTGAATTCAAATTCATTGTATTGCCCGGATACTTTATGAGCTGTGATTGTAACAGTAGAATTTTTATCCAAATCCAAATCTTTGATCGATAAATCGGCATCAAGATCAATCGTTCCTTCATTTATTTGCAAAGGTAATTTTAATTTTTCAAGATAGGGCTTTAATAAAGTATCTTTTTGCAAATTAATAGGATGGAGATTTACTTTTGCCGAACCATGATTACTTCCTGATAAATCAAATAGATCGGTATTAAATTCGGCAACTGGATTTTTTTCAATATGCAAATAACCTTTTTTAAGATGAAACTCAGAAAAAGGGAAATTAAGATCTTTAAAAGAACTCTTTTTGTTTGAATCCATTTTTTTTATGACATCAGGCAATTCGATCACCACAGAATCTACATTCAGAACGGGAAATGTCGTATTGTTTATATAACTAATTTCGATTTCCTTAGCCATTACTTGAACCCGACCTTCTGCTAGAGGAAAAGAAAAAGTACATTCAGGACTTTGAAGTTTCAATGACTTGGTCTTATTAATAGGACATTCTCCAAATTCAATTCCTTTATTGCGTAGAAAAAAATTCAGTAATTGAGGAGAAAAAAAGGGCAGACAAAGAACTAATAAGAAGATCAAACTAACAAAGAGTGCAATCCCTTCCAGGAGAAGTTTAATTTTTGAACCAGATGTTTTTTTAGAAAATTTCATCAACTTATTCTATATTTTTGAACTAGCCTTTTCTATAGTCTTTATCATATTATGAATATATGAAATCTATTATCCCTGCAGTTATTTTTGATTTCGATGGAACCTTAGTTACGGGCACCAATGAAGGGTATTTCCATTGCCCAATGTAAATCCACTTGTTGATGCGAACTTTGCTGCAGAATTGGAAACTATGATTTTAACTGCCGGTCATGATGCTGATTTATTAAATATGCCAATTTCCATTGATGTAACTGTTGGTAACGAAGAGTTTACGCAGATGAATGGAACTCCAAGAACGCTTAAAGCAAACGATATGATGATGAAAGACCTTGCTGGTGTGGTTTGTACTATTATTTATGGACAAGACCAACGAACACCAATTTCAGCAAAAACTAAACGAGCCCTTTATGTGGCCTATGTTCCCCCAGGAATTGAAGCTGCTTTAGTTGAGGATCATTTGGAAAAAATCAAAGGAAATGTTTTGCTTTTTGAGCCAAGTGCTAAGGTTGAATATCAAAAGGTTCATAGTTGTTCTGTTCCCAATTAAAGTTGAACTTTGAAACTACCTGTCGTTGCGAAGGAGCGAAGCGACTGAAGCAATCTCCTTGTATTCATGCAGGACTAATTTGGGTAAACACTAGGAGATTGCTTCGCTTCGCTCGCAACGACAGGTTATTCTGTCTTCGCTTTTCTCGCAAGACGGGTGGTTTTATTTCGCTTCGCTCACAATGATAGGTAATTTTGATTTCGCTAATAGCGTTAGATAATTTTGCAGCCATTTAACGTCTGAATTATTTATTTTTACTCAAATCCAGTAACAGATCCTCAATGGAATTTGCCGGATGGGCCATCATCGATAAAATCATATTTTTTTGTGAAATTTTTTCTTCATTACTTAAAATTTCTGGTTTAAAAGGTCCCGTCACTCTTGCTAATAAGCAAGCCAGGATATGTTTTACTATTCGCGCTTCAAAAGAAGCAGGAAAAATATCAACAAGATTACTAGAATAAACTTTCCAATATAATCTTATTCCCTCAATCAAATCTTCTCTATAATTTTTGTTTAAAAAATGAGACAAAGAAAAACCAAGGTCAAAGGCGGGATCTCCCCAATGAACTACTTCTTGATCAACTAAAATTAAACGATCTTTATGAATTAAAATATTTTCTGGACAATAATCGCCATGGACTAGGCATAAACGCACATTTCTTGTTTCGCTAATTAAATTATTGAGAAATTTTGCTGCTGCAGGAATCTTTGCAGCAGTATAAATATAATATGGTTCAATCACTAGAGATTCAAAAAAACCGCGATCATAAAATATTTTTGAAAGATTGCTACTTAGTTCAAAACTATTTTTATGAATTGCTGCTATAATTTTTGCATATTGGATGAGATGATCGGGTTTAAGAGATTCTGTAAGAAAGAGTGTCTTCCAGATAGAATACGGTTCGGGAACAGCATTCATTACCAAAAGATTATTGGAAAAATCTTCAAAAATTAAAGCAGGAATTGTGCCGGCAGGAGCTAATTCTGAAAGCCATTTTATACCTAAGGCTTCATTATGGACTCTCTCCGTACTACAAAACAAATCAACATCCAGACGTAATTTGGCTAATGGTTGTTTAATCACCCAAGTTAAACCGTTAGGAAGTTCCACTGAAACTATCCGACTGGAAAAACCGGCATTGAGAATTTTTATTTCGGCATTTTGCTTGACTTCAAGATAGCCCTTTTCAACGAGATATTTTTGTAATTGATCTTTATTTTCAATATTCAATTCTAACATCTGTTTTTCCCTTGAAAACTTTTTATATTTTACCTGATTAATTTAGAATGTATAGCCTTTTTCAAAAGTTATGCCGGTTAAGATGGAAAGATAAAAATTCAAAATTTTGTGTGATAACTAATTACTTTTAAAAGCAAAAGACTGAAAATTGCTGTTTTAAATAAAGAAACGCTTTTTTTACATATTAAGTTTTGTTCTTAAGCAGATACGCGGAGCGCGGACTTTAGGGCATCTCTAAAAATTCGACAAAACAAACATCCGTTTCTTACAAATATTTTATTTTGGCTATTTGGTCCGCCGGGCACACATAAAGGGTGCCCCTACAAATTAAATTTTCGTAATTTAAACATCCCAAACAATTATTCTACCTAATTTTTAGAGATGCCCTTTAGTCCGCTTATTATCAAATAGATTTTTAAAAAGAAAAAAGAAATTTAGAGAAGCCAAATAAAGATAGTCTTAGAGTTTTGGTAATAAGCGGACTAAAGTCCGCGCTCCGAACGTATCTTGCCTTACATTAAAGTTTGCTCTTTAGATTGTAGGGACAAGCCTTGCCCCTACAGATATTCCGTTACATTTATCATTTAGCCGAAGCTGGTTCTTCTTCTTCGACCTTAAATATTATGGGATCTCTTTGGATATCAATTAGAAGTTTAGCTTCATTTCTGATAATTCCGTAAGCTTCAAAAGGTTTTATCTGGTCGATGCATTCTAAGCCTATTTTTGAGAGGCGTTTTTTTGCTTCGTCATTAAAAAATTCTTTCGTAAGTTTAAGACGTAGATAGCAATATTCAGTTTTTTTCTTTATTGGAGATTGAGAGATTTGTTCATTTGCCGCAATTAGTTGTGACAATAACTTTAATAGATTGGAACTCTCTTTTTCTAATGGATAAGCTATTGCTTGTCTCATTATTTTTCTCCTGTTTGAGAGTCTGTTTTTGCTGACAGATGTCTTTGGTTACAGACCCTTAAGTTTATTCAATCTTATTTTGCATTATAAACCTAAAGAAATGTTTAATCTATAGTTTTTTGACAACAATGTATTTTTATGCAAAATAAATAAGAAAAATATAGAGTTATAATGTCGACATAATTCGACAATATTTCTTTAGAGGGATTTATGTTGAAAAATCAATTAAAGGAACTGGGGTTAACTGAAAAAGAAGCGACAGTTTATGTTGCTCTTGCAGAAATTGGCAGAGCTGTTGCAACTACTCTTTGCAAACGAACTGGAATCCCCAGAGCAACTCTCTATGGTATTCTTGATTCATTAATTGAAAAGGGTGTCGTCATTAAGGAACAAACTCAAACCAGTAGTTTTTTTGTGATCAGCAATCCGGAATCGTTTTTGCGCATTTTTGAAAAACAAGAATATGAAGCCCAATCAAAGAAAAAAATTGCTGCCAATCTAATGGATTTGCTCCAAGGCTATATTAAAAACACCCATTATAGCATTCCCAAAGTGCAAATTTTCGAAGGCAAACAATCAATTGAACAAATGCTCTATCGTAATTTGCCACTTTGGAGGGAGAGTTGCGCCAAAGATGGGAACAAGACAGTTCTTGGTTATCAAGATTCAAGTTTTGTCGACGGATATCCGGAATGGCATCAATATGTTTGGACACAAAAAAATGAAGAAGAAAAAATTTGTCTTTTTTCTAATAAAATAGATTTGAAAAAAGAACGAAGCAGAAAAGTATCAAATCGAGAAATTAAAACTTTGCCGGAAGGCATTGTATTTTCCAGTAGTATTTGGCTTTATGGGGAATATATTATCATGGGGATTACCAACCAAAAACCACATTATGTAATTCAAATGAAAGATGCGATTTTATCGGCAAATTTGCGAGCTATTTTTGAATTACTCTGGAAAGCCAACTTTAAATAAAGCAATAAAATAAGGTAGTTATCCAATTTTTTTGGTTCTCAAAAGCTATGCTACAGCAAGTCTAAATTTCAGCATAACATCTTAAAGGTTCCAAAATCAGGATTTATGCAAAAACTATTTTTTTTATTTTTATCAATTGTCTTTTTCGCACCTGCTTTTGTTTTTGCTCAGAATGCAGCAGATTCTCTGTTTGATAAAAATGCAGCTGCCGGAAGTACATTTGCCGGTTTAGAGGTGGGAGGAGCAAGGAAAAAAAATACTCAAAAAACAAATGAATTTGATTATAGTCAAATTCAAAAAAACACTGACGATAAAAAGAAAAAAAGCTCATTAATTGTTCCTTCTAATCAAGAAAATGTTTCTTCGGAACAATCAGGGTCTGATTTTACAGCTTCTACGGATCAACAAAGCACCTCCAATAGTCAAACTCAGGCAACTGCTCCCAGTATCGAACCCAAGGAAACTCAAGATATCGAGCAACAATTACAATTAGAAGCAATCAAAGAAGAACAACAAAAACAACAACAAGCAACTGTTGCAGAAAACCCGGCAGCCCAATTAAATAAAGGTGCAATGTCCCCAGAATACTATAAGACATTGGTCGATCAAGTTAACATGCAAACTGAAAAAACGGCGGATTATAATGTTTATAAATCCACAAATAATCCAGCAATTAATAATAAGGTAACTCTGGATAATAGATTTTAATCAGGAGCTTTTATGAAGTTAAAATTAGCAACGGATCTTACTCCCCAACATATTTTTATCATGACTATTGGGGGAGCGATATTTGCTTTGAATATGATTATGTATTTTAAGGCAAGTAGTCGGGAAAAGGAAGCACAAGGAGAGACCAAAGTATATACTTCCAGTTATGATGAAATGACCGGAGAAACAAACAATGTGGAAACCCGGTATGAAAATCCCAAATTAACTTGGTACCAATCTCTTTTTTGTAGAGGTTTTCAGCGATCGACAGAAAGTTTTTTTGGTAAACATGTTTGTAGTCTAAAAACTTTACATCCTTTGGAAGATGAAATGATCAGTCAGGGTATAGAGGTTCCGGAAGGGGAAGCAGAACAAAAAGGAGCAATTTATTTCAAAGGAAATATCAAGAAAAATAGTTCTTTTAGTAGTTTATTAAAAGCCCCCGAAGAAGAAACTGTGGAGCCAAAAATCCAAGCCTATAATTAATTCTCCCCTTATTCGCACGCTGCATAAATTCCAGTAATACTTATAGTGATATGCGAAAAAAAAGGAGAATTATTCCAACTCTAAGCCTAATAATTGTTTTCTTAGCAAATTAAGAGCAGTTGCTACAGTCATTATCCGGAAAATATTTCTTTCTTGAGGGTAACAATATTTAAAAGCAACTGCGGAATCAGCTGTGGCTAAACCTACCCAAAAAGTTCCTATCGGTTTTTCGACACTAGCACCATCGGGGCCGGCAATACCTGTTATGGAAAGAGCAAAATCAGAAGCTAATTTTGCTTTGATCCCCTTAACCATTTCTAGAGCTGTTTCCTTGCTTACTGCACCGCAAGTTTTTATTGTTTCCGGATTCACGCCAAGTAGTTTTATTTTTGCCTCGTTACTGTAAGAGACTATCGAAGAAAGTAAGAATTCTGAAGCACCGGGAATGGAGATCAAAGAATCTGCAAGCAAACCGCCACTGCAGGATTCAGCAAGTGCCAGAGTTTGTTTTTTGGCAATTAGTAAATTAGCAACAACATTAGCCAGAGAATCTTTTTCTTTTCTGGAGTAAACGAAATTTTCGCCAAGATGCCTGATTAAGCTGGGGTAAATTTTTTCTAGTTCAGAGGTTCTTTCTTGATTATCTGTGGTTGCCAGATTTTTTAAAGTAATAATAATGTCAGGAAAATTCGGGCGATAAGCTACTTCAATATAATCAGGCAAATTAAACCCTTCAATTTTTTCTCCTAAAGTTGCTTCAGCCATACCAAAGACCCTGAAACTTAAAGAAACTGGTTTTTGCTTTAAATTAAAATTTTTTTCCAAGTAAAATTTAAGTTTGTTTACAAAAATATGTTTCATTTCTCGGGGAACACCGGGAAGAGAAATAATAGGAACATTATTTATTTTGGTGATAAAAGAATCAGCAGTTCCCAGTTCATTATTGATAACTTCTGCACCTTCGGGGAATTCTACTTGCCGCAGATTATTTTCATTGGCAATTCTTCCTCTTTTAACAAGAAGTTCAATTAATTTCTCTTTGGCCTTTTGATTAAGCTTTAGCGCAACGTTGGCAACTTGAGCTATCGCCTGGCGGGTTAAATCGTCTGTAGTTGGTCCGAGACCTCCAGTAGTAATTATTAACTGAGACTGCGCAAGTTCTCCGTTAATTGCTGCAGAGATTTCTTTGATATTGTCTCCCACTAGAAGAACTTTTTTAATCTGAAAGCCCAGTGCAGTTAATTCAGCACATAAAAATTGACTGTTACTATCGAGGATTGTCCCCGAAACCAATTCATTTCCTATGGCAACTATGCTTAAATATGGCATTTTTTATATAAAGTATAATAAAAATAATATCTTAATCAATGAATACACTTTTCTTCTTAAGCATATTACTATCTTGAAAATTGTTCTAGAGTTGACTTTTATTTTCAATAGGTTTAAAGAGTTAGGCCGATTTGCAACAAAAATAATGGTGGAAGAGATGAGTATTATTGAAGAAATTAACGCAGAGAATTTAAAAAAAGACATTCCAGATTTTAGAGTGGGGGATACCGTTAGAGTTCACTTTCTAATTGTTGAAGGCGAAAAAGAAAGAACACAGATTTTTGAAGGTGTAGTGATTGGCCGCAATCGTGGAAAAATTACAGAGACAGTTACCGTCAGAAAAGTTTCCTATAACGTCGGCGTCGAAAGGATTTTCCCCTTACATTCTCCACGTGTTGCAAAAATTGAAATTAAACAACGAGGACATGTTCGTAAAGCTAAACTTTACTACTTACGTTCATTAAGAGGAAAAGCTGCTAAAATTAAACAAGCTAAGTTTCAAGATTTAAGTACTGCGATTGTTTCTAATGAGAAGCAAGAAGTGGCTGCTGAGTAAGAATCTTTCTAATAAAGTTTGCTAGATTAAGAACTCAGCAATAAGAACCTATAAGCTCCATTTTTCCAAAGACGATAATTCAATTTGATCCTCAGGCAACAGCAAGTTATCTTCTTCAGTCGTTTGCAGTTTTTGAATATTTAATTCTTGTTGCGTCGCTTTAGTTTCGGAACTGATCTTATTGTTATTGGGAGATTCCACAGACTCATTCTCTTTATTTCTTTTGCGGCTAAATTGTTCTAAAATTTTTGAGGGAGCACTAGGGATGCAACGACCTTGAAACCAACCACCTTCTTCAATGGCAAGTTTTTCTGCCAACACATTTCCCTCTAAAGTTCCGTTTTCTTTGATATTAACCAGTTCTTGAGCTTCAACATCTCCCCGAACAACGCCATACACTACTAAACTTCCGACTTTAATTTTTGCTTGGACACTGGCTTCCGGACCAACAATCAATAAACTATTGGAGCGAATTTCACCAAGTAAAGTTCCTTCAATGCATACCGGTGTTTCAAAACTAAAAGTTCCTTCAATAATAGTTCCTAGTCCTAGTGCTGATTTTAAATTTGATCCGTATTTTTTCTTGATTTCATCTTCCGGTGTTAATTTGATATTTTCATTGGTGTTGGCAAAAGCAGTGCTGATTGCAGCTTTATAAGAATCATTAACCTTAGGTGTTTCTAGCGGCTTAATGTTTTCGGCAACTTTATTTTGTTGTTTAAGTCCAACGTTACTTAAACCTGTGGCAACAAACTGTGCCAGTTTGGAAGACGTGCTGTTCACTATCGGTTTGTAAAGAGGCTCTATTGCTGCTTCCTCAGAGAGGAGATTGTTTGATTGCAGATCTATTTCTTGCTCAGGCTTAATACTAGCGCGGGGATTTGGCCACTGGGGTGTTGATTCAGCTTGACCTTTGATTTTCACTTCACCAACTTTTTCCAAAGGATCAGGCAGTGGAGATTTATAAGCTGAAGAAGTAGTTTGTCGATAGCGTTCATGGGTTTCATTTCGGAGAGTATCTTCATCTAATGAATTATTTTTTTTGCCAAAAATCATAATTTTGCTGCCTTTGTCTATTTAATCAGTATATTGAGTTCAAATTTAGAGCTAAAAAACCATGCTACTTGTTTGCCCCTTACAACAAAAAAAGCATAGTTTACAAGGGTTTCAATTTATTTGATGCAACAAGTATAAGTTACTTGTAATATTAACATCTTAGTAATTTTTCTACCATAGGATATTTTTATAATTTCTATCAAAAGTATTGTTTATTGTAGTGCTAGGAAATAGATTTTGTTAGTTAAGCAGGCAAAGTTCCGAGCAGATTATGGTGTAATTTGAAAGAAGACTTAATTGAAAATTTAGCAACAAAAATTAAGGAAAAAAAATTAGAATTTCCTGCTTTGTTATTTTTACAAATGCATTTGCCGGTGCTTAGTTTATTTCATACGGGATTTTTAGTCTTTGAACCTTTTCTTACTCCTTTCTTTGGTCTCGAAAAACTTAATGATTATAAAAATTTACTTGCGAATCGAGAAAATATCCAACATTTAATCAAATTGATAGAAACACCTAGTTTGAGTTCTTAACCATATGGGAAAGTTATTTAGAAAGACTGGTTAATTTATGGAACATGCCACATATTCGGTAATGGTTTTATTGGCCTTATTTTCAAGCCCGATTCTTTATTTTATTTTTAAGGCGAAAAAAGGGACTGACATTTTTGTTCGAAAAATCCCCGGTGTCAATGCCATTGATGAGGCAATTGGGCGTTCTGTAGAGTTAGGACGGCCACTTTCTTTTACTACGGCAATGACTTCAATCGGACCTCTCTTGGCAGCTTGTCTTGGGGTTTTGAGTTACATCGCCAAAAAAACTGCCAACTATGGCAGCCGACTTTTTGTTCCTTTAGGGGATCCAGAAGCGGTGGCCCTTGCCGACGTCACATTGCAAAATGCTTACCGGGAAGTAAAAAAATATGCCGTCTACGATCCCACTTCCCTTAGATTTTTGTCCAGTGAGCAATTCGCATTTGCCTCCGGTTATATGGGAATAGTGGAAAGAGAAAAGGTGGGAGCGGCATTTTTGTTTGGTTCCTTTGCTGCTGAATCTTTAATCCTGGCAGAAGCCGGACAAAAGGCTAATGCCGTTCAAATTGCCGCCACTACCGATACTCATCAAATTCCATTTTTTATCGCTTCTTGTGATTATACTTTAATTGGAGAAGAGTTATTTGCTGCCAGTTCTTATTTATCAAAGGATCCGGTGCAGCAAGGAAGTCTTCGCGGACAAGACTTTGCCAAATTAATTGTTTTATTTTTGGTTTTGATTGGGGTTTTAGAAGCTACTTATTACAGCATCAAAGAACAAAAACTGGAAAAACTTCATATTGAAGCCTTACTTGAAAAATGAATTTAAAATTTAGAAGAAAATTAATTGCTTTGATCACTTTTATTCCAGGGACATATTTTCTCCTAGAATTTCTGCTTCCTAAAGAAATTGGAAGTTTCAAATTCGGTAATTATCATGAAGAAATCCTGGATGGTTTGGTAATCCTCGGTAACATGGCCATCGGCTTGGGAATTATCAATATTCTTTTTGTGCATGGCGGCAGATTATTGAAGTTGCAAAAAGCTTGGATTAACTCTTTTGCCCTTATTTTGGGGCTTTTTGTGATGCTTTTTATTCAGGGCACAGACATGTACCTCTCTTTAAGCAATCTTAATAAATGGAAACCGATTGCCGATCAGGAATTATTTTTAAATAAAATAAATTCCGATAGCAGTTTAAGTTCCGAACAGAAAATTGAAAAAATAAGTTTACTGCAAGATTTTGTTGTTAAAAAAATCCATTCTCTTCCTCAGCAAAATAAAAATTATACTTCTGAACAAATTATCATTTATCAGAAATTGCAAAATGAATTGAATAAAGAGGAAAAAGAACTATTAGAATATTCCACTTTTTTAAAAACAAAATTTCAAGAAAAGAATAATGATGAAATAAAGAAACAAAGTGAAATTCTGGTGCAGGCGATAAGAGATCTTACAGTTACAGTAAAAGATTTACTGCAACTCAATTATGAAAACCTGACAATTAAAAAATCTTCTAAATTAATGTATCAAGGTTTTTTTGTCCCTTTAAGCACTTCGATGTTTTCACTTCTTGCTTTTTATATTGCCTATGCGGCTTACCGCTCCTTTAGAGTAAAATCTGTAGAAGCCGGGATTATGATGCTTACAGCGATACTGGTAATTTTAGGTCAAATTCCTCAAGGAAGGCTGATTTCCGAGCAGATGCCGGCAATTCGTGGTTGGCTGATGGAAAATATCAACACTCCTGGAAATAGGGCTATTTACTTTGGTGCTGCAATTGCCGGTTTAGCGATGGCGATAAGAATGTGGTTGTCACTAGAAAGATCTCCCTTACAGGAAAAAGAATGATTAAACGTTCACAATTTTCCGCACTCTTTGTTGTTAAGTTTGTCGAGAATGCTCATGTTTCGAAGTATACACTCCGCTTTTCGACAAACTTAACGCCTCGATTGCGGAATAATTCTGAATGTTTAATGTTTTATGGATTGTTATCGAAATGAAATATTTATTGAACATTCATCCCCGGCTAGTTTATCTTTTTGTGGCCTTGGCCCTGGCAATACCGATGATTCTTAAAACTAATTTCAAACCAGTGCCGATGAAAGCGGCGGCTGATGTTTTCAAAGTAATGGAAGCTCTACCGGATAATTCTCAAAAACCAGTGGTGATTGCTTTAGATTTTGGACCAGGAACAATGGCTGAAAATGAACCGCAATCTAAGATCATTATGGAGCATTTATTCAGAAAAAAAATTCCTTTTATCTTGATGACAATTTATGTGCAAGCAGCTCCGATTTTACAAGAATTCCCTTTAGAATTAATTAAAACTTTAAAAAAAGAAAATCCGGAAAAGAATTGGCAATATGGAGTGGATTGGGTCAATCTTGGTTTTCAAGCCGGAGGTTGGCAGTCAATTCAAGCGATTGCCCGCTCCGAAGATCTGCATAAAGTAGTAAAAAGCGATTATAAGGGAACTCCTCTTTCAGAAATCCCCCTAATGCAAAAGGTGCATACCTTAAAAGATATTTCTCTCTTGGTGCAAATCACAAGTTTAGTAGGAACATTTAATACTTGGCTACAGTTTTTTAGAACCGATTCTTATATTCCTCCAATGCTTCATGGCTGTACTTCAATTACAATTCCTGAAGCTTATTTATATTACAATTCCAAACAAATTCTGGGTTTCTTTGAAGGAGTTGCTGGCGCAGCTTGGTATGACCAATTAATGAATAAAGATTATCCTCAAAGAGAAGAATTAGCTACGGCAACTAATACCGGTCTGGCAGTGGCGCAGCTGCTAATTTTATTATTTATAGTTTTAGGAAATATTACTTATCTAATTGAGCGCAGGAATAAACAAACCTAGATGGAAACGCAATATTTCACATTTGAATTTTTTGAAATTTTCTTAGGCGGCATTTGCTCGCTGGCAATATTTTCATTCCTTTATAAAGAGAATGCTTTTTTCAGATTTTTTGAACATTTCTTTATTGGGATTGCCACTTCCTGGGGAATTATTGTTGTTTTCAAGGAATCTTTTTGGCCAAAAGCGATAGTTCCACTTTTTGGTTTAGATTTGGTGGTATTTCCCGATGGGACTTATTTGGAACCTTATAATAAACAAAGGTTACTGATAATTTTACCAATGCTCTTTGGATCACTTTATTATTTTGTTTTGTCGCGGAAATATAATTGGCTGGCTCAATTAGTAATCGGTTTTTCCTTTGGTGCTTCTGCCGGAGCGGCAATTAGAGGGATGTTTGTGGAATTATTGCCGCAGATTACAGCTTCATTTAAGCCTCTATATGTGCCTGCTTCTAGTTTTGAAACTTTTAGTAATCTGGTTTTTATGTTCACGATGATTTCAGCGATGAGTTATTTCTTTTTTACCTTTAAGCGCAAGGAAAATGGCCTGGTGACAAAAGTTTCCTATGCCGGAAGATGGATGATGATGGGGTGTTTCGGTGCTTTTTTCGGTTCTACAGTAATGGCGCGGATGGCTCTGTTAGTGGAGCGTTTGGATTTTTTAATTAATAAGTGGGTCGCATTATTCATAAGTTGATCTGATGAAAGAAAATATTAATCTCAATGATTTGACAGTAGTCTTGGCAACAGATTGTGGTTCCACCACGACAAAGGCCGTGCTTTTTGAAAAAACGGATCAAGGCTGGAGGCAAACTTTTCGCGGAGAAGCTCCGACTACTGTGGAAAAACCAGTTGCTGATGTGACTATCGGTGCGATCAATGCTTTTTTAGAAGTTCAGGAATTATCCGGAAGAAAAATTTTAAATGAAAAGGCAAAGGAAGATGAAATTCCTTTTTGTTTTAAAAAAAATGCTGAGGATAAAGACGGTATAGATTTGTATGTCTCTACTAGTTCTGCTGGCGGAGGATTACAGATTGTAGTTGCCGGTGTTGTAAAAAATATGACGACAGAGTCTGCTGAGCGGGCGGCGCTCGGAGCAGGAGCGATAGTTTTAGATGCAATTTCTATTGATGATGGCCGGGAAGCTTATGAGCGGGTGCAAAGAATTAGACATTTAAGGCCGGATATTGTGCTCCTTGCCGGTGGAACAGAAGGAGGAACAGTTAATCATCCTTTGGAACTTGCTGAAATAATTTTACAAGCCGATCCTAAACCTAGATTTGGTGACACATTGAAATTGCCAATTATTTATGCGGCAAATTCCTTAGCTAGAGAAGATGCGAAAAGGATTTTAGAAAAAAGATTTTCTTTTCATGCCGTGGACAATTTAAGACCAACTTTGGAAAAAGAAAATTTAGCTCCGGCAAGAGAAGCGATCCATGAATTGTTCTTACATCATGTGATGAGCCATGCTCCGGGATATAAAAAATTATTAACTTGGTCCCCGGTGCCAATTATTCCCACTCCGGCAGCTGTAGGGCAAATGGTTTTAAATGCTTCCAAAAAAACCGGACTGCAAATACTTGCTGTTGATATCGGGGGTGCAACGACCGATGTTTTTTCCGTTTTTTTTAATGAGGAAGAAAATCGAGAACCGATTTTTAATCGAACAGTCAGTGCCAATTTGGGAATGAGTTATTCCGTAGCCAATGTGATGTTGGAAGCGGGAGAGAAAAATATTCTAAGATGGCTGCCTTTTAAAATATCAGAAAATGAACTGCGTGATCGTTTGCGCAACAAGATGATTCGTCCGACCAGTATTCCCCAGACGATGGAAGATTTAATCTTGGAACAAGCAATTTGTCGGGAAGCATTAAGACTCGCTTTTGAACATCATAAACGCTTAGCCGTTGGTTTAAAGGGAGCAAAAAAACAACGGGCAATCGGAGATTTGTTCAAACAGGAAAATAACTCTCTGGTTGATATGATGAAACTTGATTTAATTATCGGTTCCGGTGGAGTTTTAAGTCATGCTCCTAACAGAAACAGCGCCGCATTGATGTTGATTGATAGTTATCAACCAACTGGTGTAACTAAACTAGCAGTAGATTCAATTTTTATGATGCCTCATTTGGGAGTTTTTTCTGATGTCCATTTGGAAGCTGCCTCAGAAATACTTTTTAGAGATTGTTTAGTTTCATTGGGAACGGTAATTGCACCGACTGGCAAAGTAGGTCCGGGAAAAGAATTATGTCTGATTACTTTAGAAAATTCTAAGGAAATTATTTTACATTCTGGTGAATTATTAAAAATAGATCTAGAAACTGGAAAAGAAATAAAAGCAAAACTAAAACCTCTTCATTCCTCAGTTAATATTGGAGCAGGGATAGGCAAAGAAGTAGAAACTGTTTTATCAGGCGGCTTGGTTGGTTTGATTTTTGATGGAAGAGGACGACCGCTAGATATCCCGGGTGAAGAAGCAATTAAATCTTGGTATAAACAAATGGGCATGGTTTATGAGTAAAGCATACACTCCAGGACTTGAAATATCGGCCTATAAAACAATTCTTAAAACAAGAGAACTTCCTTTAAAAGGTAAAGTCCTGGTTAAAAAAGGTGAGCAGGTCCAATCTTCTACCATCGTTCTTTCTGCGGAACTTCCCGGAGAACTTGATATTATCCGAATAGCCGATCGTTTAGGTTATGATGTAGAGCGAGTGCTAGAAGGAATGAAAGTGAAGGTGGGAGACGAAGTCAAAGTAGGAGATCTTCTCTGCGAAGTATCCGGGCTTTTTTCCTGGTTCAAAGAGGAATTAAAATCCAGCTCTGCAGGAAAGGTGGAATTTTTTACGGAATCCAATGCCCACTTGGGAATCAGACAAAAGTCGGAACAATTGTCAGTTAATGCTTATATTGGGGGAGAAGTCTTGGAGTTGGAGGAAGAAAAAACAGTGAGCATTCAAACAACAGGAACTTTTATTCAAGGGATATTTGGTGTGGGCTCTGAAAAAAGTGGTGAGGTTTTTGTTTTGGAAAAAGCGGTTACTGATTTAATTGAAAAGACGGATTTGGAAAAATATCAAGGAAAACTAAAAAATAAAATTTTAATTGGGGGAATGGGTTTTTCCAAAGCAGCACTAAAATTTTGCGCTGAACAAGAAATCAGTGCTGTAATTACCGGTTCCATTGAGGCAGATACTCTGCATGAATTTTTAGGTTATGAAATCGGAGTTTCCATTACCGGAGATGAAGTTCTTCCCTTTACTTTAATTATTACGGAAGGCTTCGGATCGCTTGCAATTTCTCAAAGAATTACCGAACTTGCTAAGAAATTTAACGGGAAATTTGCTTCCGTTAGTGGTGCTACTCAAATTCGTGCCGGCGCAATGCGTCCGGAATTAATTATTCCCCATAACGATTCTTCATTAAGAGATCAAACAAAAGATGAAATTGGTTTACTTAATGTTGGTTCCAAAGTCCGGGTAATCAGAGTTCCTTATTTTGGAATGTTTGCTGAAGTATTGGATCTGCCGCATGAACCACAAGTAATTGCCACCGGAGCGGAAGTGCGGGTCGCAAAAATCAGATTGGAAAATAAGGAAGAAGTTTTAATTCCCAGGGCGAATTTGGAGATGGTGTGAAGATTTTGGTAATAAGCGGACTAAAGTCCGCTTACTTAGAAGAAGTTTAGTTTTAATTTTTTAAAAGTACCTTTTCAAAGAACTAATATCCTAATAGATATTTCCCAATAAAAAATACTGCGACAATTCCCCAAAGTATCAGACAGGGACTACAGCTCAATGCCGAACAACAACTTTTACTTTTCTCTGAAGAACAAGAATTATTTGACTGTGTATTTTCACTCATTTGAACCTCTCTTTTTTTCTTTCTTAGTAATATTCCGACGTTTTAAAAGACCTGCTCCAATAAGACCTGGAGCTATTACATAACAAAGAGGACAAATTGCACCCGTAATAAGAGCTGCGCCTATTCCTAAAGCACCAACCCCTGCACCAAGTGCAACACAGCTATTTGCCTCACGTTTTTCAGAAGTTGCATCTAGTTTATCAGAACAATATTGATTTAGTTTGGTGTCCATAGGTTCAACTTAAGCACCAATTTTGGAATTGGCAAGCTGCTTATCTTGAAATTTTGGCAGCTAACAATATTTCAACCCCTAAATCATCTATCAAATTAAGAAGTTTTAATGCTGTATTTTGCGGACTAATTGCACCTTGTTCCCATTTTTGTAAAGTTGAAGGATTTACATTTAGATACTTAGCAAACACTCCCTGACTAGCATTCATTTTTTTTCTGATACGCCTTATATCTTTTGCAGTTAAACGCCTAACTTCGGGAACATTTAAAGATTCCAATTTATCAATGGTTGCTTTTTGAAAGCCCAAATCTTTGGCAGCCATTACTAATGTTTGAGAAAGTGATTTACGTTTCATGTTTATTCTTCCACTATCTTAATTAATATTCCTTCTTGTTCTTTTTTCATTCTTTCTACCTTCGATAATTTAATCAGTTCTTTTGCAAAAATTCTAAGAGCTGCTTGTTCTTTTGGTTCGAGGTCGCTTTTTTCGTTTTTTGCATATCCATAAATAAATATAGCAAATTCATTGTCTCTATAAACTATGATGGTTCTTAATCCACTTCGCTTTCCTTTATTTGCAATACCAATTCTTTTCTTAAATATGTAAGCTCCTAATCTATCTCCCAATAATCCTTTAGACATTTCTTCTGAAGTTCGGAGGAGATCGTTATTAGAAAGCCCTTCTTTTTTTGCCCACCTATGAAAGTCCTTAAGCTTATATTTTTCCATCTATGGTAATAATTCCTATAGTAATTATTCCTATATGTATTGTCAAGATATTTTATAAAAATTCAATTTTGTTAAATTAAATCTTGATAAACGTTATATTCGCTGATTTTTTTTGATACGTTCAGATTATCTGAAAAATATAAGGATCAGAATATATTGGAGTTTACTGTCACTATGAGGGAGTTTTATTTTATTTGAATAGAAAATTTCATCCCTAAGGCATTAAGTATTTGATAAATTGTAGCAAAATAAGGACTGGTATTTCTATCTTGAGCAAGAGTTTTGTAAAGACTTTCTCTTCCAAGTTTAGAGACCTTTGAGAGCTTACTTAATCCACCGTTGGCATCGGCAACATTTCGAAGAGCAATCAGAAAATCTTGTACATCTTCATTTAAAGCTTCTTCTAGATATTCTACAGCAAAGCTAGGGTCCTGAAGATCTTTTGCTATCGGGTTATCCTTGAAATTTTTTAGCGGCATTTTCTCACTGTATCCAGGTAGATACAGATTGTCAATATACAGTTTTTGTAGATCACTTCACAAAAAGTGCTTCAATCAAAGAAGTCGGTCGCAAAGTCGGTATTGTTCTGGCGTAATCAAAAAATAATTGCTCATCATATTCTTTGAAATAAAGAGCTTGAAACCCGGCTTGTTCACAATGTGTCCGTAGTGAATCACAGCTATGGAAATACCGGGATATAATTTCTCCTGTCTTTACAGCATTAAGATCAAACCGAGGATAACTTGTAAACCGGCTTTTTTCATCAAAGGAATTATTTTCCAGTTGAGCTTCCCAATCGGCAGTAGAGCGAACCACAACAAACAAACGCCCGCCTTTTTTAAGTATTCTTTGAAGTTCCAACAAGGCAAAGTCAAGTTCATCTTTAGTCAAATAATGAAGGATCAATCTGGCATAAATAAAATCAAAATATTCAGTGGGATAATTTGTTGGCTTCCTGATATCTTCCAGGCGAAGTTCTATTTGTTGGGAAAGGCTGGAATTCTCGATCAGCTCTTTCGTTTGTTTCAGACCTGCTTCGTCAATTGTGGTCCCAATAACTTTTCTTCCAGGGCTTGCCTGAGCAAGTTTGATTTCAGCGTATCCTGCGGTGCTGATACCGACTGAAAGGATCAACTGATCTGAATCTTTTACTAAGGAAAGACCATTTTCTTGGCTTTGTGAAAATTTTTCTTCTAACATGACTTATTTAATACAACCAATAATTACTCGAGTAAAGTATTGGAACTCTACTTTATTTTGTTGTTGATGTTCTTCAAAAATAGTTTCTAAATTCGTAGACATAGAATTAAATGTTGGTTCGTTTCGCGCCGGTAAAAAACTTTGAGAGGCAGCTCTTCCAAGAAGTTCTTCCCATTCTAAATGTGTAAAATTTTTATAAATTCTTTCTTGAATATTATCAGAACCAAAAAATTCTATGAAATCTTTAGCTGTAAGATTTGTATGTTTGACTTTGGAGTAATCAGCGCCATATTTTTGAAGGAGTTTTTCATAAGCAAGCATAAATTCGCTTGATTCATTTTGTCTTTCGTTCCAAAGCAGGGCGACAAATTTTTCGCCACGTAAAATTCGACGAAACTCTTTCTGGGTTTTCAAACGATCAAACCAATGAAATGCTTGAGCAACTGTTATTAAATCCACTGAAGTATTTTGCAGTAGAGAATTTTCTGCGCAACCGGGAATACTCTTATAATTTTTGAATTGGGAAAGTTTACTTTCGCAATATTCACGCATTTCTGTATTTGGTTCTACCGCAAAAACCTGTTTTACCAAGGGAAGTAACAGTTCTGTAAGCAGACCAGTACCTGAGCCGATATCGGCGATCTCTGCTTGAGAAGAAAGATTACAAAATTCAGCTAAATATTGAATAGCTTCTTGGGGATAAGTAGGACGATATTTGGCATAATCCTCCACTCGCTGATTAAAGCGAGTAAAATTTGAGATGTTTGAAGCTTCCATTTATTCAATATTTTCCGTAATTAGTAAGATCTACATTTATAACAGGACAAATTGAATGTCTATTCGACTGATGATGATCATGCCGGGAGATAATAATTATTTTTTATAATACTCCTCTAAAACTAAATAGGAAAAATTATGGAAAATATTAAAGGAAAAAAAATTGCAATAATTGCAACAAATGGTTTTGAACAATCTGAATTGGAAGAACCCTTAAAAGCTTTATTAAACAATGGAGCATTGTGTGAAGTTATTGCTCCTGCTTATGGAACTATTAAGGGTTGGTCGGAAAGTAATTGGAGTAAAGCAATACCTGTAGACAAAATATTTAGTGAAACTTCCGCTACAGATTATCATGCATTGTTAATTCCCGGAGGAACATTAAATTGCGATAAACTTCGGACGAATCAGGAAGCTGTTGACTTTGTTTCCTCGTTTTTTCATGATGGTAAACCGATTGCTGCTATTTGTCATGGACCTCAGCTCCTAATTGAGGCTGATCTTGTTGATGGATTGGCAATGACTTCTTATTCGGCGATCAGAAAAGATTTAGAAAATGCCGGAGCAAAATGGGTGGATCGAGAAGTTGTTGTTGATAACGGGCTGGTGACCAGCAGATCCCCCAAGGATTTACCGATGTTTATTGAAAAAATGTTGGAAGAATTTGCCGAAGGGATTCATCCCCGATAGGTTTTTTAAAAAAACCTCAAATCCGGAAGCGGCACTGACCAAATTCCTTTGAACCAATTTTCTTTGGTTTTAATATGATCGGCATAATTCCAGGCGGTTACAAACATATGATCCGGCGGATTGTTTTTAAATTCTTCCGGGAAGACTACTGGTGTATGAGTTCCGGCGATTAATTTCCCGGCACGAAAAGGAGAAGCATCAACTACTGCTCCTAGATAATTCATTCCGCAAGCGTTAATCCACATTGTTGCTTTACCGGCTGCACCATAAGCCCAAATTTTCTTTGTTTTACTAAGGGCACCGAAAGTTTCTTTTACAATATTGATTTTTCTAAAAGATAATTGACCGAAGGTGTTCCAAGTTTCTGGGTCGCTAATGCGCATTTTTTCTTCATAAGCGACAATTGCTTGATAATCCGTCGATGTTTGTTGATTTTGATTTTGTGTGGCCACTACACGAAGTGATCCCCCATGCATCGGAATTCTTACGGCATCAACGACTTTAAAACCAAATTTATTAAAAAGTTTTGAGATTGAATGTAAACTATAAAATGTTAAATGCTCATGATATAAAGTATCCCATTGCAGGGTTTCCAACATATCACCGGCATACATTACTTCCAGAGATAAATGACCATTTGGTTTTAAAACTGTTTTGGCACCTTTTAGAATTTTTTCCGGTTCGTTATTGTGAGCAAAAACATTGCTCCCGGTTACCACATCAACCGGGCCGAATTTGGCGACGATGTCTTGGGCGGAAAGATCATTAAAATATCCGGTGATAATATTTAAGCCTTTTTGTCGGCCTACTTCTGTGATGTTTCCGGAAGGGTCAATACCGATAGCTTTAATTCCCAATTTTTCTAAAGGGGCTAGAAGAACTCCATCATTACAACCGAATTCCAAAACAGTTTGCGGATTTAATCGATTATGAATCCAGTCGGCGTATTCTTCAAAATGTTTAACCAAAGGTGCGATGGTGCTGGAAGAAAAACTATAATCTTGAAATAATATTTCTGGATCAACCACTTCTAAAATTTGCACTAAACTGCAATCTTGGCAGATATGAATTGGTAAAGGATAAAGTTGTTCTTTAGCCGCCGCTTCTTTATTAGCTAAGAATCCGCCGGCAAGAGGCATCATCCCTAAATCTAGGAATTGTAAAAGTTTTTTACTTCCGCAGCCGCGGCAATTATCTCTTCTCACTTCTGCCTCCATTGTAGCACATGTTTATTAATATAAATTATTACTTTTCATTACTGGAATGAGAAATTCTTTTAAAGCTGTTCCGGATAGTATTTCACAATTTTCCAAAGTTAAGCTTCCCTCATGACCAAATGTTATTTTTTTTCTTTGAGGATGTTTATTCGTATGATCCAGAATATAGGATTGGGTTTCCGCTTCAGGAAAGTCTTTTGTAATCGCCAGTTCTTCTTCCATAATTAATGTTGCAGAATCTTTTTCTCCCTGAAAACTTGTGGTTTCCAGGATCTCTACTTCTCCTTTTCCCAACAAACTATGCATTGTGCTAGCTAATTCAGCAATTCGAATAATTTTCGGACGAAGGACAATAGTTTCTCCGCCTTGCGCATATTTCATTGCTGTTTCAATACAAGAAATAACAGTAGATTGAGTGACGAATCCTCGAATCGTACTTGTGCCATTGACGGTAACTTTTTTCCCTGCGGAGAGCATATTGCCAAAAATATTAAAAACTGCTCCGGTGCTATCAATGACATTGGAATATCGCAAACTAAAAGCTTTTTTTTGAGGATTCTCTGAACTACAATGAGTAATTAATTTTTCTCCGATATATTTTTGTGCCCCATAAATTGATGAAGCATAGGGGGCTTTGTCAGTCGATAAGAAAATTAAGGTGTCAGCTTTTGATTTGTTAAAAATACTAACTACATTTTGTGTTCCGCTGACATTAGTTAAATTACTGGCCAGAGGATGACATTCACATTCCGGAAGATGTTTCATCGCTGCGGCATGAACTACAATATCAGCATCTAACATTGCCGTTTCTAAATCATCTTTGCGGCAGATATCGCCAATTTGGTATTTTAAGCAACTAAGAGCATTGCTTCCAGAGAATGTTCTTTTCATGGCGGCATGTTTCATTTCATCTCGGGAAAATACAAGAACTTTATTCGGAGCACAGCTCTTGAGATATTGGACAAACTTGGTCCCAAATGCTCCCGTTCCTCCGGTAATTAAGATATTTTTGCCACGAAATAAACTGTCCATCAGACTCCAATTTTTTAAAATTTGTAGCTAATTCTATACAGGAGGAAAATTTTTTTTAAAAGCCCTGGGGGGATAAATAAAATATAGTAATAGCAAGTGGTTACACGAGTTATTAGATGCTCAAAAAGATTTTTTTGTAATTCCTAAGTAATTTAGCTATAATTTTAGGGATATTAGCAAAATTGTAAGATAAATTTCATGAAAGAACTTGCTGTTATTATCCCAATGTATAACGAGGAAGATAACGCGGAAAAATGTGTGCGCGCTGTTTGTTCTGTAATTAAAGATTTACTTCCTGGAACTAGATTGTATGTTGTTAATGATGGGAGCAGAGATCGCACAGAAAAATTTCTGCAAACTTTATTAAATAAGGATCTTCCTTTTACTTTAGTTTCGCATTATCCGAATAGAGGTTTTGGCGGGGCATTAGTTGCCGGAATGAAAAGAGCCTACGAAGATGGTTTTGTTTTCGGCTTGTTTATGGATTCTGATTTAACCAATGATCCGATTTTAATTCCTAATTTTGCAAAATTACTTTCTACCGGAAAATATGATGTAGTCAAAGCATCGCGCTACGTTTCGGGTGGGGGAATGAAAGGAGTTCCTTATTATCGACAGCTTTATACCATTATCGGAAATTTCGTTGCTTCCAAACTTTTTAGAATGGGAATAAAAGATTGCACCAACGGTTTTCATGCGGTACGCCTCTCGCTTTTAGTGGATGAAGTTTTTCGGGAAAAGGGTTTTTCATTTTTGTTAGAAGAACTTTATATTCTAAAAAAGAAAAAGGTCAGAACAATAGAAGTTCCTTATATTCTTACCTCAAGAGATCAAGGAGAAGGAGTTTCCAAATTCCAATATACACCGACAATGCTTTGGTCTTATTTAAAGTATGCTTTGCGCGCCGCTTTAGTTCCCAGATAATCAATGAAAACAATTCTTATTTTTGGCTCCAAAGGAATGCTCGGTTATGCGGCAGTTCTTTATTTTAGAGCACAAGGATATAGAGTGATCGAGCTAAGTAGAGAAAACTTTGATATCGTAAAAGATCCATTTTCAAAAGCTGTGCAAAATTTATCCCAGGCAGATTTGATTCTTAATGCTGCTTGTATCATTAAATCCCGATTTGCAAATTTTTCAACGGAAGAAATTTTTCAAGTCAATGCAATTTTTCCGAGAAATTTGGCGAAATATTCCAAACAAAATAATATTCCATGTTTTAATATCACTAGTGATGGAGTTTTTTCAGGTAATGCCGGACCCTATTCAGAAAAAAGTTATTTTGATTCTTTTGATTTATACAGTATCAGCAAAGTTGCCGGAGAATGCGATGATTGTATGTATTTGCGCACTTCGATCGTAGGAGAAGAAACGGGAGAAGGAAGGTCTTTACTGGAATGGGTGAGAAGTAATCAGGGAAAAGAGATTAATGGCTTTGTAAATCATTTTTGGAATGGAGTTACGAGTTTATTTTTAGCTGAAATTATCGATAATATTTTCAAAAATAATCTTTATCAAAATGGAGTTTTTCATATTTTTTCCAAAGAAGCGGTTACTAAGTATCAGCTGCTTTCTTTGATTAATGAAACTTATAATCTGGGAATAAAAGTTAATCCTGTTGAAGCGGAAGTAGCTTGTGATCGGAGGTTGGTTTCTGAGTATGAATTGAATCAGCTTGTTTCTAATAAAAGTATTGAGCAGCAATTAAAAGAGATGAGAGATTTTTTTATGTAGGGGCACCCTTTATGAGTGCCCGGAATTCCAAAATATATTGCCCAACCGGGCACTCATAAAGGGTGCCCCTACATTACAACAACTTCTTTCTTTGACGCGGATCTCTCTAAAATATAATTATCCACCACATACTCCGCAAAAGGCAAACTACAAGTAAACCCGGGAGAAATTGCATTTAGAATATGCGTACTTCTTTCGTCTCCTTCGATCATAAAATCCATTACCAATTGCAGAGTTTGTTTATTGATTAATTGCGCCCTGATTCCCGGTGGAGCAAATTCGCCAAAACCATCAGGGTCAACATTTTGTGCCAGTTTGGAAGAGAGGCGAATCAAATAACTTTTTGAATATTTTTTCATTTCTTCAAAAGCTAAAGAACGAAAACCAAAAGAATTATTGATAAAAAGTTTAGCTTCGTAAAAAAGAATTGTTAAGAATTCATCCAATTTAAATCTTTGATGAAAATTATAGTTCTCTCTCCAAAAAGCTGGAATGGCCGTGGGGCCGATTTTTATTATGTCATTTACGGTTTTTGTAAAATGTACTCCCAGAAATGTTTGTTTCAAATCGGGAACAGGATAAATATTTGTTCGAATATCAGTGCTATTTTTTACATATTTTAAATAAAGACCCTTAAAAGGAATAATTGTATAATTTGTTCCAAAACCAAAACCTTGGGCAATTTTATCGGCATACAGACCGGCGCAATTAATAATGTGATTTGCCCAATAATAGTTTTGACTAGTTTTTACTAAATTGTTTTGGCATTTTTGAAAGGTCTGATTGAAAAGAAATTTAACACCATCAGCAGCCAATTCTTTGTGCAGCGAATTACAAATCGCTTTGGGATCCACTGTCGCCGTTAAAGGAGACCAGAGTGCTTGGCCGCAAGTTTTAATATTAGGTTCAATTTTTCTAGCCTGTTCTTCAGAAATAATTTCAACCTGCGAGCCATTTGATTTCCCCCTTTTTTCCAGTTCATAGAGTTGTTCCACTTCTTTTTCGGAAGTAGCGACAACTAATTTTCCAGTTTCTTTAAGAGGAAGATTTCTTGTTTTACAATAATCTCGAAGTGCCTTATTGCCGGCGATAGAAAGTTTTGCTTTGAGAGTATCGGCACTATAATAAAAACCGGCATGCAAAACACCACTATTTCTTCCGGAAGCGTGTTCGGCAACATGTGGTTCTTTTTCGACGATAACGATTTTACAACTGGGGTCTTTTTGGCGTAAAGTCTTAGCCAGACTTAAGCCAATGATACCGGCACCGATAATTAAATAATCAACATCATTATTTGGCATGAAAAATATGTATTTTGTTGTGGATAAAAACTACATAGTTTGTGCAAAGCACAAACCAATAATAAAGCATCATACCTATCGCCAAAGAGTTTTATTAAACCTTAGTAAACAAAAGTTAATCTAAAAATCTAAAGTACGATGGGTATTAATCATAGACAAGAGAAATCATATAATCAGCCTCTGGGTCAAGTGTCTCTTTCTGGAGATCAGTTAATAGTTGAATTTTCTTATTCCCCTGACAAAGTACAGGAAATAAAAAAAATACCCTCAGCCCGTTTTAATAAAGAAAGAAAGCATTGGACTGTTCAGCTTAAAAATTGTTCTTATTTGGAAAATTCCAAATCATTTAGCAGGGATAATTTAGTTTATAGTTTTTCTGCTGAAGATCTGCCGATTGAACTAAAATCGGAAAAAGTTGATTTAGAAGAGATTCTTTCTCGAGTTAAAGAAAATCCATTTTCTGTTGCTGAAGAGGATCTTAAAAATTTAAGGCTGGATTTAGTAATCAGATTGGATTTCAAACAGACGTCATTGCGGGCACTCCCTAGTTTTAGCTCTAAGGCCAGAAAAATTTTAGAAAAAATTCCGGGAGCACATTATATCAAAACGGAAAAATCTTATTTTCTACCTACGGAAGAATTAACTGCACTTTTAAAAAAACTAAGAGATCTGAATTTACTTTTTGCAGTAGAAGCCACTGCTGGTAAAATTTTAAGTGCCAGTGCCAAATTAAGAGCGGAGATTTTAAACCAGGAAACAATTATTAATGAAAATAATTTAAGTGCAGCTTTACTTTGTCCCTTCATTGAAGTTTTAGACTATTTCGATGAAAGCGGCAGTGAAACATATTTTTGCTTAAAAAATTATACGACAACACAGCTAAGAGAAATTTTCCCTAACATTTCTTCCTTTGATCAACGAAAAAATCTTGCAAAAATGTTTGATCAAAATACTTTGTTTAAAGTTGTGCAAAGACTAAAAGATTTGAAATGGAAGCTTTGGTTAAGTGACAAAGTGCAAGAAATGATCCGCCAAAGAGGTGAAGCTTTTGCCGAAATTTCAGCCAAGGAAAGAGAAGCGCAACAATTGCTTTTAGAGAGATCGAAGCATTTTAATGCACTAAAAGATGTCAATTTGAATCAGTCTATTTTCTCAGATCAAAGCTTAGAACAAAGATTATACCCTCATCAACGAGTGGCAATGAAATGGCTATTGGAAACTCCATTTTCGTTTTTGGGAGACGATATGGGATTAGGAAAAACATTAAGTGTGCTTAGCTCTTTTGTTGCCCTACAAAAAACAGCACAAAGCGATTTTCTCTTGGTAATTTGTCCTAATTCCTTAACCAGGAATTGGTTGCGAGAAGCAGCAAATTGGTTTCCAGAATTACGTCTGTTGATGTTGCCCCAAGAAAAAAAGGAGAAAATCAGTTTTTTGAAAAAGCTTTCCTGGGGCGATTATAAAATAAATGGTCTGGTAATTAATTACGAAGCAATCAGACTGGATTATGTTTTACCGGAGATAATAGATTTACTGCAAACCAAAAACACTTTGTTATGCCTTGACGAATCACAACGCGTAAAAAGTCCCAATGCTCAGACTTTTCAGGCTATTTCTCAGCTTGCGCCGCTTTGTCAGCGCCGAGTATTACTTAGTGGAACTCCCACGCCGAAAGATATTTCTGATATCTGGTCACAAATGTATTTGTTAGATGGTGGAGAGAGATTTGGAAAAAGTTACTATCGTTGGTTGGAACAAGTAGCGGAACTGGGAACAAAATATAGCGATTTTGCTGTAAAAAAGTTTAAGCCGCAAATGATTAAAGAAACTATTTCTCGGCTGCATGAGGTTTTACTGCGCAGAAAAAAAGAAGATGTTGTGGATTTACCGGAGAAAATATTTATTACCAGAGATATTGATTTAACTGGAGAACAACGCAAGCGCTACGAAGAAATCAGGAAAGAGCTTTTGTTAAGGGTTACTTCTACCAATGGTAAAACTTTTATCCGAGAAATTAACAATATTCTGGAAGAATATTTAAGAGCCGTTCAGGTGGCCTCTAACCCCAGATTGATTGATGAAACTTGGAAAGGAGAACCGGCAAAATTCAAAGAATTGGATTTATTAGTGGAAGATATTGTTTCTGAAAGAGAAGAAAAGCTAGTAATCTGGACAAATTATTTGGGAAATATTCGGGAACTGACAAAACGTTACGAAAAGTATGGAGCCAAGGCATTTTCCGGAGAAGTTTCCACAAAAGAACGGGATGAAACAATAAAAAAATTTCAAAATTCCAATGAAGTAAAAATATTAGTAGCTGTTCCTGCTGCCGGTGGTGTGGGAATCACGCTGACCGCCGCTCAAACTGCAATTTATCTCGATAAAACATGGAATGCCGAGCATTGGATGCAATCAATTGATCGTTTGCATAGGATTGGCCAAACAGGAACGGTTAGAATTATTTCTTTACAGGCGAGCAAGGTTGATGAATTGATTGCCAGGAATTTGAATCGCAAGACAAGGTTTCAAAATGAAGTATTAAAAATGGAAGGAATTTTGGAAGAGTCTTTAGAGATAGAAAGAGAGGAGTTTATTAAGGCGGTGAGGTAATTCTCCCCTTTTTCGCACGCTGCATATATTCTAGTACTATTTATAGTTTGATGTGCGAAAAAGGGGAGAATTAGCAACTAAAACTCCCGAAATACAAACTAACAATCGAAGTTAAAGAAAAAGCGGAAACAGCAACAATAACTGCCGCTGTGGTTTGCGATAAGCCACCAACAGCGGCATAGACCAAAGCCATTAATAAAGCTGAAGCAGTTAAAAATCCCCCCAACTCATTACCCATTAAACCAACAATATCGCAAATTGCTTCTTTGAATGCACCATCAGCAAAACCTGCACTTCCTCCCGCCAAGCCTTGACTGGAATAAGCTCCCAGTTCTTCAAAGGCATCAGCTAAGGCGAAATTTAGGAATACAAAAAGAAAGGAAAATAAACTAAGAGTAGCGCCAATAAAAAATTTAAAATTATACCTGGACATTGATTTAATCTAATTTTGCAAAAGGATCGTTTTCTTCAACTTTGTCTTTATATAAAGTATTTCTCTCTGAAACAGCCGTTTGTTGAGCAGAAGTAGACAATCTCGGGGGTGCAACTGGTCCTCCTGTAGCGGGTCCGGCATCTCCTCCGTCAACATCGGCAGAAGCTCCTGAGGCACAAACAGTTGCCGCGCTAGGAAAATACAAACTTTCAATTGAACTGATCGCATAAGCACCAACGGCAACAATTATTGCACTATAAGTTACTCTAAATGAACCAAGAGCTGCTGAAACTATTGCGCCGAAAGCTGCTACAGTTACCAGTAAGCCACCAAGATTTCCTGTGATGTGTCCACATAGTTCTTCAATCGCCCAATCAATTACACTGGTATCAAATCCAGCAGCAGCAGTTCCTCCTCCTTCTTGAGCATAAGCTATTGAAGGCAATAAACTTAATATTGACATTAACAGTAAAATTTCAAAAAAATATTTATCTTTCTTTATGTACATGCTATCGACCCGCTGAATAAAATCGAGACGAATTCTTTAAAAATAAAAGCTCCAATAGAAACAAAGAGCAAGGCCCAGGCGCCTTTATAGGAACCAGTAGCTGCTGCAACAATGGCAAATATTCCGGAAAAAATAGTTAACATTGCGCCAAATTTCCCGGTTATTACTTTGCAAGCGATATTGGAAGCGGCACTTTTAAAAACTTCTCCGCCGGTTTGTGCGAAAGAAACATCAAGCAAACCACCACTGAGAATTAATATGCCAAGAAAAATAAGAATTAGATCGGAATTTTTTTTTGTGAATTCCTGAAGGGATTCTGCAATAAAAATTATCTTAACAGCAATCTTATTCATTAACTACCTACACAAGCTGATGTTCCAAACCAAATTTCCATATATTCTTGCAGGATAAACGATCCGATAGATACGATAAGGAGGCCCCAAGCCATTCTAAATCCTCCCATTGCGGAAGCGATTACTGCAGCAAAGCCTGCTATTGCTGAAAGCAATGCTCCAAAGCCTCCTTGCAGATAATTAAGAGCACTAATACAGGCTACGCCAAATTTACTATCATCATAGCCTTCTGTGCCACCGCCACCGGCAGCTTGAGCCAAAGCAAATTCTTGCGATACGATTAATAAGATTAAAACGGTAACAAAAAATAAAAAATTATGAAGCCATTTTGATTTAATTGACATGGTCAAACCTTTATTAACATACTCCATTAAATAAAGTGATGTATGATCTTAGAATAAAAGCTCCGACAGAAACTACAACTAAACACCATGCTGCTTTAAACCCACCAAGAGCGGAAGCGACTACTGCTCCAATTCCTGCACCGGCGGCAAGCAATGCACCAAACCCGCCTTCCAGATAGGAAAGTATGAAACCACATGCTAGTGTTGCTCTGGCACTGGCGATCAGTGGTCCAGTTGCCCCAGTGGGAACCTGAGCATGAGCTAATTCATTCATTCCAGCATTCAAAAATCCAACACCTATTAAAAACATTAATAAGCTAGAGTGTGCATGGACTAATTCCAAACTTTTTAAGCAAACTGAACTGTATATTTTTTTAATTTTTGTAAACATAGTGTTCTCCATAATCTATAAATAATAATCCCATTCAGATTACATTCTACTTCTGTTATGGTGATAAAAAATAAAAAAGATACCTTTATAATTCGATGACAGGTAAATTAAGTTTTTTCAAGGGGTTAGCTAAGGTAAAGGAGGGATTTTCATAGTCTAGAAGCTGTTCAAACCAATAGTAGGGGTTGGATTTCAAAAAAGCATTTGTTTTTCGATTACTTAGCGAAAGTGCCTTTACCTTTTTTTGATTACCTAAAAATCCTTTCCTTTGATCAAAAGAGAAAAGTAAACTTTTCTTTGCTCTGGTGCAAGCGACATAAAACAAACGTCTTTCTTCAGCACAAATTAAGGCTGTTGAAGATTGCTCAATCAGATTTTGTAGAGGAGTTTTTGCTCTGCTAAAACTATCCTCATCATCTTCAACTTTTATTCCCAACAATTTGTTTGTTGCGTATTCACCAATTACAAAATCATGTTCCGGTGGCAAACGATAATTCATATAGGCAAGAATTACTAAATCAAATTCTAAACCTTTGGCATTGTGAATTGTCATTAAGGAAATTTTCTGATTTTCTTTATTGACAAAAAGTTGAAAATTACTACTGCTTTTTAATTCTAACCAACTTAAGACATCGCTAACGGCGGGTCCAACTAGAGCATTTTTTCCTTCACGAGAAAGTGTATCGATAAACATTGTGATATTTTTATAAGCAGCGGTTTCATTGGCTTGTAGATAAACATCTTCCAGATTTTGTTCTTGGATAATATGTTTTAAAAGATCGGACGCGCTAAGATATTTGTTAAGATTTTTCCAATGAGCCAGTTTTTGGGCTGCATTAAGAAATATTGCCGTTTTCAGATATTCTTCTTTAATTTCCCAAGAATCCTGCAGTTCTTGATAAAATAAGAACAAGTCTTGATCGCTAAAACCAAAAATTGTTGAACGCAAAAGACCGACTAAGGCAATACTATCTTGGGGATTATATAAATACTTAAGCAAATTTTCTAATTGCTTAATTTCATTTAATTCCAGAGTGCGATTACTTTGGGTGATATTATAATCAATATTTTGTAAATCCAATTGACTGGCAATCTTTTCCAGATGATCATTTTTTCGACAAAGAATAGCAATATTTTCTGTAGCAGGGTTTTCTGCAAGATATTTTTTTAAAAAACTAGCAAGATACGCGGCTTCGTCAATATTCATTTCAGGATCTTTTAAAAGAAATGAGACATTGTTAATTTGAGTATCGGCGCTTTTTTGCGAAGTATACATTTCTTCATAAGAAGTGGCTGTGCTGACCCGAGAACTAGCATCTTCAAAAAAATCGCAGGAAAACAGCTCACTAAAGTAAGAATTGTAAAAATTAATCAGGTTTTCTTCCGAACGATAATTATTTCTCAGAAAAAGCAATTTACCGCCTACTGATTTAAACTCGGAAATTGCTTGTTGAAAAATACTGGAATCTCCTCCTCTAAATCCATAAATTGCCTGTTGAGGATCGCCGACAATTAAAATGGTTTGCCTTAAATTTTCCTTGGGTTTTGTTTTTTTCTGAGAGAAAATTTCTGAAGCGATATTTTTAATAATTTCCCATTGATAAGAATCAGTATCTTGAAACTCATCAACTAAGAAATGTCGAAATAATTTCGTGCTTCTTTCTTTAAGTAAAGCAATTCGTTTTGAACTATTATTACTTAAACATTCTTTTGCTGAAATTATCAAATCATCAAAATCCAGCACAGCTTCTTCCTTCTTTAACTCCAGGTATTTTTGATAAGTATACTCTGCAAGCTCGCAAAAGCATTCTGCAATTTCCAGCCCTTGTTTATTAAGTTCCGGGTTTTCAGTTTCAGTACTCAGTTTTTCTAAAATATTTTTTAATATTAGAGGATCCTTGTAAGTTCTATTTAGTGCAAATAAATCCCGTGGTAAAAGCATTAAATGAGCAAGCTCTGATTCGATATTTCTCCAGGAGAGGCCGAAGTTTAATAACTTAATTAACAAATTTTTAGGATTTTTTTGAAGAACTTTTTCAATGGCCGCTTGGGCAATTTTCTTTCTTTCTTCTCCAGTAACAATTTTAAAAGAAAATGGACTTTTGGCGATCAAAGGATCAAGTCCCAAAAGGATTCCGGCAAAAGAATGAATTGTGCCAATCGGAGCTAAAGGCAGCAAACTTTTTGCTGAAATTAAAAACTCTCTTTCACTGTTAGTAATTTGTTGGCCCGCCAGGGAATTATATTCTAATATTGTATTTATTGCCGAACTCAGTCGTTGCTTGATTTCTTCTGCAGCTTTTTCTGTATAGGTAATTGCAACAATTGAGAGAATACTTTCTCCTGCCAAAATCAATTTAATGATTCTTCTGATCAGAACGGTTGTTTTCCCGGAACCGGCAGCGGCAATCAGAGCAATATTATGATTGATATCACAGGCCGCTTCTTGTTCAGCGGACAAGGCGATAAGTTCCTTATTGTTTTTTTCATGCTCTAAAAATTCAAGAACGCTTTTTTCGAAAATACGCTGTTCTTTTTTAATTTCTTGATGATTGCTTTTAATCTTAATTAAGGTTTCATTTCTTTGACAAATATTTTTAAATTTACAATAAGTGCAGTCTTCGCTATCAGGTTTTTGTTGAAATTCTCCGGCTCTTAATGCGGCGTCAAGTTTTAAAACATTTTCTTTGACATTTTGGCATTGTTTTTCTACTGCAGAAAAATCCTCGACTAAGCGGGATCCCTTTCTGCTGATAGCCAAATGCTCCATTAAAACGCCTTTATGAAATGAAGCCAAATCTTCATCATTTCTGTTTGTTTGCTTTAAACTAAAAATAGCTCCGCGTTTAGGTAAGGTATAAGGCGCAATATTTTGTTTAACAGCTAAAGCATACAAAGGAATTTGCAGACTTTTCCCTTTTTCCACTTTGTTGTAAGGAGTGATTGCACCTGTTTTGTAATCCCAAATTGCGGCAACTTCAGAATTTTTATTGCGATCAGTCCGGTCAATACGATCAATTTTTCCCAGCACCCTTAGTTCTCGTTGATCTTCAATTATTTTGAGTGCCGGAGATTCCGAATCTTTACCGAAATTCCATTCCAGTTGATCGGGAATACTTTTAATTAATTGTTTGTTATAAAAAAGTGCCGCTTTTAAATAGCCTCTTTTAGAAGTTTCGCTGTCTTGATCCAAACCTTGAATAATCAGGTTTTTGGCATACCGCCATTTGTAATTAAGGTTCCAATCATAAGGATTGTTTTCAAATTCCCTTTCCGCGATTTCCAGCAAGTCTTTACAGGCTGGGCCGAAGTTTTCTGCAGTAATTGTTTTATAAGAATCAAGGCTAAAAATTTTTTTAAGACAAGTATGCACAACGTTTCCAGTTTCGATCGCTAATATTTTTGCAGGCTCAATCGACTCCTCCAAGCCGAGAAGACAGGAAAAAAAGAATTTTTGTGGACAATCGGCAAATGTTTCTAAAGAGGATACGGAATAATGAGCAATCTGATCCTCTGGCTCAGCAGAAGAACGAAGGAATCTTTTATTTAATTGTTTAACGATCTTTTCCGAACTGCTTTCTGCACCGATAAAACTATCGTAAGCTGTAAAATAATTTGTTTGTTTGGAAAGTAATTGCTCGATTGATTTTTGTTGATCAGGATTATTATTGAATTTTTTTGGAAATTCAACGGAATAGTCCTTTAAAATTTCCGGAGAATTTAAGTTTTTATTTTCTTTAATTTGCTTGGCCAGTAAAAATAAAAAATCAGCGGGTTTAGTTTCTTTATTTTTACTTAAACTGGAAAAACTAAAAACAAGCTCCCGGGAGTTACTGATCAAATTAGCAATCAGACTATAACTTTCATAGATCGAGGAATTGTTTCCGCTTGTTTCTTGAATTTTATAACTTAATTCATCATATTCGTTGCTGAATTGTTGTTTTAAATTTTTTGCCGGAAAATTTTCGAAACTTGGCGCTAAAACAATATTCAATTTCCCCGATAACCCGCGGCTATCCAGCATTTCAGAAACAATAATCTTTTCTTCTTCGTAGACCAGAGGTAAAAACTCGGATTTTAGTTTTTCTAAAATCAAATTTTCACTAAAAACAGATTTTTCAATCCCCAATTTATTGAAGTCGGAGCTTTCAAAATAAGTATTTTCACTTAATTCTTTTAAAAGTATTTTTGTTTTTTGGGCGGTAGCGGCCAAAAAGGCTCTTTCCTTGAGAACTTGGTTTTGAGCAAGAAGCCCCTTTTTAAATTTGCAGCGAAAACGGTTTAGTTTTCTAAAGATTTTTCTAAAAAAATCTTTTCCCGTAATTCTTAATAATTCTGAGTTTTCTGTCAACTCGGATTTGATCCAATTGATTGTCGCCAGACTTTGAGAATCTCCTTTTTTAGTAAAGCTGCTTAAAAAATAATTTTCCCAAATGTCTTCTAAGAAGATATTATTATCGCAGCCTAGATTTTTACAAAGGCTGATAAAATTAAAAATTGCCGGCTGATCAAAATCTTTTATCTTAAATAAAGGTTCACGACAAAGTTTTTCCAGGGATAGAAGCGTTGGTTTAAAAAACCAGGAAAGATAGCTTAAATAAAAATTCCCCAAAGTTGTTTCTACTAATCTTTTCCCTCGAGGAACAACAAAGGGAATTTGGTATTCAGTAAAAATTTCTTCAAATAGTGGCTGGTATTCATCGAGATCAAGACAGATTAGATGAAGTTCCTCGGGTTTAGCCAAGTTATTTTTTAAAATATTAGACAAACTTTTTGCCAGTCTTGTTACTTCTTCGCGGGGTGTTTTGTTTTTCCAAATTGCCAAGGGAAGCTTAAATTTGTAATCCTTATTTTCCAGCGGCTGGGAATCAAATAAATAAGCAATCAGTTTTTCGGCATTTTGATTATGGTTTTTTACTTCTTTAAAAGATAGCTGATTCTTGTAGCGATTAATGTTGTAAATAAGACTGCAAAAATGTTTTTTAGAAGGCGGAAGGGAATTTAGCAGTTCTTTAAAGCTGAATTTTTGTTTGAGCTCCGCAATTTGCAAAAAAGGTTCCTTAATTAAAAGTTCTATTTTGCAGTATTTTGATATTTGAGAGAGAATTTCCAGCTCCAGCTTGGAATAACTGGAGGCCTCGTCCACAATAATCAGTTCCGGTAATTTTAAATTTGTTTTTTTGGAAGTGTTGAGGTCAAGCAATAGGTTATCAAGACTGGTGATATCGTCAGTTATTTTTCTCTCTTTTAGTTTGAAATTCAGGTTATTACTTAATTGAATAAGTTCCGCTATTTTTTGCTTTTTTTCTAAAGTATTTCCCGATTCGTCGATGATTTCTTTGATTACGGAATCGACATTTTGCTGAATACGCAAAGCATTGGAAAAATTTCTAAAAGCAGTTAGCAGGTAATTGAGATTTTTTAATTTTAAGTTTGGATTACTTTCTTCAAAAACAAGAGAAAGCTCTTCTTTTAATTCCGGGAATTCAGAATTATTTAAAATCTCTTCCAGAATCAGAGAATTAATTAGTTCTGCTTGTTGTGGTTTATTTGTCCGAGTTTCTTGATTTAAAGAACTGGCAATATTTTTTAAGCCATCAAGAACTGTCAGTGAGCGCCACTCTGCATCTTTATTATTTTTTTTAAGAAAAAGTTCTACTTCAAAGGCACGAAGTTTTGTTTCACTAAGAATCCAGACAAATTTTTCTTTAATATTTTGTATGTCAACCAATCTTTAACCCGTCTTTCCAGATTTAATATAAGTCATAGAAACCCAAAGAATCTAATGGAAAGCCGTGATTAATTTCAGCCTTTGGCTGAAATTAATTTTGACCAACGAGCTCAGCCATATAAGCTTTTAAGCGAGGAGCAATGTCTCGACGTTTTAAGCCATAAGCAATGCAAGCTTGAATAAAGCCAAATTTGTCTCCAGCATCATAACGATTTCCGGTAAACTCATAGCCAATAAATCCTTCTACTTTCATCATTCTTTCCATGGCATCGGTGAGTTGTAATTCGCCACCTTTACCGACTTGTGTTTCTTGCAAATATTTAAAAATTGATGGTTTTAAAATATAACGTCCGACAATCGCCAGATTTGAGGGCGCTTCGTGTAGGCTAGGCTTTTCAACCATTGTGTCTAGCATGAACACCCTTTCTTCCGTAGAGTGTCCACCACAGATCCCAAAACGCGGTACTTCATCATCAGGAACTCTCATTAGTGCAACAACTGATTTATTATATTTGTTAAAGACATCAATCATTTGTTTCGTGCAAGGTACTGTTGCATCAACCAAATCATCGCCCAATAAAACAGCAAAAGGTTCATCGCCAATTAAATCTTTGGCACAAAGCACAGCATCTCCCAAGCCCTTAGGTTCCGGTTGTCTTACTGATACTATTTTTGCCATATTGGAAGTTTCTTTAAGGGCGGCAAGAAGATCGTATTTCCCTTCTTTTTCGAGTTTGTCTTCTAGCTCTGGATACGAATCAAAATGATCGATTAAGGCATTTTTGCCTCGACCTGTTACAAAAATAATATCTTCAATTCCAGAATCGACTGCTTCTTTTACAATATATTGTACTGTCGGCGTATCAACAATTGGTAAAAGTTCTTTGGGAACGGCTTTGGTAGCTGGTAAAAAACGTGTTCCTAAACCAGCGGCAGGGATTACTGCTTTTCGAATTTGCATCTTAAACCTTTTAAAAATATAATAATTAATTTAATGCCAATGTCTTTAAAATTTATTCAATGAATAATTACGATAGAATAACTCTAGAGCTCTTAGAATGCAATATCGATGATATGAATCCGGAGCAATTTCCTTATGCAATTAACAAATTATTAGCTGCCGGAGCCAAAGATGCCTGGATTACTCCTGTAATTATGAAGCATGGACGTCCGGCAAATACGCTTCATGCTCTCTGTGAAGAAAATTTTGTTGAAAAATTAATGGATATTTTTTTCCAAGAAACAACAACAATTGGTTTAAGGAGACAGACCGTAACGCGTTATGAACTACAAAGAGAAATAGTTAAAGTAAATACCAAATATGGCTTGATAAAAGTAAAATTGGGAAAAAATTTACAGGGGAAAATCTTAAATATCGCTCCAGAATATATAAGTTGTGAAGAAGTTGCCAATAAACTTAATTTGCCTTTAAAGAACATCTATCAAGAAGCATTACAAGAAGCTTCGAAATTACTAAAATAACTAAATTTTCCGAGTAGTTATAAGCTAAAATAAGCTCTCAACATCTGCAGAGCTTTTGTCGTTACATATGATATGTCCAATAATATCCTTTTAATCGAAGATACTGACTCCCTAAGAGAGGTGCTCACTACAGTTCTCAGTTCTGAGGGCTATTTAGTTACTTCCACTTCTTCTGCTGAAGAAGCGCTAGATATATTCAAGACCGATGAATTTAGCTTAGTGTTAACCGATCTCAAACTTCCCCAGAAAAGTGGAATAGATTTTATCAAAGATAGCAAGCTGATTAATAAAAAAGTGCCCATTGTTTTGATGACTGCCTATGGCGATATTCCGATTGCTGTACAAGCAATGAAGCATGGCGCAATTGATTTTGTTACTAAGCCTTTTGATCCTGTGGCTTTATGCAACATGATTGCTCAAGTGATTGAGCATCATCGAGTAATTGATCGAAATTTAATGCTTCGCAAAAGAAAAGTGCAAAGGAGATTAATTACGCAAGATAATAAATTAGAGGGAATACTGAAGCAGGCTTTAAAAGTTGCTTCACTGAGCACTCCTGTTTTGATTCTCGGAGAAAGCGGAGTAGGGAAAGATATGCTTGCTCGTTTTATTCATGAGCAAGGGATTAGGGCGGAAGAAGCTTTTGTTGCCGTTAATTGTGGGTCAACTCCCAAGGATCTTTTAGAAAGTGAGTTTTTTGGCTATGAGCCGGGAGCATTTACCGGAGCAAGTGAAAGAAGAATTGGACTTTTTGAAATATCCAGTAACGGTTCAATTTTTCTCGATGAAATCGGGAACATGCCGCTGGAGTTGCAGGTAAAGCTTTTAAGAACATTGCAGGAATCTGAAATAAAAAGAGTGGGAGGAAATTCTACAATAAAAATCAATTCTCGGGTCATTTCCGCAACAAATTCCAATTTAGAATCTGACATTAAAAGTGGCAAATTTCGTGCAGATTTATTTTATCGTTTAAGTGTAATGGTTTTTGAAATTCCTCCATTAAGAGAGAGAAAAGACGATATTCCTTTATTGCTTAGTTATTTCATAAAACTTCTTGCTGCTGAATTGAAAGTAGATTTGCCAATTATTTCCAAGGAAACCCTGAAATTTTTAATGCAATATGATTGGCCCGGAAATGTCCGAGAGTTAGAAAATGCAATTGAAAGAGCAATGATTTTTTCTCCAAAGGAGCTTTTACCTGAAGCTTTTAATTTAGAGAAAACCAACTTTGAAGAGGTGTTTCAACCCAGTCTTCATGATATTTCTGCTTTGGCAACGAAAGAAGCAGAAATAAAAGCTATTTTAACAATTATGCAACAGACCAAAGGAAATAAATCTAAGGCAGCAAAAATTTTGGGAGTGAGCTATAAGACTTTGTTGAATAAGTTGAAAGAGTATGTGATTGACTAGTCAGCAGTTCAATTCGGGGGCCTATTAAAAATAATTAAATTATTCTCCCCTTTTTCCCACATCAAACTATAAATAGTACTAGAATATCTGCAGCGTGGGAAAAAGGGGAGAATTACGCAACCAATCGGCGATTGTGATTTTCGATCACTCGATCTACTTCTTCAATCAAAGTACCAATAGAATAAGCCCAAACATATTGTCCGGCTCTTGAACCTGTTAAAGCTTCGGCGATATCATCTTTATCTTCAATGCGGTGTTTTAAGAAAAGATTTTTACCATCAGTTAAAAGAATCATGTCTTTGGGATTTTCATAGAGCTTCGGCATCCGCTTTCTCAAATAATCGATACCCCGACGAAAACGATTAACCGGCAATCCTTCTTTTTTCATTCTAAATAACCAGCAAAGAAGCACAATATCCGGATAGTTATATTTTGCTCTTCCGCGATGCTTAGCTTTGCCGCTGGCAGCGACAAGTTCAGTTCTTGCATAGTAATTCAATAAGGCCAGACCGATTTTCTCAATATTCCCTGTTAAAGATCGCAAAATAGATTGAACTTCTTTTGCCGTAAATTCTCTTTCAAAAGGTCTGATTTTATCACTTCTTTCGGAATTAACAGTATTTTCTTCCATAAGCGCTGACTTGTTAATATGGTTCTTAAGTACTAAAAATCTTTAGATTTAAACTTTAAAGAGAATAAACTTAATAGGCAAATTGGTCAATCATAAAACTGTAAGAATTGCAGATAATTTTTTGTGTTGTTTGTATTAAGTGGAATGCTTTGATAAAGATAAAGTAGAAGTAAAAGCCGATTTAATAACCATTAAGTATTTGGATATATGACAAATTTTAGACTTGATAACAAAGTTGCCGTTGTTACAGGAGCGGGGTCGGGGATTGGAAAAGCGATAGCTGAGGTTTTTGCGACCAATGGGGCAGAAGTGGTGGTGGTGGAAAGGAATAAAGAAGAAGGGGAAAAAGTTGCTGCGGGGATTAGAGAAAAAGGAGGAAAAGCTTTTTGTCTAGGTTGTGATGTGAGTAATCAAGCTGAAGTAAAAAAAGTATTTGATGAAATTTGTTCTAAAACATCGAAAATAAATATTTTGGTTAATAATGCCGGCATTTCCAATATCGGAAAAGCTGAAGATACCAGCGAAGAAGATTTTGATAAGGTATTTTCTGTAAATGTTAAGGGAGTTTATAATTGTTTAAAGTATGGCATTTCCAAGATGAAATCTCATGGTGGCGGAGTAATTTTAAATCTGGCCTCAATTGCTTCTTATGTCGGATTACAAGATCGTTTTGCTTATTCAATGAGTAAAGGAGCAGTTTTTACAATGACTCTTTCCGTAGCAAAAGATTATATTAATGATCACATTCGTTGTAATTGTATTTGTCCGGCAAGAGTGCACACTCCCTTTGTCGATGATTATTTAAAAAAGAATTATCCGGATAATCAACAAGAAATGTTTGAAAAATTATCTAAATCTGCTCCAATTGGCAGAATGGCAAAACCGGAAGAAGTGGCAAACTTTGCTTTGTATTTATGTTCCGATGAAGCATCCTTTTTAACAGGTTGCTATTATCCGATAGATGGTGGCATGTCCTATATTCGCTAAAACATAGATGCTTTTTCAATATTTTTTAATAATAATTAATTGAGAGTGAGTTATGAAATTGTTTCGTCACGGTGAAGTTGGTAAAGAAAAACCTGGAATAATTTTGGCTGATGGACAGAAAATTGATACTTCAGCTTTTGGGGAGGATTATAACGAAAAATTTTTTGAAACAAATGGAATTGGCCGCTTAAAAGCTTGGCTTGCAGCCAATGCTTCGGCTGCAGCAAAAGTGGGAGATTCTGTTCGCCTTGCTCCTGCAGTTTGCCGTCCAAGTAAATTGATTTGTATCGGCCTTAATTTTAAAGATCACGCCAAAGAAAGCGGAGCAGAACCGCCCAAAGAACCGGTGGTCTTTTTTAAAGCCACTTCTTCTATTGTCGGACCAAACGATAATTTGGTTATTCCAAAAAATTCACAAAAAACAGATTGGGAAGTAGAGCTTGCAGTAGTGATTGAGAAAAAAGTTTCCTATGTCAGTATGGATAAAGCAATGGATTATGTGGCTGGTTTTATTTTGCATAATGATTATAGTGAAAGAGAATTCCAATTAGAAAGAGGCGGTCAATGGGTCAAAGGAAAAAGCTGCGATACCTTTGCACCGTTGGGACCATATCTGGCAACACGCGATGAAATAAAAGATGTTAATGATTTGGCGATGTGGCTAAAAGTTAATGGCGACTTAAAACAAAATGGCAGCACTAAAAATTTTATTTTTAATGTTTCTTATGTGGTCAGTTATCTCAGTCAGTTCATGAGTTTGCTTCCTGGAGATATTATCAGTACAGGAACTCCTGCTGGAGTGGGTTTAGGATTTAAACCGCCTCTCTATTTAAAACCTGGAGATGTAGTTGAACTGGGGATTGAAGGACTAGGAGAATCCAAGCAGCATGTAGTTGCTTACGAAGGTTAAGCGATTAAAAAATATCTAATCGGAAAATAGTTATATTTTTGGATTTATTGAGAGGATCTTTGATCTTGTAAGCATTTGTCGGCAGACAAATTTTGCTTGCTTCCATTTGATCGTTTAAATTATTTGCTAAAAGATTGGAAAATTTTTTTGTTGTTTCGGAACTAAGATTTTTTTCGTATTTACGCATTGAGCCTCCCAGAATGTTTTCTTTATATAATCCCTTCTGGAAGGCAGGGTGCCTCATTTAATTTTATAATTAAAATATCTAATGAAATCATGATAGTAGGGGCACCCTTTATGGGTGCCCGGAATTCCAAAATAATATATTGGTCAACCGGGCACCCATAAAGGGTGCCCCTACTTTTGGCAGATAGCCTTAATCAGCAGTATTTTCTCTCTGCCAGCCGTTACTTCAACTTCTCAATAATTTTATCAACATCATAAACACAACCACCCCAAGTTCCTCCTCCAGTTTGTTGGAGAGCAGCCCAGAGTTTTGTTGCTTTTGGTAGCTCAGAGTTTGCTTTTAAATCGCTGCGCAAGGATCTTCTTTTTAAAATTTCATTTCCATTTTCCACGGAAAGTTTTTCATTAGGACAATCTTTGCTGCCGATAAGATTAATGCTCCCCTGCATTTTGTTTCTGTCGATATTGATTTCAATAATATCTCCATCGAGAATTTTACCAATCGGTCCATCAGCTAAAGCTTCCGGGCCGACATGGCCAATACAAGGACCGCTGGAAAAACCGGAGAAACGTCCGTCGGTGATCAAAGCCATGTGTTTTAAGGCTTTAGTATATTTTAAAGCAATGGTAATTTGGGCAGTTTCAGGCATGCCCGCACCTAGCGGGCCGCGGCAAATTAATACAACAATATCTCCGGGAAGCAGTTGTTTTTCGCCGCTACTTTTGATGGCTGCAATAGCTGCATCTTCTGTAACGAATACTCTTGCTCGACCAACATGATGGTAACAGTTTTCCGGGCAAAGACTATTATCAATCGATGTGGATTTTACTACGGAACCTTCAGGGGCGATGTTTCCCAGAGGAAAAATTGCTGTACGGGCAAGTCCCTTGGTTTTGGCCATTTCCGGGGACATGATTACCTCGGTATATTCAACATTATCCTCTCTTTTTAAAATCTCTTGAAAACGCTTGCGTCTTTCTGATTTTTCCCAAGTATTTAAGTTTTCACCAAGAGAACAACCACTAACTGTCAAAACATTTAAATCTAAAAGTCCTAAATCTCTTAAATGCAGCATCACTTCCGGAACACCGCCTGCTAAATATAATTGCACTGTTTTAAAATTCCTTGGACCGTTAGGTAGAACGTCAACTAAGCGCGGAGTTTTTTGATTAATTTTATTCCAATCTTCAACGGTGGGTCGAGGAACTTCCACGTTATAAGCAATAGCCGGAAGATGTAAAAGTAAATTAGTGCTGGCGCCAAATGCAGCATGTACAACCATTGCATTTTTAAAAGCACCGTGCGTTAAAATTTTATTTAAAGGAATTTTATTTTTAATTAAATTTCTTAAAGCAGCGGCTGATTGTCGTGCCAGTTCGAACCAAATATTTTCACCCGATGGAACTAAAGCCGAGTGGGGAAGGCATATTCCCAAGGCTTCCGCAATAACTTGGGAAGAAGCGGCAGTTCCTAAAAATTGACAGCCTCCTCCTGCAGTAGCACAAGCCGTGCAGCCTAAAGTTGCGGCATCTTCCAGCGTAATTTCATTATGAGCAAATCTTACTCCAATGGATTGAATCGCTCCGGCATCTTCTCCGCTAACTGGAGGAAGAGTTACTCCGCCGGGAATTAAAATTCCTGGAAACTTGTGGGCTTCGGCAAGGGCCATCATCATTGCCGGGAGCCCCTTATCGCAAGTGGCAATGCCGATTATTCCTTTTCTCGTTGGTAGCGATCTGATTAATCTTCCAAAAGCTTCTGCCGCGCTATTTCTATAAGGCAGAGAATCCATCATTCCATCTGTGCCTTGTGTCCTTCCATCGCAAGGATCAGAACAAAAAGCAGAAAAAGGAACTTGCCCCATTTCTTTACAAGTTAGGGCCGCTTCTTTAACCAGCAAATTTAGCTCCCAATGCCCGGTATGCATTCCTAGAGCAATGGGAGTTCCATCATCAGCCCGCAATCCTCCCGAGGTGCTAAGAATTAAAACCTGATCTCCCAGCATTGCTTGGGGGTCCCAACCCATTCCGGCATTTTGGCTGTAACCAAAAACATCTCCGCTGGGGCTATGGAGTAACATTTCTTTGGTCAAAGGAAGTACTCCAAGGTTACCGGGGGCTTTTGTTCTAATTTGATAACAATGTTCCGACAATTCACTGAAGTTTTTTTCTAACATCTTAGATCCTTATTTATTTAGCTTTTCGAAGCCATTTTTTGTAACAACTTTCATCGTTGCCGGTATACTGAAGCGATGATCCCCGGTGCTGGAATAAAGCCCCAAAGCTCCGGAAAAATCTCTTAAATTCTCTAAATATTCAACTATTCCTTCGGGGCTGTTACTATTATTTTTTTTATAGGCATTAGCAAATAAAATTATGGCATCATGACAATTTGCCGAACCTAAACCTGCGGCATTGGGGAAACGGGTATTATATTCTTTCATAAAAGAATCTACCGGATCATCAGTATTTACATAAAACTGACCGAGCAAACCCCCTTGAGAAAGTTTGACCTCATTAGGATCTTCAAATAATTCGTAACCAAAAAGAGGAAGCTTGATCCCCAGTTCTTTTGCTTGTTTGGCAAAGATTCCTACCTGACCGAACCAAAGACCGACAAAAACTGCATCCACATCCTTGTATGATTTTAGCTTTGTTAAAAAAGGTTTAAAATCTTTGGCATCAGAGGAATATTCTTCATTAAGAACAGTTTGAACTTTATCGCCTAATGTTTGGTCCAAAGTTTTGTTGACAGCAATATACATATCGTGGATTGCCGTAATTTTTGCTATTTTTTTGTATTTTCTTTTGATAATTTCTTCGGCAAGTAATTTTGATTCAGTTTCCGGAGTAACCCAGATATTAAAAACGAATTTTTTATCTTGTACCACTTTCGGATCCGTTGCTATGGCTAATAAGGGAATTTGCTTTTTTTCAGCAAGAGCGGCGACAGAATTAGAACAACCGGAGGTAAAAGATATCATGGCGTTGATTTTAGAAAGATCAACGAATTTATTAAAAACACTGACTGTATTTTTTGGAACCATCCCATCGTCTTCTAATTCTACGGAAATTTTATTTCTTAGATCTTGCGGAAGATGTTCCAAAGCAAGAGTAATTCCATTTTTACAAGCATTGCCTGCGTTTGCTCCTTCTCCTGTCAGAGCAAGCGACACACCAATTTTAAATTGATCATCGGCAAAAGCATTGCTGATTAGAATAAAAGAAAAAAGAATAATTAGGCTAATTTTTTTCATATACCCTCGTGAGATTTCCTTAAAATATATATAATGGCCTCTAAATAAACTCAACTTTGTGCCCTTGGTGTTCCCTTATCCTCATTTGACCTAAATATCTATCTTTAAAGATAAGTATTTAATGCAAATGTGTCTATAATTTAGACAGATCAAAATTTGTAAAAAAGAGTTTTTAATTAAAGATCCAGGAATTTCTTGCAGAAGATATCTCAGATCTTAGAGAACTTTGCCGAATTAAGGAAAATGTCCGGCCCTTGGGTACAAGAAGTAAAATATGTTTGTATGAAAAAATGAAAATTTTAATGTAGCAGATAAATTGCTAGAAACTTTATTAGATAGCTTTATTATTTCCTAGGTACTGCCAAATTTAATATTTATTGAAAAAAACCAAAGTCTTAGTTTAATGCTAAAATTATTAAAGATTTTCCCAAAAAAAGACGTATTTGCTAGTAGTCCTTGATAATTACAGTAAAAGATGAGTAGACATGAAATATCCTTTTCTCATTCCCAATTCTCCCAAATTATCAGAATCAAGAGACCTGCTCACAGAAATTGAACTTTCCGGCTTATTTACAAACTATGGTCCGAAAAATTCTCAGCTCGAAGCAGAATTTGCGTCATTATTTGAAAGTCCTGGGCAAACTTGTTTAACAGTCTGCAATGCCACTTTGGGTTTGATTGTGGCCATTAGACTTTTATTGGAGCAAAGTAAGCGTCAAGGCTCACTTTGTCTGATGCCATCATTTACTTTTGCCGCGACTGCACATGCCGCCTCTTGGAATGGTTTAAATCCCTTATTCTGTGATGTTGACCCAAAAGATTGGACTATGGATAAGCAACAGATTAAAAGCTTACTTAAAAAGCATGGCGATGAAGTGGCATTGATAATGCCTTATGCGACTTTTGGGACAAATTTGGATCTTTCTTGGTATGAGCAACTATCAGAAAAAACAGGAGTTCCCGTTCTGATTGATGCTGCTGCTTCTTTGGGTTCAAAAGAGATCGATGGCAGTCAAGCAGGAGCAAAATCCAATTTACTGCAAGTTTTTTCAATGCACGTCACAAAATCATTTGCAACTGCTGAAGGCGGATTAATTTATTGCAAAAATCAAAATGTGATAGAGAAATTAAGATCGATGTGTAATTTCGGATTCTCAAGCGATCGCCAAGTGCATTCAATCGGTTTGAATGCGAAGATGCCTGAAATTATTGCTGCACTTGCATTGCTGAAACTCAAGGATTTAAAAAATATAATTGCTAAACGTCAGCAGTTATATAATTTATATAAAGAGGGTCTGAAGGGTTTTGAGTTTCAGCAACATCTGGGGCAACCGATTTCACAATTTTTACCTGTTTTGATGCCGCTCTCACTTAGACCAAGAAGAAAGGAATTTATTAACTTAATGCAAAAATGTGGTGTTGATTTGAGGACATATTTTAGTCCTTGTCTTCATCAACAGAGCTACTTTAAAAAAGAATATTTAGCAAATAGTCTTCACACCACGGAGCTTTTAGGGAGTGCGATAGTGAATTTTCCACTTTATGATCTAATGGAACCAGAGTCAGTTACAAAAATTATTGAAATCACTGATGCTTGTTTGAAAGATCTGCAAAAAAATGAAAGCAAAAATTACAATCCGCAAGAAATATTTACCTAAAAGAATTCATTTTCTTTGAAATGATTGTGTCAAACACTATGCAACTTCAAAATTCTATTGAGAAAGATAAAATCAAAGTTGATATCCTAATGATCACCAGAAATCACAAAAATTACATTCAACAGGCTGTGGAAAGTGTTTTAGCACAAAGCACTTCTTTTAAGATTAGACTTGTAATTGGAGACGATGCTTCGACAGATGGCACATCGCAATTTTTATCCGAATTAGGTGCTTCCTTTCCGAACTTGATTCAGGTGAAAACTCAGAGCAGTTGCCTGGGGATATTTGCCAACTTTCAGGATACCTTGAAGAGATGCAATGCCGAGTATGTAGCTTTACTTGAAGGAGATGATTATTGGACTGATACCTTGAAATTGCAAAAACAGATTGATTTTCTCGATCAACATCCTGACATTATGTTATCAACGCACGCAGTGAGAATTGAAAAAAACGGTTTGCTTACAAATCAACAATTTTCAAAAGCAAGTCCAGGAATTAAAATCACGAAGGATTTATTTAAACAAAATTTTCCCACTGCAGCTTCTGTTTTTCGTCGATCGGCCATTCCCGTGCTTCCTGAATGGTTTCCGACATACGGATTAATAGATTGGCCTCTTTGGCTTGTTATCTCTACAAAAGGTAAAATGCATCTGATGAAGGAAAACATGGCAGTTTATCGTTGTCAGTCTCAAGGCTTCTGGACAAGTAAGACAAAAAGTGAACAAGATGAGTTAATCGAGAAAACTTTTTCTCTTTTTGCAGAACATAATGAACATTTTCGCAAACCTTTAACCCGTATGCTTAAAAGACGACGTGCGCAACGCGCACTGGAACGCCTTAAAGATGAAAAGATTAATTCATGGCAAAAATGCAAAAAAATTCTTACACTGGGTTGCCCAGAAATACTCATCGGAGAATGCTTGCAATATTTTCGGATGAAGATTGGTTTTAGAACTAATCTTCGTACTGGAAATAAAAAATTCAAAGAATTTTTGAACAAATGTATTAATCTTAAGAAAAGCAAAAAGGCAGATGTCAGATAAAAATCCGACAATCATCGCAGTCTGGGGCGCATCAAGTCATGCAAAATGCGTTGTAGAAGCTTTATTGCAAGATGGAAAATATTTTCCCAAATACTTTTTGGATAATATTAATCTCCAAAGAAATGGAGAAAAATTTCTTTCTGGTGTTGTTATTGCTTCAGCAGATCCTCTTTCAGAACTAAAACACCTAGGTATTAGGCATATTATCATTGCTGTCGGAGATAACGAAAATAGACTATTACTTGGAGAATCCGCAGAAAAGCAAAACTTTGAATTAATTTCAGCTATTCACCCCAGTGCAGTTATCGCTTCCTCAGCCAAACTTGGTAAGGGAATTATGATTGGGCCTCAAGCCGTTGTTGGTCCGGAGTGTCAAATTGCTGACTTCGTAATTCTTAATAGTTGTGCCGTTGCTGAACATGAGTCCGTAATTAAAACTGCTGCTCGACTTTCAGGAAAAGTTTTTTGTGCTGGTTTAGTAACAGTGGGTGAACTAGCATTGATTGAGCTGGGAAGTATTATCAGTAGAGGCTGTATAATTGGTGCTCGTTCCGTTGTTGGTGCAAATTCCTTAGTACTAAAGGATATTCCTCCGGGTGTGTTAGCCTTTGGCAGCCCTGCGCTAGAAAGGAAAAAGTTCTAGAGTTTCAAAATAATTTCTATAACGTAAATTCCACCTCGAGAGTTTTATGGTTGTGGGCAAACGCTAAAATAATTACTGCTTGCTTGTTGAACCGTAGAATCTGAGTTGCAAAAATCCATGCCATCTAGGCGTGTTCCTTCGCAAGCTGCTTGAATTGGCGCAAAATCTTGATGTGCCAGATTCATGCTCACTCGGACATCTGGTGTGGCCGAACAAGAAAAACTACTGTTATCAAAGTCTACATCCGCGAATGATGAGTAAAAACTATCAGTGTTTAAATTAACAGCACTAAGTTCCGATACATAGGTATTATTCGGTGCTGCGGCGTAATAAGTATCCCGATATTCTACTCCTGTTTGAAAATTATATTGTTCTTCTTCACTTCTGGCATATAATTCCTTATATGCACCTTGTAAGAATTTTAATTCAGCTATGCTTGCACCGCTAACTTCTGTCACTGAATAAGCTTTTCTCGTTTCTCCATTAAAGTTATTATAAACCTTATTTCTGATCACATTGGAAGAATCGACTTCTAGAGAGCTTTGGAAATTTTCGCTATCTGTAATAGAGAAAATTTCGGCAGTTCTTGTGCGATCATTGTCAAATATCAGACTTCCGGCTTCACGTTTGAGATAAGCTGTTACAGTGGAACTGGAAGTCCTTCCGTCTTGATTTCTTGAACCTGAAGAGATGAATCTTCCATCGCTAGTGACTCTAGCACTTTCATATTCTTGCGGATTACCAGAATCCTCATTGCAAAACCAAATATCGAAACGATAATTATCTCCGTTGCTTGAATTTGTGCTGGATCCATAAACTTTTATAAAAATAATCTGACTTTGTTCACCTCCTTGTGAGGCATCTACTCTAACTAATCTTGAAGACGAACCGGAAGGAGTAGAGAAGAGGTTGTCTGCACTTCCACCGGGAAGGCTACCGCTAATTAAAGAGACTATTCCAGCATCGACATTAGCTTGCGTCGGAGCATTTTTCATATAACAGAGACTTGTGCCAGATTGTAAAATAGTTTCAAAGGATGAACCAACGTTTTGAGTAAGATAACAAGCATTTAATCCCCCGGAAAAACCATCTGTTTGTGAGTTAAAAAATTCACTACATTGTTCTGCCGATGGGGAACCAGAAACAATTGCATCAACCACATCTGAGCGCCAAAATACATCTTTTAAGCTGGAATCAGGGATATCAGGTAAATTTAAAGGAGTTCCCGAAACTGCAGCCGGTCTAATTGCTGAGCTAACTGAATTTGTTCTCACTAAATCTGCCGAACTTGGTAATTCCGATAGAGAAACTGTGCCTAAATTACTAAGATTCAAGCAGGCAGCTCTCTGAGCAGCATTTCCACGAATTCTTTGATAGACACTGCCTCTTCTTCGAACCCGTTTTGCAACATGATAATGACTTCTGCCAGAAAAAAGAGCGCAAATTACTTGTTTCCCATTAACAGTAATATTACTTATTCTGGAAAGAGGTAATTTTTCTTTTTCAGCATTTGCATTTTTTAAAAAAAATAAATTGCTTATTAAGAAAGAAATCACTATAAATTTTTTAAACATTTTCCTATCTCCACAAGAATACTTCGCACAAAAATTTGATTTTTTAATTGATCAAAACAAAGTTAATGGGGCAATTCTTAGATTACTAATAATGCTTTCGTCAAAAGAAGGAATTTTCTTTAATTAGGAATTTGTAGCTTTTTACAGCGTAACTTCCACTAAAATAGGGGCATGATCAGATAGCGATCGCCACTCTTTGCCCTTTAAGACTTGTGCTTTAACTGCTTTGACTCCGCGACCATAAATTCGATCCAACTTCAAGATCGGTAAATGACTGGGAAAAGTTTTTGCATGCTTCCCGTGACAGCTATTAAACAACTCTTTAACTTCAATTTTTTTTTCCAACTGCTTGGATAATCTTTGTGTCCAATCATTAAAATCTCCTGCCAGAATAAATGGATATTTGGCACTGACTTCTTTATGAAAATAATTTACCAAGCCGGGGAGTTGGTTTTGGCGACCGCGCTCAAAAAGATTAAGATGAACATTAAAACAATGAAGAGGGTCTTTAACTCCCGGTATAGCAATAATCGCATGTAATAAACCTCTTTTTTCCAGACGATTTGTGGAGAGGTTGATATTATTATGCCATTTAATCGGATAACGACTAAGAATAGCATTGCCATGATGTGATTCTTTGAATACTGCATTTTGACCATAGGCAAAATGGGGCCAGAGAGTATCGGCTAGAAATTCAAATTGCGCCTGTGTTTTCATTTCGCTGGTTGAATTACCGGATTTTTCTTTACCCATTACTTCTTGAAGAAAAACAATATCAATTTCAACACTGCGCAGTGCTTGATAAATTTTTTTAAGTGTATAGCGAATTTTGCCGGTAGAATATCCCTTATGGATATTGAATGTAAGTAGACGAAGGGTATGGGCCATAAAACATTTCAGGAAGAATTTTTAAAAAATTTATTTTATTATAGGATATCAAAGCATAATCGGCAATAATTAGCATCAGATAGCGAAGAACTTAAGTCCGAGGTAATCTCCTATAGACTGTAAATTAAACTATATAATTAATTATTGGGAATTTCCATATACATAATTAAAAGCATAAAACGTACGGAGCGCGGACTTTAGTCCGCTTATTTCCAAATATTTTAGTATAACAGAATAAAAGTTTGGTATTAAGCGGACTAAAGTCCGCGCTCCGTACGTATATTGGAAAATACACAGTTTAATTTACAGCCTCTATTTATTTAGAAAAGCAGAGTTTGTTGGCTTTAATCAATTGTTTTGCTTTTTGTAAAGCGGATAAAATTGTAAATTTTTCTTCTCCCGCTTCTGCTTTTTGATGTTGATTTGTCGCGGCAGTGACAATTTTATCGGGCAATCCCCAAAGTCCCAGTAAATATCCTCCCGCTTCTGCATAAGTAGTGCCAAAAAGTTCAAGTTCTTTTTTCATTGACAACTCACTATCCTTCTCCAATTTTAAGATCTCTTGGTATTTTTCTGGTGCATAGAGAGACAAGACCAACTTGCCGATATTCGATAATAAGCCAATTGTCGGACAAATTTTTGTTTGTGAAAGTTCAATTCCTTCCTCAAGAGCGATGTTTTCTGCCAAAGCTCCAATCGCACTGCCATAATTATTTATTTCATCTAATCGTAAACCACCGGCATAATCTGTATTGCAGCGGGAAAAAATTTGGCAAGTAAGCAGTAATTTTCTGAGAATGTCCAAGCCTAAAATACCAACTGCTTCATTAATATTGGCCACATTTTTAGCCGGGCCAAAAAAAGAAGAATTCACCAATTGAAGAATTTTTATAGTCATTCCCATATCTCGTGCAATACTCTTGCCGATTTTTTCAATTGAGGGGTTTTCCGAATTAATTTCCCTAAGGATTTCATCGTAGAGATCTGCTTGCGTGGGCAAATATTCCAGCTGGGAGATGAATTCTCCCAATAACTCATTTTTCATTAATTTACGCAAATTTGAAGCGCGATCGATGGTAGCTTTAAGCACTTCCGGGTCACATGGTTTAGAAATGTATTGATGTGTGCTGCCAATAGCTTTCATTATTGTCTGAAGATCGGCTTGTCCTGAAAGAATAATCCTAACACTTTTAGGACACATTTTTTTGACGCGTTGTAATAATTCTGCACCATCAATTTCTGGCATCCGCATGTCTACGACTATTACATCAAAAGATCTTGTTTCTATTTCTTTAATTGCTTTGCGGCTACCTGAGACAAACGTCATATCCCATTCCATTCGTTTGGAACGGAGCATGCGTTGTAAGCCTTGGAGCAAGCTATCATCGTCATCCACAAAGAGCATTGTTTCATTCATAGCAGTTCCCCGGTAAAGAAATTATAATTTGTGATTTTTTTTAAAGAGCCGATAGAAACACCTTCTTTTAGGGGAAGACAAATTATAAAAGTTGTACCTTTTCCAATTTCCGATTCAAAATTAATGGTTCCTTTATGCTTATTAATTATTATTGTTTGAACTAAAGTCAAACCTTGCCCGGTGCCTTTGCCGACATCCTTAGTTGTAAAAAAGGGATCAAAAATCTTGTGGGCAATATTCTTGGGAATACCAATGCCTGAGTCCTGAAGTTTGATTTCTACCCAATTACCTAAATTATGAGTACTAATTGTAATTTTCCCCTTTTCATTTGTCCCTTTATCTTTTACATCAGCGATTGCGTTTGCGGCGTTGACCAGCAGATTCAAAATAACCTGATTAAATTCTCCAATCAGACAGGGGACTAGGGGCAGAGAAGAATCAAATTTCATTTCCACATCAGCTACATATTTCCATTCGTTAGTACTGATTACAACGGTGCTTTCTATCGCCTTATTAATATCAACGTATTGTTTTTCCGAGGTTCCAGGATGAGAAAAATCCTTCATTGCCCGAACGATATGTGTTACGCGCGCAATCCCTTCAAGAGATTGTTGAATCGCTTTTGGTATTTCTTCACAGAGATATGGAGAATCCACTTGTTTCATAATTTCATCCAGTTCATTTAAGATTGCTGAATGATTATCACTGACTTTTAAAAATTCGATTAATTTTGTAGATCCCTCTAGAAGTTTTTTAATGTTGGAAAATTCATCTTGTAAAAAACGTGTATTATCGCCCACAAACTGAATCGGAGTGTTAATTTCGTGAGCGATACCGGCAGCAAGTTGTCCAATCGACTCTAATTTCTGAGCTTGACGCAATTGTACTTCCATCATTTGTCGCTCTGTTATGTCACGCAGAATGATTGTATACATTGGACTATTACCAACCATCATTTTACTCATCGCCACTTCGACCGAGAGATTTGTTCCATTTTTACCTATTGCCGTCAAATTACAATGCGATGTTTTTAATTCATCGGCAGGACAATCGCCGTCACTCAAAAGTATTTTATTCATGGTGTTACGGGAAGTTTCTTGCAGAAGGACATTGATATGTTTGCCCACTAAATATTCTTCTGGATATCCAAAAAACTTTTCTGTTACCGCATTAATTTTTACAATTCTCATGTTGCAGTCAAGAATTACTATGGCGTCAGCTGCCGTATGCAGAATAGTTTGCAATCGTTCCTCACGCTCCTTAATATCCTCTTGTGCCCTTAAAAGATCGTAAGTCCTGTCTTCAACTTTAGCTTGAATACTGCGGTTTAAAATTTCCAACTCGGCCCGTTTTTTGGCAACTTCTCTGGACTCATGGTTGCTGATCTTGCAAGACCAGATTAGAAAAACATTTTCAAAAATCACCCAGCCGGCATGCTCCAGGGACCGCCAAGGGCTAGCATAGGCAACACCATAGACCGAAAGAGGGAAATAAACACCGCGCAGCCAGTGATCGATTACGACAACAAATGTGGCCGTGGGAAAAACAGTCCAATCTCGATAAAAAGCGATTAAGGCGAGAGAACCGAAAACGTGAAAATGAGTTTCAATTCTTCCGCCGGTAAGATGGATCAGTAAACTTGAAGTTAACATTTGAGCCACAGTGATAACTTGACGAGTTAAAATACTTCCTGGTCGATAGAGCACGAGAAACACGGGGAAAATAGAAATTATTCCTCCCAGAAAGCTAGCTGACCAGACGTGGATATGAATATTACTTACAGTACCAGTCCAAGTCTTTGGTGAAATTCTCATGGCGGCCATACTTTCTCCACTCCAT
>CAYOOT010000003.1:0-83038 GCA_964405665.1 uncultured Bdellovibrionales bacterium | reverse complement strand
TGATTTAGAAGTACAGCAAGCAACAATTCTACTTCTGATTTCATTTAAGGATAAGTGAATTTGACTAATATTGGCAATAACATTGTTAAAAGTTGTCGCATTAACTTTTAGATAAATATTTTTATCATGGGATTTTTTCAATCTATCAACAATTGCTTCTGGTTTTCTAAACCAATAGTTAATGAATCTCGAAGGATATTTTGTTGTATACCAACTCTTTTCCGCTTTTAATTCGACATTCAATTCTAAAGCAATTTGTTTTTTTGTTTTCAAGACAAGGCTTAATCGGGCTTGGGGAGAAAGCTTATTAAATTCCACTTGAGTGAGATTGGGCAATAAAGTATGGACATCTGTATAATTGGCCATTCTTGCAGGATTTTTTGATAAAGAATCAAGATCGTTAATTCTAGTTCTTGCAGTGCTAATTTTTGCTTGAATATCAGCAACTTTTTTAAAGTTTGAATTCACCTCATTAAGAAATGAATCAGGATTTCTAAAATAAAAACTTATCTTATTCCAAGTTCTTCCAACAACACCGCGATGCTTATTTAACTCAGTTAAAATATTTCTAGCTTCAGCTTTTGTAGCTCGTTTAGCTGCAGTTTCAATGCTTTTTGAAGTAATTTTAGTCAGGTCCGTAATTCCAATTTGATTTAAATGTCCTATTATATTGCCTGGTAAAGAAGAATTTAAAACCCCTGATTGAATAATTTTATTATAATGAGAGCGCAAAATTGCTACCTGTTCCGGATTACCATCGCAGGTTCTTATTAGGTGAGTAAACATATTAAAAAGTCCCTCAGCCGTGGGTATGGGATCACTTGCAGTAAAACCTAAGGCATTAAGACTTCTTGCCACGGAACCTCGCTGATCTTGCACTAAGGCGGCGGCAACTCTATTTGCTCGGGAAGCAGCTAAAAAATCTCTAGGATAATTTATCCGAACATGCTCTACGATATTATCGTAAATAGCTCTTCGCTCTTGAACACTAAGCTTTTTGCCGAGTTCGCTCTGAGGGATTTGCTCTGTAGTAGAGCTGCCGTCACGACGAAATACTCTTCTCTGTCCTTGCTGGCGAAGAGCCATCTCTTCTTGAAATTGAGCTCTTACTTCGACATGTTCTGTGACATTAATAATTTCATCATCCGTTCTATTACCATTAGAAAATTTGCCCCATTTATGTCTTAACTCATGAGCTACTGCGGCCTTCTGTTCAGCTTTGCTTAAATCTTTATTAACATAAATACGATCTTTTGCTTCATCATACCAACCACGAATTTCTCCCTTAGGATTCTTACCGGTCGCATCTCGATACATTCTTCTTAATTCAAATGGTGAAACTTCTTCATAAGGTGTATTTGCTCTAATATTAGCAGTAGCCGGTGCATCCAAGTGAGCTGAACCAGTTTTATTAGAGAACAATTTTCCTTTGGCTGATCCCAGACCATGAAATACTGAGGTAAAACCAAACGAGGCTAATGTTCCGATAGTGGCTCGCTGCAAACCACCCTTAAGCATTTCTTCTAATATTTCAGCTGGAGTCTTAGTATCAGTAAATAATAATCGTCCCCCCTGGATATTACCGGCTAAAAATTCACCGGAGGCACTTTGAGTAACATTATTTACCAGTGATAAGGCATAAGTTGAATTGGCTAGGCGATCCAAACCTTTGGTGGTTAGTTGTATTGCCTCATTTTCTACTAGTTCTTTGACCAAGCCATTTTTTACCAATTGCTTGATTGCCGCATCCTCCATTAATTCTTTTGTTGCGCGAATTGCGCCTTGCTCAGAAAATTGAAGACTTGTTTTAAGACTTGCTTGGGTCAACAAACTAGACATTCCTTTTCCACTAAGCTGCATCGCTCCTTTTTCTGCAACAAGGAAAAAAGCTTTTTTAAGTAATAATTTTTTAGCAAAGAAAAGCCCCACTTTAGTGCCTGCTCCCAGAGAAATTCCTTCTACTCCGGCCAGGGCTAAATGTTCAAACATTTCTTCGGCTGTATAAGTATCTTTGTCTAACATCATGTGCGTTAGAGAATTTGCAGTAAAAGCAGAGCTTCCGGAAACAAGAGCAATTAACCACATCGATTGGCCCATCGTTGCCCAAGAAGTTCCAACGGCAACCACTATTGTTGCAGCCGTGGCACAACGGTCGGTAAATATTTCATTGTTTTCTCGACACTGTCCTGCAGAAACTAGAAAATTTTGATATAGCGCTTCCATTTTTCGCCATTCTGCAGTTCCGGGAATTAATTTGGCTTTGTCGGTTGATTGAATGAAATCTTGAAATAAAGCAAAGTCCTTTTTCATTTCAATATTATTTCCCGTCCAATAATTTCCTACTTCCCAGCTTTCCTGATAATAATCAAAACGTTTTTTTGCTGCATCTTGAAATTGTTTTAAAGTTTCCGGTCTGCCGGCAAGTAAAAGTTCCGTTTCTACTTTTTCCTCACCTTCTTCCATCAGCCAGCCTTTTAATAGCGGTGCTGCTGATTTACCATCCGTTGATTTATCATTATCAGCTACATAGGATTGAACTAAGGATTGATAGCCCATTTCTGATAAATATTTTTGTAGATTGTGATCGAATTCTGATAATTGTTGAGAATTTTTATGCCTGACAATATTTTTTACAACCGCAGAATTAGTTCCATTCCACCAATAAGGACGGCCCAGAGCTTCACAGACCTGACCGCATTCAGAAAGTTCTCCATTTAAGCGACGATCACTGGTTAGTTTTTGATCCCATTCATCTAACTCTCCCTTAATAATGGCTTGAGCTTCTGCTGAAAATTCACTCAGCTCAAAAAATTTCTTATTATATGCTCGCTGGTTGTTAATAAAAAATTCTTTCTGTTCTTTTGAGCTAATATTGGCTGAAATTCGATCGCTAAGAACAAAATGCTCTTTAATTATATCCTCATCCGTTCCCCAACCAAAGGTGTACTTATCGTATCCGGCATATCTTAGAGCAACAATGTGTTCTTGAAATTTATTAGAATTCCTTTTGCCCTCTTTATCAGAGACAATCATCGATCGACACCATTCCACCTGAGCATCATTAAGATTCGCTGTCAGATCTACTTTGGCTTTTTCTTGATCTAAGATTAAATTTAATCTCTTTTCACCACCACAAGCGGCAATAAAGGCATCTAGTCTTGTGGTATCAACATAACCTTTTTCATTGACACCATCTAGCTTTAATTTTTCCAATAATTTTTTTGGATCATTGCGATAAATTAACTCATACCCTTGTGATCCGTTGCTGGCCATTTGATTTAAAAATTTGGCGCAATCTTCACCCTGAGAATTTTCAAAATGTCTAAAAAAGATGGCTTTATCAACTTCTGCTCTTAGTTTTACGAAGGTATCTTCTTTTGCATGTGCTTGATTATATAAAGCAATAATTAATCTCTTGTTTTTATGCTCACCGATTTTGAGGTTAACTGCAGTAGTAAAATCTTTGGATACAGTTCTGCCGCCGTTTCTATGACTTACTGTTAACTTTGGTGCTAATTTAGAAAATTCTCGATCGAAAGCAGCAATATTCTGAGGATTTAATAAAGGTAGAATTTGTTTTTCTAAATAATCAGGATCGCCAATATTTTGTAATGTTTCAATGGCTAAGGCTTCTGCTACTTTCCCTTGTGATCTGCAAACTACGATTTTGTAATCAGCGGTGTTACCGATTTCTGTCTGCAAATCTTCCAGAAATTCTGTGCCATATTGTCTTCTCCAATAAAGCTTAACTAAATCAAAATCACTTTCACTTAGGCCCTTGGCAATATTTAGTAGTTCCCCATTGCCCCATTCCCAATGATCGCATAATTTTTTAAATCCCTGAATGCCACTATAAATCTTTTGTGCTATGGCAGCTCCTTCTCTTGCGCCGACTTGTTCTGCTTCTTTAATTTCTTTGTTTAATTCGGGAAATAGTTTAATAAAGCTTTTTTTGGATTCGACATATGCGGCGACTTCAGCCTGAGTTCTTTTAATAAGCGCTTGTTGGTTGGCAGTATCTAAATGTTTGCTTAATTGATACAATTCCGGATTTTTAAATTTTCCAGTAACAAAAGATTTAATTTCTTCTGCTTGAGTGATTAAAACAAATTGTAATTTCTTTTTTTCCAACTGTTTAATATCGATACTTTCGCCAAACTGTTTGGAAAGATCTACTATTTGCTGTAGCTGCTTATTTAATAAATTTATTCTTTCCCGATCAGGATTTAATTGAGCTTCTTCTTTGCCAATGCCGGTGGCAAACTCTTTTACTTGATGGTCTAAGAAACTAGACCAATTACTTTTTAAACTCTGAGGAGTGTTTAAAGAAAGTTTATTTAAAAACTCTGCTGTATTTTGACTAATCTCAATTTTATTATGTCTTCTTAAGTAAGAAATAAAATTTCCAGCAGTTTCACTTTGCAAAAACTTCAAGACTTCTTTTTGCTGATTCTCAGGAAGTGTTTGGAGTTTAATTAAGGAATTTAATAACTGTGGTAGATTATCTGAACTTAAAATATTGTTAGCAATGGAACCGGTTTGATTTTCACTGAGAATATCTGCAGTATTTTTTTCTAAAAAGCGAACTCGGGAAAAATTTTTAGTATCCACTACTTTGGCAGGTGGTTTGTAATTGTCATGGCTTCCGGTAATATCCACTGCATTAAGATATTTTGCAGCATCCGAAGCAAACCAAAAATCTCCCTTAATCCATTCAGTTAAATCTCCAACTGTTTGCTTAAAAGCCGCTCGCATATACTTAAGTTCATGGGGCGAAAGTTTTTTGATTGCTGCATCAAGCAGATCTTGATTAGTTCCCAAACCCTCGATCGAGAGTTTGATTTCCTGAGCCACTTTAAAGCCCTTTTCCATGGAAAATTTAACTTCTTCTTGAGCTTTTTGGGAGTGTTCTTCTAGAACATTTCTAAATGAGGGGTTTCTTTTAAAAAGATCAGAAAGTGAGCTGACATAATCCTGATATCTCTTTATTGCTTTTGAAGCATCTCCTAGTCCATTAATTCCTCTGGCTTCCTGAATATCTCTACTGAGATTCCAAACATCAGCGCTTGCTAGTTGCAAGCGCTTGGTGTCTTCATAATATTTAACTGTTTGATCTAAATTTTCAAGAAGATCTCGGGAGTTGGTTCTTGATTCAATCTTTTTTCTGATTCTTTGAATGTCCTCATTGCAGGATTTTAACTCTTCACTTGTTTCTGGAAATTTTCGGTGTATTAAAGTTGCCCGTTGCTCAGCAAATTCTTTCGCCTGCTGATGAATCAGACTCGTTACTGTACCCACTCCAGCACTTGCTTCAGCTGCAGTTTGTGTGACAGAAGCATTTCTAATTTGTAAATTTTCTGATCCCATCTAACTATTTAATTTTATAAGCCTTCTTTCTAATGTTATGCTAAGTATGAGAACTAAAGTTACTTATGTTCTGAATTTAAATCTGACATTAAAATGAGCTTAGAATTATTTAAAAATGAAGTTAAAACTGTTTTAGGGAAATTCTTTTCAATAGATAAAATCACTAAGATTTTCAATGGATTAGGCTATATAAGCAAATCCCCTAAAGTATTAACCTTTCATCATGTGATTGATCCAGAGATCTTACCTTATCCCCTTGAGGATGGAATGTATGTTCGACCAGCAACCTTTAAAATGCTGATTGAATATCTGGCTAATGAGTTTGAGGTAATTTCAATTTCGGAGTTGCTAAATCGTCTTGAAAGCAAAAAGGAAATATCTGGCAAAACACTTACTTTAACATTTGATGATGCTTGGCATGACAATTACCTTTATGCCTTCCCTCTCTTAAAATCATTAAAAATTCCAGCAACAATATTTATTCCTACTTCATTTGTTAATACTAATGATCTATTTTGGACTGATAAAATTATAATTCTTTTAAAAGAGTGCCAAAAGGACTCCTTAAAAAAAGAAGAATTTAGTGAAAACGAGTTTAGATTAATCAATAATTATTTATTAAAGCCCAATGGAAAAAATCTAGAGAAATTACTTGATTATTATAAGTATACTGACCCAAGTGAGAGTTTAAAACTACTGCAAAAATTGGAAGCTCAATTTGCCGATCTAAGTTCCTTATATTCTCCAGCAAGAACTTTTCTTAATTGGGATGAAATAAGAGAGATGTCCCAGTTTAACATTACTTTTGCCAGTCATTCTCATAGTCATGCCGATTTGCGAAAAATTGCCAAAGAAGACTTAAAATCAGATATTGAAAATTCCTTAGCAATAATGAATAAAGAAAATATTCAGCCGTTAAATGTCTTTTGCTATCCTGGAGGTTATTATAATAATTCAACTCAGGAAGTTTTAGACAAATTAGGCTTTAAAGCTGCATTTATTACCTCTGGCCGCAATAATTTGTCCACTAATCCTAAAATCTTAAGTAGAATAAACATCCATGACGATATCTCTAAAACAAAGGATTTATTCAGATATACAATAGGACCCTAGGCGTGGAAGATAAAAAATCAAAACAACTTGAACTTTCAAAAAAATATCATTCAGGTGAATTGGAGTTTGTCCGCAGGGCAAAAATTAGTGCTGGCGCTGCTAAATGGAAAATTATTCGTTATCAAAGGATAATTGAACCCGAAAAACTACCTTATCCTATTTCCAATTTAAAATACGTTACACCAGCTACTTTCGAAAGACACTTAAAGTATCTCATTAAAAATTATAAAATAATACCATTAGCGCAATTACTTAATTCTTTAGAAAACAATTTAGAGATCCCTGATAAAACTATTGTAATTACTTTTGATGGCGGCTGGGTTGATAATTTTATTTATGCTTATCCCTTGATTGTTAAATATCAAGCACCTGTTACCAGCTTCCTCCCCACTTCAGTAATTGGATCAGAAGACATGTATTGGGAAGATAAGGTGATGATCATGTTACTGCATTTAAAACATGTAAAAGTGACGATGCCAATCTATGATTTTTTTCCAGCAAATATCCTCGCTGCGATGCGGGAAGCATCTCCCAATTTGGAAATAAGTTTAGAACTTATTTCTTTATTTGTTATTGGACTAAATGCTTTAGAATTAAAATTAAGATTAACAGCATTATTTTCTCTTTCTGAGATATTTAGTCGATTGGGAGGTGGTTATCCTAGCGATCCAACGTATATGAATTGGCAGGAAGTTAAAACAATGGAACAATCAGGAATTCTTTTTGGAAGTATGGGTCATATTCCCAATTTCTTTTCTGATTTGGAAGTAGAGGCGATGGAAGTAGATGTTAAACAATCTTTTGAAGTATTAAACTCTAAGTTGCAGAAACCATTTCCGATTTTTGCTTTTCCGGAGTGTAAAATAAATACTAATTGTGAACTGGCGATCAAAAAAATGATCCATAAATTTGCGCTAGGAGGAGATACCGTCTTTTATGATTCGCAAAAGAAAGAATTTCCTATTATTCTTCCTCGAGTTAGTTTATTTGAGGAAAACTCTAAGAACTTTGAAGATTTGTTTTTAACACTTTGGAATATTGCCAATGATTGAAGAAAGTATTTCGGAATTGGCTCTTGGTTTTTCCAGCTTTTGGAACAAAATTTTAGAAAAGCATCAACGCTATCATCTTGATTTTACTTTTCCTTCTGTGGGTAATTTAGATTTATTTTTACAGCAATTAATTCGAAAAAAAGATTATAACGCTAAAGATCTTTCTCATATCTTTGGTGCTTCTTGCTATTTGGGTGTTATCGCCTATAAATGTTGGTCAACTTTTTCTGCCAAGGCTGAAGTTAAACTTTCACTTGTTGCGGAAGAAGTTATTTTAAGTATCAAGGGAGGAGATTTTCAAAAAGAAAATGAAGTTTCCCAAATTAATATCAGTAAAAATTTAAAGAACATCTTGGAAAATCCCGCAAACCCTTTCCCCTTTTTTTCCAAAATCAAAAGAGATCTCACAACCAATCCTAAATTAATCAGCATGTTTGCCCTAGGTTTGTTTTTTGGTTTGTCGCCTTATGCAGAAGGTAAATTAAAAGAAATTGAAGAACAAGATTTTTTAAAAAAAATAAAACTGGTTCTTTACCATCTCAGTTTGTCTTGTGCCGAATTTTATCGAAGAGTTTTTCCTGTAGAAAATTTGGGAGCTCAAGCCGAGTTGTACCATAGTTTCTTGATTCTCCCTCCCCTTGCTTATAATGACGAGCCTTTTTTAAGCAGAAATACTCATCAACTAAATTTTTATTTAAGTAATCTGCAAGTAACTAAGGAGCAAAAAATACAACTTCTTTTAAATCTCAGCACTTTTCCCAATGAACTAATTGCTCTTGTAGCGCTGAGCCTTTTAACTGCCTATCATCAGAAACCATTGCCCAATCGCCTTAAACTGCTTGCAGAATCAAATAAAGAAACAGCTTTCAGTCTGATTGAAAACATTAATTATATTAATAAAGTTATTAATGAAAAATTTAGTCTAATTGAGGCAGCAGATATATTTTCCAGCTTGGCATTGAGCCCCCTAATGCTTTTAAGTCCTAAAGATTATATCTCAATGAATGAGGATATTCTGCTGGCAAATTTAGTTTACAATAAGTCTAGTGAATGTATCGAGTATTTGAGCAAAGTATCGCAGCAGAATCCTTTTTTAAGAAGACAATTAATATATATCCTTATTAAAGAGGGTAATTACTCGGCTATTGAAAAATATTTAGATTATAAAAATGCCGACCAAGATCAGAGCATAAAAAATATTGATTTTTATTTAAATTCGTTATTTCTTGAAAAAAACAATAAAAACGATTTTGCTCAGATTCTTGCAGAGATCAATAAGATCAAACTCCCTTTTGAAGCCAATGACAATTTGATTACTGAAATTATCGAATTAAAAATATATTTGTTGTGTAAACTTTCTCAATATCAGGAAGCTTTTAATGTCTTGTCTAATTTTCTTGAAACAAAGTTTATCAACTTGCGACTGTCTTATTATTACTTGGAAATTTGTTTAAAATTGAATTTAGAAGATGAAAGAAATTCCTATTTGGAAAAAATGAAAAGATTCCTTACTTATGATCAAGAATTGTTCCTTTGTTTATTCTTTAGAACTCTCTGAGTCATTTTCTACTTTATATAAATTCTTAATCCATTTATTGAATCTTTCATCATTAAATTCTTCTTTGCCTTCTTTGTTTTGAATAGTAAATTGTTCTTCTAATATTGGCTTTAATACTTTCTTCAATATAATTGAAGGATCCGCAGATTTCAAATCTTCTTCCGTTATTTGATCAATAATTCCAGTATCATCAAACACTGGATTACCATCTTCATCGACTTGAACATTGCCCATCAGATCTTTATAATATTTGTTTCCCAGATAAACGCCACCCGCAGACAATAGTCCTAATTTAAATGCTCTTTTAAAACCTCCGATATTTCCTTTTGTGGGAGCCATTGCTTTAGCTGCTTCTCTTAACACAGTGCTGGCCATGCCTAGTTGATTATCAATAATTGAGTATTCATACTCAGCAACTTTTTGATAAGCAGTTGATCCATCATCCACCTGGGCCCAAGATACTTCCAACATTCCCCAAATTCTCGCTTTTCTTTCCAATAATTTCCCGTGTTCGCCATAAAGTAAATCATAATAGCTAAAAGCAGCTTCCACTCCGAGTTCCGCTTCCAGATATGCTGCATCCATTGATGCCAGTGCGCCGGAAATTGCTGCAATAGGAGAAGCAAGATCTGCGGTAATATTTGGTCGAACAGGTCTTCCATATATTTTTTCTGCACCTCTTCTAAAATTGCCTCCTTGTGGACTTGCCGCTTCGCCAGTAAGACCTTGGATCCCTTTTAGTTTTCTTTGTCCTTCCAGTCTTTTGATACCTGAACTATTGTAACTCAATCTACCGGAGTTATCTGCAATTTGAACTGCTGATTGCAGATGCACACCTCCAGCAGAACCTCCATATTGTTGTCCTAAGCCCTTGACATAATTAGTAGCAGCGGGAAGAGGCCTCTTTCCATCGGGGCCTGGAGGGGCTTCTTTAATCATTTCACTAAGAGCTTTGTGGCGATCAGCTTTTGCTGCAGTAGCAAATTGTGCTCGTTGCAAAGGACTAATTGGTTGTCTCCCAAATCTGGCATCACTGGCTGCATAAGCAGATTCTAATTGGTTATCATAAATTTCTTGTTTCAATGAAGTAACTGCTTGCTGTTGAGCGGCAACTCTACTTGTTGTGGCAAACACTCCTCCTAAGGTGCTCATTCCAGATGCAATAATACTTGCTCCTCCAGAAACAGAACCCATAATCAATTGAGAACTGATTACGGGAATAGAAAGCATTGCTACGGCCAAAATATTATAATAAGTTCCCATCTGAAATGTCGGATCAACTTGTGTTAAGGCATACATCGTTTGGGCAAAATCATCACTTAAGAGCTTCTCTCCAGTTTTATTTATTTCATCTTTAGCGACGGAAAATAAACCAAACAAGACATCATCAAGTAGGATCACAACTGCAAAACCGATATCCCAACTTTTCACCCAGAGCCAAAGCATAAACCAATGTAAGAAACCGGCATGTTTGCCTGGAACTAATAAAAGCAGTGCAAAAAAAGGAAAAAATGTTCCCAAAAAGAATAAGGCTAATCCTTGATAATAAGGAAGATTGCTTGCCGCATGCAGTAATCTGGTTTTTTCAGAAAATTCCATCATTGCTATCCGAGAATTTTCTGTAAGCATCAGATCATCTTCCACTGGTATTTCTACCTGACCAAAAGACCTTGCTTGTTGGGCCACTTTCTTTAAAAAATTAGTATTACTTCCCCGAAAAAATTCATTTCTAAGGATATAGAGAGCAACTAATCTTTCTAATTTAGACGTGTAGTCCCCGGCAGTACTGCCGATTGCTGCTCTTTCTAGTTCTTTGGACAATTCATCTCGATCGATCTGATTGGCAGCACCCATGCCATTAATATTTTCGACAATTCCTTGAGCATATTCTAGTATACCGGCATGTACTTCTCCCCAAATTGAAGCACAGCTTCGATTAATTTTAATATTTCTTTGAACTAGTTCTTGTAAAATTGCATCTGCTTGTGCAGCTGGAGGAGTTTCCGGATCACTGGGATTGCCATAAATTTCTTTTAGTTCTTTTGAGGCCAAGTATAGCGCTGCTTTTGGGGTAAGAGTAATATCTATCGCTTTTTCAAACTGACTATCAAAATCACTGGAAGCTATTTGCTTTTGAGTGGCCGTAGACTGATCGTTTTTCAATACTCTTCCTGCTTTAACAAATTTACTGCAGGCGCCAAACATCGCTGCCTGGATAAAATCTTTAAAAGCAGTATCGTCTACGTATGAGGAATATAGTTTACCATAAAGCTGACCTCGAAAAATAAACATTTTGTCGCGATCTTTTTGGCGATGGTTAATTATTGCAACTATTTCCTGCACAGTTAAAGAAATCATTTTATTGTATTTAGCAAAAAGCGTAGAAACATCTTTTCTTCCTGCTCCACCAGGATTATGAGCTTCGTACATTCTCCGGACTCCGGCATCAACATAACTTTGATCTCTGTCTTCTTTAGCAAATTGCCAGCGGGCATTTTCTGTGTGTGTTCGCGGTAGGATTACAGAAAAAAACAAGGGAGGTCCGATTAAAAGCCAGGAAACAAGGCGATAACTTCCTCTTACTGTAAAATTATATAAGGCAATAACAATTCCGATTAAATAAATGAAGCCGCCGACATTGCCTTTTAGGCTGGGGCCCAGCTCATCCAGCACAAAAGACTGAAAAATGAAACCGCCAGTTTCTAGCACTGCGGCAACCATTGTCCCTGATGATCCTACTGCTGGCATAAATTATTATTGTCCTGTAACACTTATTGCTTCAAAGGCAGAATTTATAAGTTTATCTGCAGTTCTTCCCGATACGTTATTTTGTTCCATACTATGAATATGTTTCATCAGCGACTCCATTGGAAAATTCGGCGAAACGTGATGTGAGTTATACCCCAAATTCCCCACAGCTTCTGCTAAGCTGTATCTGGAGAAATAATCATTTCCGATCTTATACTTCTCCATCTGCATATTCATTGAAAGTTTTGTCATTGCCTGAGACTTATATTTTTTAGAAAGTTCTTCTAGCGCTGTTTTGGCTATACCTCCAGTACTACTCATCACTGTTGCGCTAATTCCTTTAAAACTACCGGGAGTCAATCCATTGGCCAGCATCGCAGACCTAACGGAGTCACCTCCTCCTTTAATTGTATTGGCTGCAACTTGTAAGGCGGCAGCAGTTTCCAAATTCTTCTTGATATCCGAGTCATTAGCCAGAGATTCCCAAGCCTTTGCCCGAACACCTTCGGCAATTCTTTGATTAACTGCTCGCATTTTATCCTGTGTGACCATCGCTTTTTGAAAGTTAGCAACAGTATTGCCAAAAAGTTGTGGAAATTCTTTCCAGCCTTGAGAAACAGCGTTGACTAATTCTCCACCTCCCTTTGTTACTAGTAAGCCGGTAATAACTGGAACAGCAAAAAGGCAACAAGCAACAAGATTATAATAAGTATAAGCAGAATATGTAGGATCAGTTTCTAAAAGAGCAGCAAAAGCTTTTCCCGGGTCATTAGTTATTTCATCATACATAATTGGACCATGGGGAAGTAGTGCGTATAAAATATTATCAATCAGCATTACTACGGCAAAACCAAAGTCCCAAAGCCTCAGCCAGAGCCAAAGACTCATCCAAGTAAGTACTGCACTTTCTCTTCCAGGAATAATCACCATTAGAGCAAAGAAGGGAAAACTAAAAGCCAAAAAATATAAACACATTCCCTGAATATAGGGTAAAGTTAATGCTCCGGCGATTAGTTCACCACGATGTAAATAACTTTCAACACCACTTATTTCTCTTACTGATCTTGAGGTTTCATTGTTAAATTTTAAGCCGCCAAAATTTTGCCTGCCTAATAATTGGGGGTGTTCATTTAAATTCATTCCAATAAGATTTTTATTAGTACTGGCAAATTCGTTGGATAAAGCTCGGGCGGCGATTTCATTGATTAGGACGCTTAAACACTGTTCATTGATTTGATCTGTGCCGTTTATTAAATCTGTAATGAGATTTATTGCACCGGCGTTAATTTTTATTTGACTGCATTTCCACATGAACTTTTCTAGGCGCTGCTCTGGTCTTAATCCCGGTGAAAGATTGGATTTTAACATTAATTCAAAATTTCTTTTTGCCTCTTTTCTAAAAGCCTTGACTGCTAAGGTCCAAAGTTCATTACAGGTATATAAATCTTTGATATTTTCTTCCGGTAAATAAGTAACAAGAAAATCCTTAAACCAATCTTTTTGGTCATTCATATTTACTTGAACATTTTTACCGTTATGTTCTTCCAAGCGCCGGCGTAATCCTGGTTTTAAGCTGTCTGGCACAAAAGGACTATTTACTTCTCTTTGTAAATAAAAATACGGAGCACATTTGTTAACCAATGCCAGATTTACAAAACCTTTTAAAGAAGGATCGATGGTCAGGTTATTCCATATTCCCAGATAGAGATCTGTTTTATTTAAGAAATCTAAATCACTTCCTTTTTCTGTGAGGTGTAATAATCTAATTAGTTCCTGGATAATATCAGTGGTCAATCTATTCCAGGCTTTAAAAAAAACCGATACTCTTCTTTCCGGATCACCGATTTCTGCAGATCCTTGAATAATTCTTGGTTTTGATTCTGCGTGAACGTTATCTCCTATTTGCCAATTGGCTTCAGCAATTGGTTCACGAACTTGGGTTAAGAAAAAAAACAGTGGAGGCCCGACTAATAACCATAAGCCGTAACGATAACTTCCTCCAATAGAAATTGTGATTAAGGCAGCAATAATTGCCAGTAGATAGAGTAAGCCTCCGATGTGTGAAGATAAAGTAAGCTCAAAAGTATTTAGAATTTGTGATTGAGTTTGATAACCGGCAGTCTCAAGTGCTGCACCAATCAGGCTACCTACGCTACCGCTACCATTTAGAATATGTGATTGAGCATGAAGACCAGTTGTTTCCAACCCAGCCCCAATTAAGCCAGCAATTCTAACGAGACTATTTAAAATTTCGCTTAGCACTTTTGTTAATCCTTTTTAGATCTTAGCTCTTACTTATCCGTTAAGATCTTAGAATTGCTCCTTTTTTTATTAATCAATATTTCTCAAAAGCATAACCTATTGAAATCATACTATGTTTAAAAAAAAACTAACCACCATCTGGACTTCCTCTAAACACAGATTCACCAAATGTACTCATATCCATGAAGAAATTGTTATAACCATAATCTGTGGAATTGGGACCACCAAAGAAGTTTACTCCACCGGCTCCCACATTATTTCCTAAAAATGTTTGTGATAAATGACCATACTCTGCTGAGAGCGGAACAGTTCCCCCTCTAGCTTGTCGCATATAAGCATTGTGAGTTTCCCGGCCAGTTAGTGCCGACAAGTAGGCAGCGTTTCTTGTACCTTCTTTGGATAAGTGATAATCAAATTTTCCTTTTTGATAAGCAATGAGTGCTGCTGTATGTCCAGAATCATCTCCTCTTGCACTAAGCAGCTGTCCGTCTTTCGTTGTAAGTGGTGCTCCATAACCTTTTTTTAATCTTTCTGCAGGATCAGTTGTTTTAATATCATCCAATGTTCTATCATAAGAAGCTTTTCCATATTTTTCCATTGCCAGCCATTGGCTATGTTCAGCTCTGGATGCTGCAAGCCGCATTTCAATACCGGCACGTTTATTGCCAAATTTTTGTGCAGAATCATCAATGCTCATTTTGAAAGCACCAAAAAGATTAGTTGCACCAAGACAAAAATGGGCAGTTAAAAGTGGAATACTGCAAGTTAGTAGTGCTGTAATTTGTAAATAAGTATTCAAGGAGGCCAGAGGATCATTTTTAGCTATTAATTCAAAAATCGTTTCCGGTCTATTCCAATCTACAACGGAGCTATAAGCATTTATTGAGTGAGAAATAAATTGCCACATTATTTTTTTGATCACAAGGATCATCGCAAAGCCAATATCCCAGGATTTTACCCAGACCCAGAGCGAACCCCAAATCATAAACGACATTGAACGATTAGGCATGACTAATAATACTGCAAAAAACGGAAATGCCGCTGTCAATAATAACAATAGTAAACCTTGGATATAAGGAATTGCTCCGGCAAAATATTGAATTCTGGAATAAGCACCGTAACTTTGTGCATTAGCAATATCTTTTAATAAGACATCGTGCCTTGCAGCATTAAATGGTATTTTATCATAGATACCAGAGACCATTGCACTATGAGGCGTCTTTTTTAAAGTCGATCTGATGATATAGGCAGCAAGAATCTCTTCTGGTCTGGAATGTAGTCGGGATTGCGCAGCATCTCCTGAAAGTGCATTTTTCACTTCAGTCATCATCAGCTCTGTTGATTGATCGGGATCTTCTACTCCGGAAAGATTAAATGTTTTCTTTTCTAATTCATTTGTTGCCACATTAATTGCTGCTTGGCGAGCATGGTTCCAAATTTCTTCGCAGCTTAAGAGGCTTTGTTCAGGTGTGGTAAAATTTAAATAACTGGTAACCTCACTTTGATTTATTATATTAATTCTTTTTTCTTTTTTAAGAGTATTATATTCTTGTTTTAATTTTTTACCCGTTTCATCCAAATTGCTGTCCGTTAAGTTTGACTTTGTCGGATCCAATTTATGTTTTCTAATCTGATCGACTTTGGACATTAGTTCAGCGCAATATCCTGTATAACCGAGGCTGACTAATTTAATAAAACCAGGGGAAGCCGGATAAGCGGCCATCACCCAGGAATATACTCTTTCTCTTGCCCTAATCAGAATATCCTCTTTTGCTGCAGTATCGACAAGCAGATCGGTAACATCCTGCACTATCGAACTAATGACATTGTCAAAAGCTAAAAAAGCAAAAGATACCTGGGCATCTTCATTTAAATCTCTGCCCATACCATATCTCTTAATCATTTCCTTTTGATCTTCAATCGAGCCGCGAATTTGTTTGCCCATTCTAAATTGCGTTCCGGAAACAGGAGCTTTTGTTTCAATAATGAAATAAAAGAAAGTTGGTCCCAATAAAAAATATACTGCCTTACGATAACTTCCAAAAATTGCCGTCGAAATTATTGCTGATATCACAGAACAGATATAGCAAAGACCTGCTAATTTAATTAAATAAGGAGAAAAGTTTTTTAATATTTCTGCCTGCAAATAAAGTCCCACTGTTTGCATCAATGCAGAAATTAAATGACTGACAGATCCGATTACACCATCTCCCCCAAAATCTGCACCAACACCAGCTGCTTGGGCAGTTAAAATTAAGGAATTAAAAATGTTAAAATTAAAATTATTCATCGCTTATGGCAAAGCCTCTTTGGCGGCTACACCGATTTTTGAAAAAATCTGTGCGCTATATTTTGCAGATTCTGATTGAGCGGACTGCCAAGCAAAATCTAACTTAACCATTGTTTGATATGGAGAAAATGGAACGCCCCAGTGTTCTGCTCGATGGGTTATTCCCGCTCTAACGTTTTCATAGAAATTATATTCATCACTTTTTGAGGCTTGGTAATAAGCATAAGAAGCCGATGCCGCTAGATGTTGGATCGACATTTCACTTACCTTTCGTTCCATCAACACACTGCTTGCTTGCATCGATGTTCCAAAAGTCATTAGCGAATTATTGATCGGAGCACCAAGAGTAATTAAATTCGCTGGAGCAGTAACTATTCCAGCCAAAATTCCCAATTCCCCGATTCCTCTTCTGATTTCTGCCTGCTCCCTCATCACTTCAATTTGTCGACGATGAGCTTCTAATTCTCTAGTTGGCTGTCCGAAATCTTGACCTCCTTTTACAGTTAAAAAAGCAGTATTGGCTTCAATACTTTTACTTAGTAAATCATCAAGACGCTGTCCTTCTGCCTCAAGTTTGCCTTTTGCAGAACTAAATATTTTTGCCAGACCCTCAAAGCTGTCGACTTTTCCTAATTCGGCACCAAAAGTTTCTCTAAGATATTTTGCTCCGGCATGCGTAGAATCTGGACTCATTATTGAAGTCTTGAATTGTTTAAAGTCAATGCTATCATTAATATTTTGAAGATTTCCATGCGCGGCATTTAAGAAATGATCTCTCAGTTCTTCTCCTGTAAGTTTCCCGTCTGCAAACATTTTTGCAACATCTGGATCAGATCCCGCTTTTTTTCTAAGACTATCTACAAAACCTTTGTTGCTGGCTAATTGATCGGAGCTATTGGCCATTTGAGTATTTTTGGCATATGCACTAAAATTTTGAACTGCTTTTTGCATATTCACACCGGGAAGTGTCCCTGAAGATGCTTGGTTGCCTCTTCTAGCAGCACTAAGGCTCTCCCAGTCTTTATTCATTTGTTTAGAAGCAGTGCGGGCAGCAGAGAGTTCTCTTCTCTTATCGATTTCACCTAATTGTTCAACAGCAATCCAATCGGTGACTTTAGTTCCAAAAGCCTGACCAATTGTTTTTAGACCATCGACAAAAATTCCTGCGACAGCCCTTTTTGAACCAAGAACTGCCTGAGCACTAAGCATCGGCACAGCAGTAATCATTGTTCCAAGAAGCATATAATAAGTGGATAAGTTATAAGCATAGTCTCCACCAAATGCTGCTTCTAAAACATTCACCGGATCGCTATATACACCGGCATTTGCTCCACCAGTAAAACCTTTGGCTAAACGGAAGAAACCACTATGGGGCATCATTACCCATAAAAGTTCATCAGCAACCATGACTAAAGCCCAACCAACATCCCAGCTTTTTAACCAGGCCCAAAGAGCGCACCACATAAAGAAGCCATTTGCTTTTCCGGGGATTATTAATAATAAAGCAAAGAAAGGAAATGTAACGGCCAGAACATAAAGTCCGGCACCTTGAACATAAGGCAGCATCATAGCGATGATAAAACCTTCATATTTAGCAGCTTCTGCAGACTCCTCTATTCTAAATCGTCTTACTACTTCTTGATTCCATTGGGCATTGCTATAGAGAAATTTATCATTGCCTGTAGTGGCAAGTTGAACGCCAGCTCGGTCATATAGTTGCTGTGTCATTTGACCGCGGGGATCTTTGGAGTAGACTTTTTTTATCAGGTGACCTGCAAAAATTAGAGGAACAAGTTCATTTCTGCTGATTGTCTGTGGGGCATTACTGCCAGGACAAGTAAAATTCTCTGCAAGATCACTTTGTTCATGAAAATCCCGCTCCGGATCTGGAGCTGACTGAGTTAGTTTCTCCGCTATTTCTAATTTTATCTCTTCTAAAAATCTAATATCTGCTTCCGAGTTTACTCTCATGGCAATGGAATTTTCAAAATCATCTTTAGAAATATCTTTTACACTCTCATACAACCAATTCCAAATAGTTTCACAAGTAGCAGGATTGGGATTAAAACCTTGTTCAAAAGCTGAGCTATTTCCCTTTTTAAATTCTATTTGTCTAATCAGATCAAAAGCGGCTGAGTCTTGAGGGATATATTTATTTTTTTTAGTATAATTATTACAGTAATAAGTGACAGCTTCCGTAAAACCGGCAGATCTTTTATAATGGGGGTCTCTCATTCCTAATCCAATTCTTCGAGCTGCATCCATTTCATTCATGCATTGAGCAAGAGACAAATGTGCCAATTGCAGAACTTCTGAAGAATCAATTTCTGCAGCAAACATATCATCAACAATTTGTTGCCGAGCCATGAATTTCATTTGGTGTCGCAAATCTTTTTTTGTTACAAAACTGATCAGCTGTTGCATGGTGTCTGAAATCAGAACATTATAATGGTGAAAAAACCAGGAAACGCTTTCACCAGTTCTGCCGTCTATTTCCACCCCGGCAAGAGTTTTCTGAAGATCTCGATGATCTTCAAATGCCCCTAAACGCCACTCAGCACCGTTGGCATTCACTTTGATGTTGATCATGAAAAAAAACATTGGCGGACCAAGCAGTAACCATAAGGCATTTCCTGGATTTCCTAAAAGAGCAACAGAGACAATTCCGCCAATAATGCAGAGTAAGTAAATAAGTGCTCCTAACTTATCAATGACTTGTTTTAGTTCTGCAAGAATTTTTGCTTGAGCAAAATAACCGGCAGTTTCCAGGGCAGCACCAACTAATGTGCCAGTAGAGGCTCCGGCAGATGTGGTGGCATCAGTTGAAGGTGCATCCTGAGCGTACACAATGCTAACGCTAAGGAGCAGCATCAAAATTAATATTAAAATATATTTAAAATATATTTTCATTTATCCTCAAATTCTTTAAAAATATTGGTGCTACCTTTAACTGGTTTTTTAATGCTAATGCTTTCTCGAATAATGGAAGAACTAATTGTCTCATCCCAAGGTTTATCTAAGGGCAATAAAGCTTCTAAAATATTATAGTTTATATTTTCATCAATTTTTCTTGCGGCCGGACTTCCAATTGATGGAGTATTATACATCGCTTCCAACTCTTTTCTTCTTTCTGGGTCGACTGTTTTCCTGTAATCGAAAATGCCAGTAATGCTTTCATTAATTTTATTTAAGTCAATTGGAGCATCAAAGGCGAGAGACATTTCGCGGAGCAGTTCATCTTGGGTTAAGTTTTCAAAACCAGGCTGTTTTCTAATGTGATCCAGAGCAATATCAATTTCAGTTTTTTCGCCTTTGGCACTAGCCTTTTTACTGGCGGCCGCAATTTTCAATGCTTCAAAACTAGCAAAAGTTTTTAAAATTGCTTTAGTCCCAGCTGAACCGGGGAGATTTGTGCCTTTTTGAATAAGATTACTGGCTATTCCTACTCCATAATCGAATGTTCGATCAACTTTATTCTGAAAGGTTGAAATAAAAACATCAGCCTGATTCATTTCCGTATCTGTTATTTCGAAACCGCCAGATTGGTCAAATTGGGTGGCATAAGCATCATTTAAGGTTTGAATTAAACCCCAACGTCCTAGTTGTGGGTGATCGATCATATTTTGTTGTCTATCGTAGTTTACTTGTTGTCCTAAACCTATTCGAAGAGAATCAACCTGACCTGCAGCAAGATTAATCGCATTATCCGGGCTGATTCCAGTTATTCCAGTTAGATCTTTTAAAAGCTGCATTTTATTAAAAAAGCCGACTTGTTGACTTCTGTTTCCGCCAAAGGCTTTGGCCACCAATCCACCACCTCCCATTACTCCGCCTTCTTCTCTTTTGCCGGTCATCATTGCTGCGGCACCTTTGGCGTCTCTCATTACTTTTAATCTTTCCGAAGCAAGATTAAGTTTGTAACCGGAAGCCAGCATTTCACCTGATTGTTTGGAATCACTCATTAGTTTGTCTGTAAAACTGGCAAGAATCGCTCTTTTAGATTTCAAAGTCAGGTAACCCATGATTGTTGGAACTGAAAGAGTTACTAAAGAAAGCATCATGTAATACATATGCAGATTCCAGGTATGATCGTATTTTTGTACTTCAGACAGTGCTTCGTAAAGTAAATTACTTTCTAAGTTAGTATTAATAAATTTTTCATTAATTTTTGTTGCCGGAAAAATATTCCAAAGTACTTTTTCAAAAACCATGGCACAGGCAAATCCTAGATCCCAACTTTTCACCCACAGCCAAGCCATCGGCACTGTCAAAAAAGATGCAGCCTTGGAGGGCATTAAAACCAATAAAGCGGCAAAGGGATAAACAATGGAAATTAAATAAAGTAAAACACCCTGCCAGTAAGGAACATTTAGTGCCCAAGAAAACAGTGTTTGTCTTAAGTTTCTTATTTGGTATTGGGGAAGTTCAACAAATGCTGCATCAGTAGTACCCCCGACGTTTACTAATCTGGCTGACAAAGTCCATTTTTTTTTATCAACATCTTGGCTGATTGAGGAAGCAATAAATTTACTCATTTGATTATCATTATCCGCTATTCCAAAGGCGTTGGAAGCAGCATTATAAATTCCTTTTCCATAAGGACTTAAAGATTGCTGAAAGCCGACAAGTGCTCCTCCTCCAGGAACAGTATTGGCTAGAGCCAGCCCGGCAGTACTTGCAACCTGCATGTAAACCGGTTGTTTGTATTTACCGAATTCAACTTCTTGATTAGCTGCGTATTGAGCGGCTCTGGCAAAGGGAAGCCCCCTGGTCACTCCATTTTTCAGGATAAATAATGAAACAATTCTATTTAATCTTGTTTCACAACCGGCTTTATCACTAGATCTGCCTCCGGTAAGTTTCTCTTCTAAATCAAGACAAGCTTCACCTGCATCTCTTCCCGCACCACTGGCAATGTTAATTATATATTTTGTTCTAGCAGGCGCATAATCTTCTGCCAGAAATTTAGCGATTAATTGCCAGGCTTCTTGACAACTAATTGTCTTTCCGGGCATTTTTGCATCTAAGGCTTGGTTAACTTTGCTTGATTTGTCAGGATCTCCTTCAAAAGAAGCATTGATCGTATCAATCTCTGCTTGGGTAACACCTCCGTCTGCAGCATCTTTTTTTAAATAATAAAGCATTTTTAAAGTTCTGGTCAGTTTATTATTTAAAGTTATTTTTTCTTGTCCTGCTCCCGGTCCTTGATAAGCCCGGAAAAGTTCTAAATATTTTTGTCTTTTTAATTGAGCGGCTTCAGCAGTTGAACTGGCGATAATAAACGATTCTGAAGAAATATCGTAAGCGGAAAGAGCCATCGCCGCTCCAAAGTAACCGCTACATTTAACCATTAAGTTATTTTCAAATGTTTCAATTAAATAGGGGTCAGTAGGATTATGATTAATTAGATAATCAAGCGCTCTCCCTTTACTGATATAATTCAAATGCTTGGATTCATCCCCAATTATTTCTTGAGAAAGTTCCCTAACTAAACTATTGACCACTCGGACAAAGAAAGAAAAAAAATAGGCCACTTTGATATTTTCAACTGTGGATGTTCCACCGCCTCCAGCAGGAGGAGTTCCTGTGGTACTACTGCCATAACCAATTTCATTAAGTACTTTATTAACACTTGCCTTGGAAACTGCGTCTCCACGCTGCCTCGGATCAATTGCTCTTGCTGGTGCGTCACCAAGTTTCCAGAGCACTCCGTCAAATTCTGAGGTCGGCCCAATTAAAAACCAAAAAAAAGCAGGACCGAGTATCAAATATCTTGCTGCCCTAAAACTTCCGAAGATTACAAATGAAATTATGCCTGAAGCAATAGAGACCAAGTAAATAAATGCCCCTGCTTCTCTAAAAAAAGCTTTGAAATCCTGCAGCATTTGCGCTTGCGCCATGTACCCGGCCTGTTCCAGCACCGCACAGACAAATGTCGCAGCTGATAATGTGGTTGAATCGGGCATAATAAATTACTATGGTTTAATTTCATCAAGCGTTCTTGTAATTGGATCTGCTTCTCGTCCGACTACTGTACCGCTACCACCGCTTGCACCAGCAAAGTAATCTCCAACCCCCACTCCCCAAGTAAGAATACTGCCAATTTCACCAACTCTTGCTTTCATTGCGCCGGATGCTCCGGAGATTGCTGCTTGTTTACCAATATTTTCTCGTCCAGTTTTTACTAGCAATCCTTCTAATAAAGCTTCAACAGGATAACTAGATGAAGAATCTTTCTCTGCTAGAGCAATATGCTGGCTAACCCTTGACATTAATTCCAAAATCTTCCCCTTTTCTATAGAAGTCAGTTGTTGATTTAAAATCAAATGATCGTTAATAATTTGAGATTGCTTTGTATGAAATCTTGTTACTGCGGTAAATGATGATGCATTACAAAAATTTCTAATCCAACGTCTCATGCCATCAGTTGGTTCTTTTCCCGCTGGCAAGCCATCCGGTTCACCGCCATTAAAGCCTAAAAGATTTTCAACATCATTGGCAGTTAACATCAATCCCATAGAGGCTTCCAGTAGCATTCTGACATGTTCAGTAGTTCGGGTTGCTCGGTTATTAATAGCCCTCCAATTATGAAGAACATTTACCAATGCGGGACAAATTCCATATTTAATTTTGAAATCACGAAGTATCATTGGGCAGTTTGTGCCCGGAGTGTCATTAAAGACAACTTCTGCAGCAGAGTTAGGTTCTTTACAGCCATCATTAAATGCGGCAGCAAGTCTTCTGACGCTATATTCAGGAGGTACATAAGCGTAAGTAAATATTTTATCAGGGCCACCTGCAGTTTTATTTTGCACAATAACATCGCCATAAGTTTTTCTAAACCAATTTAGCATTCTTGTCATTTTCAGGGTGCTAGCAGTAGGTTTTTTTGTTCCGTAAAAAAGTCTCGATGCCAGGCTATATCGGACACCAGTATCGGGATTATTTTCGTTAATTTTATTTAATTCATCTTTTGTTTCTGCACAGCATACACAATAGGCATAAGTGCCATTTCCTTGTTGCTTATAAGCTGTTTCTCCGGAAGTTGTTGTTCGATAAGGTTTAGTGGCAACTGGCGCTGTGCCACATTTTTTTTCATCACAATCAAATGATACGATTTTTCTAGAAAGTCCTTGAATGCTAGCTGTTGGAGCTTGAGATTGAAAAGCTACTTCCAAACAAGCTTCTAATTTTTCGTCAGTATCACGATAGATTTGCGCTCGATCGGGATTGGCCATTTTAGATGTTGTCCAAGATATTTGCTTCAATAAGTTTTGAACTGTTTCCTGGTCAGCTTGTTGCTGAATTGATGTTAAACCTGCTCCAACGGTTTTATCTAAAAAGCCCATTGTCATAATGGCAATTCCTCTTACAGTAAGAGCGTTATCTAAATAAGCATTTCTGGCTGCTTGGTCTTCTAAAAAATCTTTTTGCATTCTTCTTATTGGTTGATAAATAGACATTGATGTTTTGAGAATTTCATCATCAACACCGATATCTGTTGCATCAGCATTTCCTGAATCCATATTGTCAGTATTATTTTTTGGTAAGGTATATTCCTTGCCTAATGATGGCCTATTTGAATCTTCTCTTTCAGAGTAAAACAATTCAGGATATTGCTCGCTTAATTTGTAAGGATCTACCATAAGAGAAGTGTTTCTTGTGCCACGATAGAGTGTTGACCAACCATCAAAAGAATCCAACATGCTATTTTCTCTTGTTGATGTATCACCCACTCTTTTTACTTTATCGCCTAAGGTTCTAGCGCTCGATCTAGATGTAGCAGAACTAGCATTACTTCCAGTAACTTCCATTTCACCCGCAATATCGAATATTGGTGAGCCAGGAGAAACAGTTTCACTAACTGAAGTTACATCAGATGCCAAATTAGGTTCAGGTGGAGTTGCACCTGAACTATTAGCTGCCGAACTACCCGTTCCACTTCCACTAGTCCCAGTTCCGGTTCCACTGCTCCCGGTTCCAGTCCCAGTTCCACTACTTGCGCTTCCCCCAGTACCTCCAGCTCCTAATTGGAACGGAAGAATTGGATTGCCATTTTCGTCTTTATTCTCATCCTCTCCTTCTTGAATTAATTTTCCATCGGAAGTTACATTATAAATTGCCCCGGTTTCGGATGAAATTATCTTTTGATTAGCTAAAGGATTACCATTTCTATCGACAGCAACACTTTCTGTTGTACCCGTATTGGGGTTAACAACTGAACTCAAAGTACCAACCACATTATTTTGCGAATCTACGATATTAGTTCCGACCAAGACATAATCGGCAAGGGCTGTATTAATAACAAAAAAACTTGTTATTAAAAATATACTTATTAAAAAATTAAATCTATTAGTTGAGTCTTTCATATTTACCTCATAACCAAACTTAAAACTTATTTAATCTCAATTGACTTTCGTTATTGTTATTTAAGCCACTTACTGTAGATACAACATTATCTACCTTCTTATTAGGAATCTCTTTTTTTGCTTGGATTAATTCGAGCTGTTCTTTTTCGCCAATTGGTGTGTTAATTATTTGCTCTATTTCCGGGCTTAAAGTGTTAGGTAGTCCTTGCACCCTTCTTGTAAATTCGTAAAGTCTGTTGAAATCTTGTTCGCCTGTTTTTAAGTAAGCCTTGTTATCTGTTGGTGCAACAATCACCACAGCCGGAACAAATTTTACTCCCATTTTTTTGGCAACATTTTCGCCTTCTAAAATTGGAATTGTTAAGCCGGTATATTTTCGATATTCAGTAATCCAAGATTTTGGTGTAGCACCCATTGTTAGGGCAACCATTTTAACTTTGTTATCAGATTGTACAGCTCTCCAGAGTCTTTCAACATCTGGTGCCATTTTTCGACACCAAGAACAATTGAGAGTAAAGAAAAAGTAAATTTCCGCTTCACCTTTGGAATCCGCTTTAATTCTTTTCATTGCCTGTTCATGTTTAGGCTTAAATAAAGCTCCGGTTTCGTTTCTTGTTTTGGCAAATTCATAATCGATGTATTGATTAACTCCCACCCATTGATCTTGATCGATTTCGCCTTGTTTGATTAAAGCTTCTCCCACTAATTGTGTAATGTCTCTTACAAGAAAGAAAAAGTTTTGTTGGTATCGAACCCATTGCGAGGCATATTTTGTAGCAGTTTCCCGATCTCCATCTTGCCAAGCAGCAACCATTCCAATTGCTGGTCCGGAAGCATCTTTATTGATTGCAATTTTAGGATCTTCATCGGGAGAGATGACTTTTTTATCGGGACTATCGCTATCATAAACAACTGCATATTTGCTGCTTAAGTTTTCTTTAACATTTTCAACGATATTTTTGTTTATTTCAGGATCTTCAGAATTAACAACAGGCTTTTCATCTTTAGAAGAAGTATCTAGTGCCGAATCTTTTTTGTCCTCGTTAGTAACATCGATTACTTCTTTATTTTTAAAATCACCTTCGAAGAATGCCACTTTGGAATTTAGGTTGGAATTTTTATAATTGAATAAACCTTTTTCAAAAAATTCTAATCCTGTTTTGGGTTTCTTGATTACTTGCTTTTTTTCTTCAGCAAAACAAATTGATGACGTCAGAAAATAAATTCCCAAAATCAAATTAAGCAGACAAAAGTATTTAAATTTATTTGTTATTTTCATGTCTCGATCTAAAATCTCCCCGTTAACCTATCTGATCTTTTTAGAATATTGCTCCATTAACAAAAAACTCTCTTACTACTGTTATGAAGCTTTTGTGAGCTAGTGTTTCATAAAAATATCTTATAATTTCAGGTAATTAGGTGAAAAATTTAGCATTTAAATGTGCGCTAGAAGGGTTAAGCTATAAAAAATATTAGATTTTTTATTTAAAAAAGGATGATTTACGAAAAAAATTAGTGTTTTAGCTGATGCTAAGTAACTTTATGTTTTTTGGAGAAAGAGTTTATCCGGTTAAACGGGCACCCATAAAGGGTGCCCCTACTTTAGGATTTTGCATATTTTAGGTATCTGTAGCAACACCCTTTATGGGTGCCCGGAAAATCGAAATAAGCTAAATGGCCAGCTCCCTGAAAATCTATGTACTCTGGCGAAAAATTAAAATTTCCAGCGCCGCTGAAATTGCCCTATTTTCAAAAGGAGCTAAGTCCACAAGTTCCTTAATGTAGCGCGCAGCAACGTTAAACTTATTCAGCTCAATCAAACAAGCCATTTTGTTTAACATCGTAACTAAGCTTTTGGGATTTCTTTGCAGTGCTAGTTCTAAAGTATCAAGAGCCTCTTGATGTTGCATATTACACATCTGAGTCCAACCCAGATTATTGGAAATTTCATTGGAAAGACGAGGATCTCCCGCAGCTAAATTTTGCGCTTGTTTGAATAAATTTATTGCTTTTTCAAATTCTTGGGTGATCAGCAGAATCATTCCATATAAATTAAAAACTGAAGCTACCGAATCTGCTTCCGGTTCGCTAAGCAGTTTTTTAATATTACTGCTGGCCGACTGAATGTCTCTTTTTATAATATCACAATATGCTCTTTGAACTCTAATTTCAATATCGCTGGGATCAATTGCAATAATATCATCAGTAATAGTAATAGCTTTTTTTAAATCAAAAACAGCAAGCGCTTTAATTAATTTTTTAACTTCTTCATCGTTAGCGGCAGTGTATACTTTTTCATTACTTAATTTTAACCAAGGGAAATAGCCTAAATTAATTTCTTTATCGATTTGTTTTTTGTTTTGATCGCTGTAATCTTCAAGTTTTAACCAATCTTCTGCTAATTTGAAATGCTCAACTACATCATACATAGCGATACGTAGAGTTCCCAGGAAAAGGCCTTTAATATCTGCTGCGGCAACAAGATGTGGATTTTCTTTTTCCGTTAAAGCCGAAGAGATGGCAATGCCGGCAAGGGATAATACTTCATCGGGAAACCTGCTTAAATTAAGTGAGAGTGCCAGAAGATTTTCTTTAGTGACCTTATATTCTTTGGCAAATTCTAAAATTCCACTAACTGCTCTTCTTCCAGGAGCATCTTCGGAATATAAAATTGGCGGAAAAATTAGTGAATTTAAATATAATTCGGCAACCTGTCCTAAGGGCTCATTGGGGAAAATTTTTGCATAATAATTGGCACAACCTTCTGCCAAATGTTTTACGGTTAGTTCAATGTTATCTTTAAATTCCACAGGTTTTAATTTTGACCATGGTCCTTCGATATAGGGACTTAAACCAGTGACAACGCCAATCGCAAAAGGACTTAAGATATTCATGTATGGTGCAATCTCTCTCTTGAAATCAGAAAAAACAGGAAAAGGATAAGGAAATTCAGCAAGAATCTTTTTTAAATCTCTTTCAATATACAAAACTACTTCTTCACTTTCAGGAATAAACTTTCCTTTTCGGGCACCAATAATCACTCCTTCTTCTTGTAGATCAACAATTACTTCAGACTCATATAATTGCCAGCAATCATGGGCTATTATTGCCAAGTAAGCGGCAGTTGCTGAAATTACATCAGTAGAGAATTGATCTAAATTCTTTTTGCCGCGAAGTGGTCGTGTTAAGCTGTCAAAAAAAGCGAAGCTGGGCCAGGAGTAATCTAAAGTATAAAAAGGACTGAGACTCAATAGTGGCTCGAGACTGGAAAGGAAAGTGTTTAGTTTTTCTTTGACTTTATTACTAATCATTATGTAAACCTTTTTGTGTCCTTTATCGTTAAAGTGTTTTAAAAATAATGATAATGCAAATATCGTCCTAAACCAAATAAATGATTATAATTAAAAAGAATATTAAATAGCTTTGGCAGATGCAATAGAATAATGATTAAACTACTAATGACTTATAAAAACATTTTGCCCAAAGCGCTTTGCTTAAGATTACAAGAGGTTTATTGGAATTTGTTTTGGAAAAGGCAGCTTAATGAACAAAAAAGAGTTTTGGGCTTTAATCAAGCAAAAACTCTTTCCGGCTCAGAACGAGCCACTTTAATTGAGGCAATTTTAAGTAATTATCCTTTTGAAACCTTCCTGGAAGTTGGTTGCGGAATGGCTCAAAATTTTCATATTCTTTGTAAAATTGTTAAAGATCGGAAGCTAGTTGGGGTAGATTTAGATCAAGAAAAAATTTCTCAAGGCTTAGATCTTTTACGAGTGCGGAATTTTAATAATGTTGAATTAAAACAATGCTCTGGAGCAGATTTGAAAATATTCCCTAACAAAAGCTTTGATATTGTTGTTTCTTCGGCCTGTTTACTTTATCTTTCAGCGGAAAATATAGAATTTTATCTGAGAGAATTGATCAGAGTTGCTAAGAAAAAAATTATTCTTTTGGAGCAAAATACTGAAGGAGAAAGTGTTACAGGCAATTTATATGCGGGTAAAGATGGTTTGCCTGATTACTGGCTAAGAAACTATTTTTTACTTTTTTCAAAAATTATGGATAAAAAAAATATTTCTGTAAAAAAAGTTCCTCACCCTATTTGGACCACGGAAGAATGGCAGCGCGATGCGGCGATTATTGAAATTGATCTTTGAAGCTTAGGAAGATTCTTTACCACGGAGTGCACAGAGTTTCACGGCAGATGAAATTTAAAAAATCACAAATTGCTAATAGAATCTCCACTTCATTGGTGTTATCATGTAGGGCAGGTTTTATACCTGCCCGTAATTCCAAATATATTTTGTAAACCGGGCAGCCATAAAGGCTGCCCCTACAAAAAAATTTCGGTGAAGCCCTGGTACTTCCGTAGTAAAATTCTTTTTCGAGCCAGCACAATCATTGAATCGTTTTTTTTAATAACGCATCAAAATTATACATAAATTAAGTTTTGACAATAAAAGTAAATATTAGAGGAAGTTAGCTCTATATTTGAATTTAAGATTTAAGAGCAATCTTCCGATAATATTAAAATAATAATCTTATTTTATAGAAAGAAGTATATGTTATCACCAGATTCTAAGACTAAAATTGAACTTGGTAATCTCAGACCATCACTGCATAATCGAGGAAAAAGGCCAATAATTGTTTTTGTTCTCGGAGTTGCTGTTTCTTTCTTAACTATGGGCGTTTCCAATAATTCAAAAGTTAAAACTTCAGTTGAAAAATCAGAAACTCAAGCAATAGTTAAACCGCTTAATGAAGATATTTTTACGACAACACCAAAATCAACTTATCTTGAAATTCTTTTTGGTGAATTTGCGGTAGCTAAATGTATTCAAAGTTGTAACATAAAACAAAGAGAATACATTAATAGTTGTAAAGATGAATGTAATCGTTTGCAATTGATTAATTATGGAAGAAGATCCTCTGTAGATTCTAAAAATGTTGCCAAAGATGTTAATGAAGTAATTTCCAAATGCACGGAAACAAAAATAAAATTTCCTACTAGTTCTTCTAATACGCAATGGGAAATAAATACTCAAAAAATTATCACTAATGCCTTAGGTTATGAAAATCAATGTAGGGAAGTGGAAAAAGATCTTGTTGACTTAAGAATTTTAAATAATATTTTGATTAATAGTTCTAATTTTCTAAGCCTCAATCCTACGCAAGCTGAAGGAAAGGAAATAGACAAAGACCTAATAAGAAATTTAGCTACTTTATTTTGTCTATACACAAACAGTAACACCGCAAAAATCGGCATTAAAATTGCCGAACAAAATATGGATTCTGCGGGAGCTGATTATTATAAAAATTTTGTAACAGGCCTCAGCCCTAAATCAACCGAACTAAAAAATATAGTTTTAAAAGAAGCTACTGAGTTGAAATTTAAGAATTAAATGATCGTTTCTTTATTCCTTCGATAAAGCTTCGGACGACTAGTTGATTTCTAAGGGAAAATTTAAACACAGAGCACGCAGAGCAATAGAGAGGGAAAGAAAATTATTATCCTTCTCTGTTGCTCTGTGTTTAAATTCCTAAAGGTATAGCAAGATTTAGGGACTCGCAGAGATAGGAACTAATCATAAACTATTCTCTTACTCACTTCCGGTTCTAAAACCTCACAACGATCCGCTTTAAAAAATCTTTTTCTATTTTTTGCCACTAAGTCATAAATAAAATTTGAAAATTTTAAAGGGAATAAATTAATAATCAAACCTAAAATAAGCCAAAATCCGGAAAGCTCTTTTAAGATAAAACATACTGCTTCAGTTTTATAAAAAAGATCTAGTTGGGAACTAAGAACAATTATACTATCGGGAAGAGTTTTTCTTATTTCTTCAGGAATTGCTTTATTAAAAAAGTGAGAATGTAAGGGTGAAAAAATAAACTTTTTGCCATCCTTATCAACTTTCAGCACAAATCTTACCCAGGCGTTGCACATGGCACAACTGTCATCAAAAAATAAGATATTAATTTTATCCTTGTTATAATTAGCCATGTGATTATAATCTACTGTATTTTAATAAGACTGTCTGAAATGTAGGATCCTCCTCTTTTATCGTCACATATTATGACTGAAAAACAAGAATTAGCAATCTTTGGTGGAAGTTTTAATCCGGCAGCGATCCATCATCAAAAAATTATTAAAGCACTTTGTCAATATTTTGCCCAAGTTCTGATTATTCCTTGTGGGCCGCGTTTGGATAAGTCTTCCAATAATGAAATATCTCTTACCGATCGCAGTAAAATTGCTGAACTGGCATTTAGTGATATTCCAAATACTATTTTAGATCTTTCTGATTTAAAAAAAGAAAAATTTACACCTAGTCTGGAGCTATATAAAAAGTTTTCTGAAAAATATAATTGCTACTTAGTAATTGGATCGGATTTAATTCAAGGTGGCGCAGAGAATAAGTCGGAAATTCAACAAAGTTGGTACCGAGGAAAAGAGCTTTGGGACAGTGCTCAATTTGCGATTCTAAAGAGGCCAGGTATCGCATTTAAAATAGAAGACTTGCCGCCAAAGAGTAAAGTTATCGATCTTTCAGTTCCCGGCTCCAGTAAGGAAATTCGAGCTTTAATCAAGAAAGGTTCTGAGGTGAAAGATTTATTGCCTGCGGCAGTCTATCAGTATATTCAGAGCAAGGATCTCTATAAATAACATATGTATTTCACTAAGAAAGAAAGTAGTTTTGACACTTCGCAGATAGAGCTTAAAAAAAAGTATTTCTATCGAATTCAAATACTGCGTTCACTACTTCTTTTAACAGTCTTATTCTTTGTAAGCAAAATAATTAATTTCGAAGTTTCTTCTAAACTTATTTTGTTTTTTAGTTTTTTGGGAATTTATCTTGCTTCAAAATTATTACTTAAAGGAATTTCCCCTTTAAAAATTGTTATTCGACACATTATTGTAATATTTGCACTTTATTTTATTTCAAATCTTGCCAATTATTTTTTAATGCTTTCTCCCACAGTGCCGGCAAACAGAGATTTTTTAATTCCTCTGCTTCAAGATCAATGTCTAATCTTAATTTCTTTTTATCTAATTTCGGCCTTGAGCACTATTTTGTATTGGAATTTTCGCAGTTATTCTACCTGGGAAGCCTTAATTTCTTCTTCCTTGTTTATCTATCTTTTAAGTGGGCATCGAAATTACCAAATCGATAGCCCTAAAGAAATTAGTTCTCTTAGCTGGAAAATAAGTTTATTCCAACACTACCTGATTGAACCCCATCATTTATTTATTGCTTTAGCTTGCTGCTATATTATCTTTCTTGCTCTTTATCTGTTTTTTTCTTGTAATCGACCTCTGTTTATAAGAGAGAATATTGTTCGTAATTATTTTAAAAGCAGTTTGTTTTTTAATCTTGCTCTTCCTGGCTTCTTAATATTTATACTTTTTTTGTATGCAAATATTCTTAATAAAAAATATAGTGCAGAATTAAGTCGGGCTTCAGAAGGTGTGGGACAAGGTGCGAAAGAAGGTCAAAGCAATCTTGGTTTTCATAAAGCTATTGGAGAAAATCCTCAACCTACAGCTTTAGTCAGGCTCGATGGAGATTATACTAAAAATCCTTGGGCTCCGATGCTTTATTTTAGAGAAGGAGCACTTTCGGAGTTTGCTGGCAGGGAAATGGTATTAGCTGCCGCACGATTTGATACCGATGTTCCTAAAATTCAAGTCGGTCAGGCCTTTTTAGGTAAAGCCGATCAAGAAATGAACGATAGTCGTCAAAAAATTAGTTATTCTGTTTTTTTAATCAGCCAACATACAGCCGTACCTGCCCTTGATTATCCTATAAAAATTTCTCTTTTAAAAAATCCAGCTCCGGAAAAATTTTTACTGGCTTATCAAGCAACATCTTTTGCCCCGGTAATAAAACTTGATTCTTTGGAGGGAAAAACATTTGGCTCTATAAATTGGGATCCTTACACGCTAGAACATTATTTTCGAGCTCCCGGAAGTAAAGCCAAAACTCTGCCAGCTGAATTGATTATTGATAATAATCAAGCAATTTTGGATAGCAACAATGAAGATTTAAGATATCTAGCATTATCCAAGAAAATTACGGAGCATGCTCAGACCCCCTTGGAGAAAGTTCAGGCAATTCTGGATTACCTTTCAAAAAATAGTATTTATACAAAAAACCCCGGACATATTTTAAGTGATCCGACTGCGGATCCCACTGCACCCTATCTCTTTGCTGAAAAAATGAGAGGCTATTGTGTGCATTTTTCTCATGCCGGAGTTTATTTATTGCGCAGCGCCGGGATCCCCGCCCGAATTGGCACCGGTTATTTGACTGATTTAAGTTATGCCAAAGACGGACATATTCTTTTGCAAATGGGAGATCGCCATGCCTGGCCGGAAATTTATGTTGATCAAGTGGGCTGGGTCGTAGCCGATATTAATCCTGCTCAAGCGGAGAATGAAACCGCGCCTATTCCTGATAGTAAACTTCTGGAAGAACTAATGAGTAAAATCAATCCTAACCTGGAATTTATTCAAGCGGAAACTGTCGCTGCTAATGATAATAAGCAAGAAAAAATCAGCTTGGATAAAATTCTGGAGAATTTATTTGACAGTAAAAAGCCTTTCTTTCTTTTTCTTGGTTTTTTACTAATACTTTTACTATTTAAACTTTGGCTACTTTTTGCTTATCGCTTTGTAAGAAACGCTAACAGTAAAGCAAAATTAGCTTACGTTTCTTTTGCCACACAAATATCCGAGCTTGGCCTGCAAAGGAATTTTGGTGAAACAAAAAAGGAATTTGCAAAAAGGTTAGATCGAAATGAAAAAATTAATGCTCGAGAATTAATTAATCTGGAAGAACAAAGTTCTTATCTTTCAAATTTAAGCGACAAGGAAAACTCAAGCATTATCAAGGCAATGAATGCTTGGAAAAATTCCTACGATCAAAATAATAAGAAGATCTTTCGAATAATTGTCTTACTTAATCCGCTGAGTATCAGTAGATTAATTAATTCTTATCTAAAGAAGAAATTTTAAATGAAAAAACTTTTATTGATTTTATTATTAATTTCTTTTCAAAACTTGGCTTATGCCCAAGAAAGAAAGGCCGATTCTTCCACCAGCTCCGATAACGATTTGCAAAAAACGGCGGAAGAATTGATTGATGAAGCCAAAACCCTACTTCTGTCTCGGCATCCGATCGATGCTCGAAATAAATTGCAAACCGCTTTGCAAAAATCCCCGGATGATTATCGCCCTTATCTCTTTCTTGCTCAATATTATTTAGTAGATGTCGCTCATTTTAAACTGGCTTACCGTTATGTTTTAACAGCGGAAGAATTATTTAAGAAAAAATATGGTGAGGAAATTAATATTCGGGATCCGGAACTTGCCCGGCAACATGGATTACTTTTATTTCTTCGTTCTGAAGCCGAGCTTAATTTGGATAAATACCAAGATTCTTTAAATACTCTGGAACGTTTTGAAAAACTCTATTATGCAACGTGGTTACCGCGGAGTAAGGCTTGGGTTTTGATGAAACTAAAAAGGCTAGACGATGCCATTTCTGTTGCGAAAAGTGGCTTATTATTTAACCCCGAGGAAAGAGGCATTTATAATGTTTTGGGTATTCTTCTTTCCATGCGGGGTGACAGAGAATTAGCCTTAAAAGCCTTTGCTAAATCAATTGTTACTGAACTTTCCGAAGGAAGCTCCGGACAAGCATCAACTCCTTTAAATAATGCCGGAGAAGTTTACCGAGAGTTATTTAAAGACAGTTTGGCGGAAGTTTCTTGGATTAAAGCGATATCATTACCTGATGGTTGTGAACATATTCTTCCCAGCCTCAATTTAACAATTTTATACATTGACCAAACAAGGTTTATTCAAGCTCAAAGGGTTTTGGATGATTTTCAAATTTGTTTTGCGCAACAATTGGAAAAATCTGATGCTGAACATAAAACTTTGCTTGCACTGGCTAAAGGCAAAATTGACCTGCATCGTGGAGATGTCGATCAGGCCTTAAAACTTTTATTAGAAGCAAAAGAAAGGCAGCAATGGTTTGGAAAAATTGGTACAAACCAAAACGACGTAGAATTTGCCTCCACTATTTCTTTAGCTCGCGCATTAAGGGCAAAAGCTTTCGCATTAAATGATCATATTAATAAAGACTGGAAAGAATATTTTCAAAATTTATATAATCAGCAATATTACCTGCTTAATTCTTGGTGGCTCAATCGTCAGGCTCGGGCTCAGGGAGTAAATGAGCTGGAAGATTTAGAAGATCTCTCCATTAGAAATACCGATACGATGGTGGAATATCCGACAATTGGTTCGATGCTTCAGGGATTTCCCACTACTTCACTTTCTAAGAGATTATCACGTCTAGAAGCAGAAGATAAAAGAGAAGATGCCAAAATCTATTATCAGCTTTATTTGGCAGAAAATCTTATGGATAAAGGAAAGTATCAACAAGCACTGTCGATACTTCTGGAGATTAAAGATCAATTTAGGGCAATTGATCGTCTGGCAAAAGCTGAAGTATTAACTGATATTATTATTAGCGAAACAAATAAAAAATATTTTTGGCAGTCTTTTACCTCCACTGAATTAAATCAAAATATAAAAAATCGAGAAGATCTGTTTGGGATACTTCCTTCGCAACTAAGATACTATGATTTAAAACTTCCGGTTAATTTTCAAATAACCGGAATTACGAATTTTGCAAAAAATATTAAACATTATTTGCAGGGACGTTTTGAGGAAATAAAAGATCAAGAAGTAAAGTATCAGTTAGAGATTGCTGTTCAGAATTCTTCAAATAATAATTATTCTTTAGAGATCAGTCTGATTGATAAAACCGACAATTCTCAAATTAGCACTATAAAAAAGGATATTTCAAGCAAAAAAGAAGAAATTGCTGATTTAATAAACAATTATGTTGCCTCAACTTTTAAACATAGGGTAGATCCTCCTTCAGACCCTCTTCCTAAATTGGAGTTGTTAAAAAACGTCTTATGATAAATGATGCTATTAAAACTGTAGATGCACTGATTCGCTCTTTAGAAACTATTATTAGAGGCAGAAGCGATACCGTGCGTTTGCTTGTTACCGGTCTAATTGCTGGAGGACATGTCTTGATTGAAGATTATCCCGGTTCAGGAAAGACTACCTTAGCAAAGAGTTTGGGACGAATCATTGATTGTTCTAAAAGTGATTCACTTAATAAAAATATTCTTCCTTTTCGCCGAATTCAATTCACGCCGGATCTTTTGCCTTCTGATGTTTTGGGGGTAAATATTTTTGATCCTAAAAGTTCCACTTTTCATTTTCAACATGGTCCTGTTTTTGCCCACATTGTATTGGCTGATGAAATTAACCGTACTGGCCCCAAAGTACAGGCCGCATTCTTAGAATGTATGGCCGAAAGACAAGTGACAATAGATAATGTAACTTATCCTCTTGATGAATTATTTTTCGTAATTGGCACACAAAATCCACTAGATTTGGCAGGAACCTATCCTTTGCCCTTAGTGCAATTAGATCGCTTCTTATTAAAAGTTCCGATGAAGTACGTTAGCGCTGACAAGGAATTGGAAATTCTTCAAGATTCCGATAAAATAAATTCCGAAGCCAATCAGGTTAAGGCTGTTGTCAGCAGAGAACAAGTGCTTGCCGCAAGAGAAGCAAGCAGCCAAATAAAAATTCATCCCAAAGTTTTGGAAACAATTGTGGAAATTGTTCAAGCAACAAGAAAGAGTCCGGTTTTGCAATTTGGGGCATCTACCAGAGCGGCAATTATGTTGAAGAAATGTTTATTAGCTTGGGCCTTAACCGAAGGTCGTGATTATGTAACAGCTGATGATCTAAAAACTTTGGCGCCATTTGTGCTCAAACACAGACTTAAGTTTCATCCCGGTGCTGGAGATTCCGAGCAGGCTTTTGAGGATTTGATTAGGCCGCATATTGAGAGTTTGATAAGGAAGATTTAAACGAAATGTTGTTCTGTAGGGGCACCCATAAATGGTGCCCCTACAGTTTAATTTCTTTTATTTTCCTTCTTCGCCCGATAAGCTTCAAACACAGCAGGCATTACCGAAATCACAATTATTGCCATAATTACCAAAGTAAAATTCTTCTTTACTATTTCCATATTTCCGAAAAAATATCCCGCTAAAACAAAACAGCAAACCCAAAGAATACCACCAATGATATTAAATGAAGCAAAACGGGCATAGCTCATCTTTCCTACTCCGGCGAGAAAAGGAGCAAAAGTTCTGACAATCGGCACAAAGCGGGCAAAGATTATTGTTTTTCCACCGTATTTTTCATAAAATTTTTGAGTGCGATCGAGATATTCTTTTTTAAGGAAACGATAGTTGCCGGATAAAACTTTGGGACCGAGTGTTTTTCCAATTTTATAATTAATGGCATCACCCACAATTGCGGCAATAATTAAAAGAACAAGCAGTGTAACCACATCCAGTGAACCTAAGGCAGAGAAAGCCCCTGCGGCAAAAAGTAAAGAGTCGCCAGGAAGAAAAGGAGTGATTACTAATCCAGTTTCACAGAATAAAATTATAAAAAGGATTATATAAGTGCCGGTACCGTAGGTGGATATAATTTCATTTAAATGTTTATCGAGATGAAGAAAGAGATCAATGAATTTTTTTAAGAGTTCCATTTAAATTATTTTTAGGAGCGCGGACTTTAGTCCGCTTATTACCAAGATGCGGACTAAAGTCCGCGCTCCAGAATTATCTCTTAGAAAACTGTGTGCTCTTTCTTGCTTTATGACGGCCTGGTTTTTTACGTTCAACAGCACGAGGATCTCTAGTTAAGAAACCTGCTTTTTTAAGTGTGCTATGCAATTCCGGTTCAGCACTTTGTAAGGCTCTAGCCAATCCATGAAGCACTGCTCCAGCTTGGCCGGATTTTCCACCACCACTTACTGTTATACTAATATCGTATTTTTTTTGTGTTCCAGTGATTTCCAAAGGCTGATTAAGAACTTTTTGATTAATCTCTCCTGGGAAATAATCTTTTAAGGCTTTTCCGTTAATAGTAATTTTACCTTTATCTTCTTCGTTTTCTGCCTGAGTCGGCAAAAGAAATACTCTTGCGCTAGATTGTTTTCTTCTTCCAGTTGCGTAAATCTTTTTTATAGCCATTTTTAATTTGTCCTAATAATTATACGGTTAATTCTTTTGGTTCTTGCGATTGATGAGGATGAACTGAGCCTGTATAGACCTTTAGTTTTGTAATTTGTTGACGTCCCAAAGCAGTTTTGGGAAGCATTCCTTGAATTGTTTGTTGAATTAGCTTTTCAGGACTTTTAGTCATCAATTCTAAAGCTGTAGCAATTTTAACTCCGCCAATGAAACCTGTGTGTCTGTAGTATTTTTTTTCTTCTAATTTATTGCCTGTAAATTTTACTTTTTCGGCATTAAGCACAATAACAAAATCTCCAGTATCAATGTTTGTTGTATATCTAGGATTTTCTTTTCCTCGAAGAATTGAAGCAACTTTTGAGCAAAGTCTACCAATAGATTTTCCGGAGGCATCAACAACGTGCCACTTACGATTTTTGTCAGCGTCTTTTTTTGTTTCGGTAAAGGTTTTCATTTTAATAATATAAGCGTTTAATTATAAATATTTAGGCTAATTATTTTAAGCCACAAACTGCAAATAAGCAGGCGCAGGAAGATATCACAGTTGTTTATTGCGTCAACCTATATTCTTGATGAAGGTTAACGCAGTAGTTAACTAGGAAATCTCTAAGCTTCTAACTATCTCTTGAGTATCTGAATACTTATCTTGCTGGTATTCTAAAAGTACAGTCCTTAATTTATTAAGCTCTCGAATAATTTTATCTAAAATTAATATTTCCTTTGCTTCTAACGCCTGATTTTCATTTATAAAAGAGAGCATTTCCAGCATACTTCTGGATAAAATTAAATTAGCTTTATAGGCAACTGCAGGCATTACGCCAATTCTTTTTAAATCGGGAATATTTTTTAAAAGATCAAAACTGAGAGATAGAGCACTTTCATATTCAGCTACTGTTTGCACATAACGAAATTCTACAGATTGTCTTAATCCTGTTTTTAAAAATATTTTATTAATTTCAATTAGGGCAGTTCCAACATAGCTTAGTATTATTGCAGAAGATAAAATTTTATCCGCTAAGTTATTATTAGCCAAAATAAAACTGACATCTTCCAAATACTGATCAAAGTTTTTCTTTAATTGTTCATTAGAAGGACTATTGTTTTTCTGCTTATAACAAAAAGGCTGAAAATATTTAAATAAGACTTGCTCTGCTTCTGGTAATAAATCTATTTTTTTTAGATCTTCAAAGAAAACTGATAATTTTTTCACAAGATTATACCTTCTTTTTTAATAATTTTGCTTGTAGGGACAGGTTTTATACCTGCCCGTTTTACAAAATATATTTGGAATTACGGGCAGCCATAAAGGCTACCCCTACATGATTTATACCAACGTAACAGCAGATCATTTTACTTGAAATTAACAAGCTTGTATTGAGTTTGCAACTGATTATGATTTTCATTACCCAAATTAAGATGAAGCGGTCTTTGATTATCAATCAGGGCAAATCTAGTAGGATTACGATTACTATCAGCAATAAAATCATTAATAATAGGTTTGTTATTAAAAGCATCTGCAGCAGATAATAGTTTAATTGAAAGTGGTTTTAATTCTGGCCTTTTAAACAAGTTTTCAGCGTTTAAATCATCGTCTGCTTTTTTCTCTTCAGAAGTTTCTTTAAAAATCAATTGATCATTAAAAGAATTATTTTCTGCATATGGCTCTGATCCTGAAACCAACATAATATTTTCTACGGGTTTTTTTAAATTGGATTCCAGAGCCAGTTGAGGAGTATTTTGGGCATAATAATAGCTATGGAAACTATGTGTTAAAGCAAAAACAAAAAGGGCGGCAGTTGCAGCAAATCCCAAAGGAATTGGCTTGAAAATAACGTATTTTATTTCTTCAATGAAATTTTCAATAAATTTTTCAATTGAGTTTCGTTTATTTTGTTGGGCTGCAATTTTGCAGATATCTCTTTCAATTTTTTCCCAAAAATTTGTTTTGGTAGAATTATTTTGCTGACACCAAATATTCAATTCACTTTTAATTAAACGCAAAGCTTCTATTTTTTGAATTACATCCGGATCGCCTTCAATTATTTTCCTGGTAACTAAGGATTGTTCTTTGAAATCAAGCTCGGAATCGAAATAGGCATCAAGTAATTCCAGCACTCTTTCTTTCTCTTTCATAAAATTTACCTTTTTAGGTTGACCAAATTTGTTTTTTGATAAACATCTCTTTTCAATAAAGCTTGTTGCAATTTTTTTCTGGCATGATGCAATCTACTCATCACAGTTCCTAGTGAACAACCTGCTATTTCTGAAATTTCATTATAAGAGAAACCGTCAACTTCTCTTAAGACAATCATTGTTCGATGTTCAGCACTAAGTTCATTTAGGGCTTTATTGATCTGTTCTTGCAGTTCAGAACGATAAACAATTTCCTCTGGCCCTTCCATTTTTGATTGAAAATTGTCATTTAAAGTGGAGTTGTTTTTTAATTTGGATAATTCAAAGCTATCCCCTACTCCTGTTTCCACATGACGGTATTTTTTACGGCTTAGATCAATAGCCAAATTAAAAATTATTCTATAAAACCAAGTATAAAAAGAAGAATCTCCTCTAAAACCCGCCAAGTTGCGATAAGCTTTAATAAAAGCTTCTTGAACTATATCTTCTGCATCGCTGGGATTTTTAATAACGTTTTTTGCTATCGAGTAAGCTTTTGATTGATAACGAAGGACAATTGTTTTGTAGGCTTCTACGTCTCCATGCTTAGCTTTTTCTATTAAGCTGAGATCACTCTCTTGGTTAATTTCAATTTGATTATTAGTTTCTAAATTCACAAAAACCTTTTTGTTGTTTTTAACTTTATCGTATTTTACCACGCTTACTGCGTCCATAATACAAAACTCTCAAATATATATGAAATTAATCTGGAAATTACTTTTCCCAGTATTTACCACAAGTTAAGTCGACTTTTAGAGGAATAGACAAACTTATGGAATTTTCCATTATGGACGTAACAGTAGTCTTAAATTGTTCAATAAAATCTTCTTTTACTTCAAAAATTAATTCATCATGAACTTGTAAGAGCATTCTGGCTTGGTCCTCTTTCAAGGTTTGAAGGTAGCCATCTAAACGAATCATTGCCAATTTGATAATTTCAGCGGCGGTTCCTTGAAGAGGAGCATTGATTAATGACCTTTCGGCATAACCGGCATCCCTGCCCATGGTCTCAATTTCTGACAGGAACCTTCTTCTGCCAAAATAAGTCTGTACATAACCAAGGCTTTTAATTTCTGTTTTTATGGTTTCAAAATATTCTTTAACGCTGGGGTAACGATTAAAATACTGATCGATATAATCCTGTGCTTGTCTTCTAGAAACTCCAAGTTCGTTAGATAGGCGAAAAGCGCTAATTCCATAAATCACTCCGAAGTTAATGGTTTTGGCAACTCTTCGCAGTTCTTTCTTTTCTTGAGCACTGGCGATTTGTGCTCCAAAAAGTTCATCAGCCGTTTTTTGATGAATGTCTTCATTATTAATAAAAGCAAGTTGTAGATTTTTGTCTCCTGATAAATGAGCCAAGATCCTTAATTCAATTTGAGAATAATCGGCGGAAAGAAGTAAATAACCATCTTCGGCGACAAATGCCCTTCTGATCTTTCTTCCTCTGGCATTTTTTATGGGGATATTTTGTAAATTCGGTTCGGTCGAGCTTAATCGGCCTGTGGCGGCAATAGCTTGGTTATAAGAGGTGTGCACTCTTGATGTTTCTGGCCTTACTAATTTCTTTAAAGACTCTACATAAGTTGAATTAAGTTTATGTAACTCCCGATATTCCAATAAATTTCTGGCTATTTCGTGTTCTTTAGCCAAATCCTGAAGTACCCCGGCATCAGTTGAATAAGCAGTTTGATTTTTCTTTACTCCTTTTGTGGGAAGCCCCAGTTTTTCAAAAAGAATTACACTTAACTGCTTTGGAGAATTAATATTAAATTCTGAATCTGCAAGTTTATAAATTTGTAGTTCCAATTCGGCAATTTCTTTGGAAAATTCTTCAGATAAAGAATCTAAAAAAGGTAAATCCAGTTTGATGCCATTTCTTTGCATTTTTTCCAATACGGGAACTAACGGGACTTCTGTATTTTCATAAGCAAAACGCAGGCTGGGTCTTGTTGCAGGTTTGTCTCCTAAAAGTGGATCCAAAGTTTTGTAGAGTTTCCAGGTTACTTCGGCATCATGGCAAGCATAATTGCAAACTTGTTCTTGAGGAACGCTGGCTATATCCTCATTTTCTCCCATCATTTGTTCATAGGTGGTCATTTCTTCATTGAGATAAATTTTGGAGAGCTGCTTTAGTCCGTTTTGTCTTTTGTCCGGATGCAGCAAATGGCCGGCAAGCATTGTATCAAAATGTATTCCTTTGACTGTGTATCCTTGAGTGCTTAAAACCCCCATATCAAATTTAAGATTTTGGCCGATTTTTTTGATTTCTGAGTTGGAAAAAATAGGATTTAATAATTCAAAAACAGTTTTTTCATCTAAAGCTCCTTCTCCCATTAAAGGAAGAAAATATGCTTCCAGCGCAGACCAGGAAAAGGAAATACCATAAAGTTTGGTTGCCATGACATCTAAGGAAATGGTTTCCGTATCAAAGGCAAATTCTTTTTGTGAAGATAAAGTTTTTACAAAATCATTTAAAGTCTCTTTGGTGATTAGTTGATATTTCTTTTTTATAACGTTCTCACCCTTGGGTGCGCCGGGAGCTAAAGATAGTGTTGATAGAAATCTGGTAAATTCCAGTTCCTCAAATAGAGGTTGAATCAAGTCTTGCTGAATATCTTTGGATTTTAGTTCTTCAATGTCGCTAAATAAATAAAAAGGATCTACATCTTCCTTAAGACTGACTAAATCAAGACTAATTTTTAAAATATCCTGGCTATTTAAAAGTTTTTCCTTGATTGATTTAGCGCCGCGAATACCTGGGATTGATTCCAGAGTATCAATATTAGCCAGAAGATTTTCCAAAGTTTCAAACTTATCAAATAAAATCTCAGCGGTCTTTGGCCCTAAACCTTTAATCCCCGGAACATTATCAGAGCTATCGCCAATTAAAGCTAAATAGTCCCGCACTTGTTTGGGCCAGACCCCCATTTTTTCTTTAACATCCGCCTCAGAAAATGTTCGATCGCGCATGGCATCAAATACTTTTATATTGGTATCAACCAATTGCAATAAATCCTTATCTCCGCTAACAACAATAACTTCTTGACCTTGCTTGGAAAAATTTCTGGCAATGGTGGCAATAATATCATCTGCCTCAACGCCAGCTTTTTCCAATGACAATATTCCAAAAGCTTGCACAATTTTTCTGAAATAAGGAAGTTGAGGAATTAAATCATGAGGGCATTCCACACGATTTGCTTTATATTGCGGATACATTAAATGCCTAAAAGTCGGCTCTTTGGTATCAAAAGTAACTGCAATATATTTTGCTTTAAAATCTTTGATTAACTTGGCAAGCATCCGAGAAAATCCGACTAAAGCATTCGTAGGAAGACCTTGAGAATTAGATAAAGGTGCAACTGCATAAAATGCCCGAAAAATGTAGCCTGATCCATCGACTAAATAAAGTGGTTCCATTTTTATTTTATTGTTTTACAATTAATTTTGTGTTTTTATCTTGAAACTATAATATAATTTTTAAAGGAAAAAAGCTAATGAGTGGCTTAACTGAGAAAAGATGTGTTCCCTGCGAAGCTGGAGTTGCTCCATTAAGTCAGGAAGAAGTAAAGAAACTTTTAGAGCAAACTCCAGCTTGGCAAATAACAAATGATCAACACTTAAATCGTCAATTTAAATTTAAAAATTTTAAACTTGCTATGGCGTTTTTAAATAAAGTTACTGAAATTTCTGAACAAGAAAATCATCATCCGGATATTTTTATCAGTTATGGAAAAGTAAAAATTGATATCTGGACTCATGCGATTAATGCTTTGAGTGAAAATGATTTTATTCTGGCGGCAAAGATTTCAGAAGTCTATGAGAGAGAGTAAATATTGTCTTGCGAATGGGCCACGCGTATTTCGCGTGGCGACTGTGGCAATCTCCATGTGATTACCCAGTTTCTTCTGATTATAATTGGGGTAAACACATGGAGATTGCTTCGCTTCGCTCGCAACGACAGATAGTTTTGTTTTCGCTTCGTTCGTAAAGACAAGTTGTTAGAATAATTTATAAAGAATTTAAAGTTTGCTTTAACTTTTTTCCAACAACATTTAAGGAGTATTTTTCATCAAGAAGTTTTTTGGCATTCTCCGCAAGATCTAAAGACAACTTATCATCTTCCAGAAGACGCTTAACCTCGGATGCAAATTTTTTAGGTTGATCGGCAATCAAAAGTTGCTTTTCGTGTTCAAACTCCAAGCCTTCCACGCCGATAGTAGTGGTTACTACTGGCACTCCCGAAGCAACAGCATCGAGTATTTTTAGCCTTGTTCCCCCCCCATCAGTGATTGGACAAACAAAGACTCTGGTGTTGGCCAGAAGTTCTCTAATATCTTTTACAAAATTTAAAAAAATAACATTTTGATAGTCATTCTCTATTTCGCCTTCATGTTTACCAACAATCTTAAAAATGGTATCGGGCTGTTTTAATAAAATCTCCGGCCAGATTTTTTCTAAAAAATATTTCATTGCTGATAAATTAGGATACCAAGTGAGTCCACCAATAAAACTAATTATTTTGCTATTAACTGCTTTTTTTCGAAAATTAAAATATGAAGTATCCACCGGATTGGGAATAATTTCAGTTTTGATTGTTCCTACGTTTTTTAAAAGTATTTGTTTGTCTTGCTCTGAAACCACAAGATTAAGAGTGTATTGAGGACAATATTTTCGTTCATATCTTTTTAATCTTCGTGCTTCGCTGTAAAATATAATTCTTTTTCTAAAACCTTTTTCTTTTTGGGCACGCCGCAACATCATTGCTGATTCAATATTGTGATGGTTGAGGATTGTTGGGCAATTAATACTTTTTAAGGTATTTTCTGTCAGTCCGAGAGTGTCACTGAAAATCAAATTAAAGTCAGTTTCTTTGAGCAGCTCTTCGATTTTAAGTTTCAAATCCGGAAGCGAATAAATAAAAGTGGAATATGGGATAAAAGGATTTAAAAAAAGTTTAAGCAATTTCATACCAGAAGGTCGAGACTGGCGCTTAATTAAAAAAACTTGATTGCAGAATTTTAGTAAATCATTCTTAGCCTGCTGAATAAGCACAGGATTAAAGTTATTAGTTTCTTGAGAAGTAATTAGGCAGATTAAAGTAACATCAAACTCTTTGGCTACTTCGACTAGGAGGTTACGGCTGCGCTGCAAGGCACCAAAGCCAGTTTCGGGAAAAAGTAGAAAATGTGAAACCCAAAGAAGTTTTTTTCTCACTAAACTCTAATTGACAGTTGCTTGCAAACCAGTAGGAGCATTTGGTCTACTGATAACTTCAGTTGCTCCTGTCTTCCAGCCAAAATTTGTGCAGGCTCCAGCTGTTGCCATAAAATATTGGTTAAAGCTAGGATTTACAACTTGTGAACCGCTATCAAACCCCAGTCCTTGCCATTCACTAAAAGAATACATTCCGCCAGCAGGCGCAGTGTTATCCCCGAAAAAATCAAATTTTAAGCTCGTGTTTGCATTGTAATAACAATTATTACTGGAAACAATGGAATGTCCATTAAGAAATGTTAAGTAATTAGCATCACTTCCGTAACGCTCCACTCGATAAAATCCATTTTCAGAATTATAAGAACTGGCATTATCCACTGCTACATTATAACGAATTGTATTGGAACCCAGTCCGGCATTGACTGATTCCCGAAAAGAGATCGGTCGGAAATTAACAATTGTATTGTATTCAATCACGCCATTTTTACAATAAGAAATTCCTGCACCGATATCACCACAGAAATAACCTACGGCTCCGGAATAATCTGTTGGATTGACCAAGAGGTTATGGTTCATTCTAATTCCTGAAGCTGAGTTCTCCACTCCCATTTTATAACAATTCCACATTTGATTTCCTTTGAAATCAAAATTACCGGAAGCGCCTGGGTGTTTATATTTAAAGCATTTTCCTTTAATCACCCCGGAATAGGCGGGACTGTTTGTATAATAAAGCCTGTTATATTCTACCCGATTATCATGGCCACCGAAGAGGACCATATTGCTGACATTATCTTCTCCTGGACGATCGGGATCGTAGACATTGTAAAACTCGTTATGATGAAAATAATTTCCAACTAAATCCGCTGAAGCATTGAGGCAGGCAATATTGTCATAAGTTGTGCCTTGAGTATCGTGACATTTTACTCTTGAAATTTCATTATTATGAACATCAGAAAAATAGAGCACTGCACCATAAGAACCAGTAATTTCTAAATCTTCAACTTTTAAATAATTAGATCCTGCTGCTCGGATGACATGTCCCGGTAAAGCAGAAGTAAAAGGTGGATCAAGTACCGAGGTGCTTCCGGGATAACGTTTAATTAGAATTGGTTTGTCTGATGTTCCTGAAGCAGTGATAAACAACATAGCATTAGGAAGTGTCGGACCAGGATCGTACCAATCAGAACATGTTCCTGGGCCTTTAAGATAAACAGCATCTCCTGCTTGCAGTTGATACCAACCGGCAGGTTTTAAACCAACTGATTCATAATATCCTATCTTTTTAAATGATTTCCAGGGATGAGCATAACTACCATCTCCGGAAATATCGTTGCCATCTTGACAGTCAATATATTTACAATTAGAGCCAGGATAAGCTTCACAAACTGTAGTTGCCGAACATGCTGTGAAATTACCATTGGATTGGCATTTTCTGGTTTGTCCGGAAGGACAACCGGAGGCAGTAATAACTCCGGGATAAATCATATAATTATTATCGTCACAGTCATTTCCAGCATTGCTGGTTGAAAGATATCCGTCATTGTCTTTATCCGGCTCTGGACAGGCTAAAGACACTCCATCGCCATCATCATCGAGCCCATTTCCGCATATTTCTGTTAAAGCTTGAGAGTTAGGAACAAAGCAAATAAGGCCTAAGAGCCCTATTATTAACGTTTTTTTCATAAACAAAAAATCTTTAAAAATAAAATAAGTATTCTAGTAATATTATATACCAAAATATAATTAAAGACACTCTAAATATCAGACGATAATTGAAGTAAGCCCGGATCCCTCAAGGGGTTGAGATAAAAAGTTTTTTATAAGGTTTTATTGCATATGTCATTAAATTCACAAAGCAGCATTCCTACTGAATTTAGTTTTACTAATGTCGATATCAAAAAAGCAAAAAACGGTTTAATTTATGACGCTGAAGGAATAACCCTAATCGGAAAATTTGGTGATCAAATTTCTGCTTATCGCGCAAAAAAGGAATGGCAAAAAATTCTCAACACACATTTTATTCTTGATCTGGAAAAAGATTATGAAATAAAAGCTTATTGCTCATTGGAGAATAATCTTTTTTTCATTAATTGTTCCTTTGTATCTGCTTGCGGAAGATATGCTTTTTGGAGATTAATCAATCGCCAAGCTCCTGATGCGGAACAAAAATTAAATTGCACTGGGGAAAAAGTTCAAAAACCGAATAAAGGTTTTTTAGCGACACAGGAAAATAAACAAACAGCTTTTGTAATCAATTCGATAGAAGAGCAAATCCTTAAAAATACAGAAAATAAGAGCCTGATCGGTCGCTTGATTCATTTGTTTAAATAAAGATATACTCTCCTAATGGAGAGTCATATTACCCAAGTAATCAAGGAATTAAAGAAAAATAAGCTTGTCCTCTTAAAGGACAATTTAGGTCCAGTGGTCAAAGGATATCTTTTTACTTCAGCTTATAAAATTACTGAAAATATTATTTGTGATTTAGTAAATGAAGCAAAAGGTGTAATTTGTGCCTCTGTCTCAGATTCCAGAATTAAAGAACTGGGACTACAACCCATGATTAAGGAAAAAGGGATTGCCGAAAGTAATTTTACTGTCAGTGTTGAAGCAAGAAAAGGAGTGAGTACCGGAATTAGTGCGGCTGACCGAGCTATTACCTTAAATGTGCTGGCTTGCACCAAGGATCCCAAGTTGGATTTAGTTACTCCCGGACATATTTTTCCTGTCCATGCCAGAAAAGGCGGAGTACTAATTTTTACTGATGTTGCTGAAGCTACTTCTGATTTAATGACTTTAGCCGGCCTTCCTCAAGTTGCTGCTTATTCTCACTGCTTAAATCAAAAAGGAGAGTTTCAATCAGAAAAAGAATTAAAAAAACTTGTTGAAAAGCTAAATATATCTAGCATCAGTATGCTAGATATTATCAAGTATCGATTAAGCACCGAAACTATTGTGGAAAAAATTGCTGAAGCCAACTTGCCGACAAAATCTGCAGGTTCGTTTAAGGCTTTTTGTTTTAAATCTCAAGTTGATGGCAATGAACATCTGGCTTTAGTTAAAGGAGAAATTGATCCACAATCAGCTGAAGCAATCTTAGTAAGAGTGCATGCTGAGAATAAGTTTGATGATCTGTTTTCTTTAAACGATATTACACTGAATAATAAAATTACGAAGGCCCTGGAACAAATCGATAAAAGAGGAAAAGGAATTTTTCTTTATATCAGACAAAGCAAAAGTGATTATTTGGCTCAGCAAATAAAAAAAATTAAAAATAAAACCAAAACCCAAAGTTTAGATATTGCTCTTCGAGAAAATGGCGTAGGTTCACAAATACTTTCTGCTCTTGGTGTGAAATTAATCGAACTAATCAGCAGTTCGGCCAAAGATTATTTGGGACTTGATGCTTTTAACTTAAAGATCGTCAAGCGTTATCCCTTGAATATCTAGGAATGCTATGAAAAGAATTTCCAGTGTTAGTTTTGCTGATGTTGCCCATGGAACTTTAATTTTTAATGAATCTGATCCAGTGGAAAAATTAGTGCTGGAGTTGATTAACACCAAATGGCTGCAGCGCTTAAGAAATATTAGCCAAACCGGTAATACCAAATTAGTTTATATGTTTGCCGAACATAGCCGCTTTGGTCATAGTTTGGGAGTTGCTTATCTGGCGATCAGCTTGATGACACATTTAAAACGCTTTTATCCAGAACAAATTGAGAAATATCAGCAGGCAGTTGCGGCGGCAGCAGTACTTCATGACATCGGTCATGTTGCACCTGGTTCGCATATGGCTGAAAGAATTTGGAGGCAAAATAAGTCCGGAAGTCACGAAGATATTAGTGCGCGGATAATTTTAAATGATAATGAACTGAATGCAATTTTAACCAAATACGATCCACAGCTTCCCCAGCTTGTAGTAAAAGTCCTCCAAGAAGATGTAAATCTTCCACCCTGGACTTCGGCAATAATTTCCGGAGGTGGTTGGAATGCTGACAGAGGAAATTGGGCAATTGTCGATAGCACGATGTGTGCCGTTACTTACGGCCGGTATAATGTCAACGCTTTAATTGATTCTTATCGCTTAAGTAGCACTGGAGATTTAGTCCTTCATGAAAGCAGATTGGATGCCCTCACCCACTTTTTTGTTGCCCGTGATTCCATGTATCGCCAAATTTATCAGCATCGTGTGATTCAAGCTGTCGATATCCTCAATCAGAATATTATTATTCGCCTTAGAGATTTGCTGGCCACAAATTCTGATTTTAATAACTTAAAAATTTTTTGTGATGAAACAATGCTTGCAGTGCTCTCTTCCAAAGATTATTTTAATGAATTATCACTAGAAGAAATTTTTAATATGACAGAAAGCTGGTGGCAGTATCACTTAAATAAATGGTGTCATTCGGAGGATCTAATTTTATCAGACTTATCCAGAAGATTAAGAGATAGAGTGTTATTTAAAACAATTAGAATTAGAGACGATAATTCCATTCTCAACAAAGCTCAGGAGGCAGCGATAAAACTGGGTTTTGATCCTAAATATTATGTGGCTTTAGTTCGAGATGCAGACACACACCGTGGCAAAATAGAGCAAACGCCTTCGATTATGCTTGATTCGGGAAAAATTGTTCCAGTAAGTGAAATTGAGCCTTTAATTGGTCAATTACAAGCTGCTTCCACCCAAAAACGGGAATGGGTTACCGTTCCGGCTGAGATTAAGAGTTATTTGGGATTGGAAAGATAAATTTTAGATCCTGGAGCTCGGACGTCCTCGTCCGCAACCTGGAATAAAGCAAAGTAAGAATCCTCATGGAAAAAAATAATTTACTTTTCGATTAGCTTTGAGACTTCTGTCTGAAATGTATTCCAGGCTGCGGACGAGGACGTCCGCGCTCCAGAAAAAATCATCACTTCCTAATGCGCAACTACAGTCCCTGCAGAAACATCTTCTTCCTTAGGCTTTTTAGTCAAATCAGGCCTTGTATAAAGATCTTCGTTGCGGGTTGCTGCTTCATCAATTTTTGCCAGATAATCAACATGCCCTTCAATTACCAGAGCTTCTCTTAATACCTGATCAACATGTTCCACTGTTACTATTTCAATTCCCTTTCTAACTGAAGCTGGTATTTCTTCAATATCTTTTTCGTTTTCTTTAGGAATAATAATTCTGGTTATTCCGCCGCGATGGGCAGCTAGGATTTTTTCTTTTAATCCACCAATAGGCAACACTCTACCACGTAGGGTTACTTCACCGGTCATGGCAACATTCTTATCTACCGGAATACCGGTTAAGGCAGAAGTGATTGCTGTAACCATGGTAATCCCAGCAGAAGGTCCGTCTTTAGGAATAGCTCCTTCTGGAACATGGATATGGATGTCAATTTTGTTATAAAAATCTTTTGGTAATCCAAAGATACTGGCCCGCGAGCGCACATACATCATCGCTGCTTGAGCTGATTCTTGCATTACTTCTCCCAGTTTACCTGTGATAATTAGTTTTCCACCGCCGGTAACAATTGCTACTTCAATTACTAGCAATTCACCACCAACTTCGGTCCAAGCTAAGCCGGTAGTAGTCCCAACTTGATTTTCATTTTCTTGTGTTCCGTATTTAAATATTTTAACACCTAAATAACGCTCGATATTGCTATCACTAATTTTCTGCGTAGCGTCTTTTCCTTTCTTAACTATTTCTACGGCAACCTTTCGGCAGATCATATCAATAGTTCTTTCCAGGCTTCTTACTCCAGATTCTCTAGTATAGTTTCTAACGATGCTCTTTAATGCATCATGACCGATACTGATGTTTTCTGGTTTCAATCCGTTTTTTTCACAGGATTTTGGAATTAAATATTTTTTAGCAATTTCCATTTTTTCCAACTCGGTGTAACCAGCAATTCTGATTACTTCCATTCTGTCCCATAACGGACGGGGAATGTTTTGTTCGTAGTTGGCAGTAGTAATAAACATTACTTTGGACAGATCATAATCAACGTCAATGTAATGATCATTAAAAGTGTTATTCTGTTCCGGATCCAAAACTTCCAAGAAAGCAGAAGAAGGATCTCCTCTAAAATCTTGTGACATTTTATCAATTTCATCCAATAAAAACACAGGATTACTTTTCCCAGCTTTTTTTAGAGACTGAATTAATTTCCCAGGAAGCGCACCGATATAAGTTCTGCGATGTCCTCTGATTTCTGCCTCATCTCTAACGCCACCAAGAGCGACTCGAACAAACTCTCTTCCTGTAGCTTTAGCAATGGATTTTCCTAAAGAAGTTTTACCAACTCCCGGAGGTCCAACCAAACAAAGAATCGGTCCACGAATTTTCCCCACAAGTTGATGCACTGCAAGATGCTCTAGAATTCTTTCTTTTACTTTAAATAAACCAAAGTGATCTTCATCTAAAACTTTTTCCGCCTCATTGATATCAATTTTATCATCGGAGTATTCGTTCCAAGGTAAACTTAACATCCAATCGACGTAATTTCTAACTACGGTTGCTTCCGCTGACATTGGGGACATCATTTTAAGTTTACGGATTTCTTTTTCTGTCTTATCTCGCGCTTCTTCGGGCATGTCTTTGGCTTTTAACTTATCATCAAGCTCTTGGATCTCATTGCGGAAATCGTCTTTTTCTCCCAGTTCTTTTTGAATCGCTCGCATTTGCTCGTTAAGGTAATATTCCTTCTGAGTTTTTTCCATCTGTTTCTTAACACGAGTACGAATTCTTTTTTCTACTTGAAGAATTTCAATTTCCGATTTCATGTGGCTATAGATTTTTTCTAATCTTTGGCCAGCATCGTTTGTTTCCAAAATTTCTTGCTTTTCTTCAAGCTTAATATTTAAATGCACAATCACAGCATCAGCTAAACGAAAAGGATCTTCGATTGCATTGATCTGATGAATCATTTCTGGAGTAATCTTTTTTCCAAGTTTTACATACGTTTCAAAAGATGAAGTTACAGAGCGCATTAAGCCTTTAACTTCCGGTGTGATTTCGGCAATTTCTGGAAGTTCGGAGACATCTACCAAGAAGTAATCATCGGTTTCTAAATAGCGATCAATTTTTGCTCTTTTTTTGCCTTCAACTAAAACTTTTACTGTGCCATCAGCAAGTTTCATCATTTGCATGATGTCTCCTAGAGTGCCGATTTCAAAAATATCTCCCGGTCCGGGATGATGAGTTTTGGCGTCTTTTTGAGCAGCAAGCATAATTGGTTTTTTTAACCTTTCTGCTTCTTCTAACGCGCGAACGCTTTTTTCTCTACCGACAAACAGAGGAACCACCATTTGCGGGAAAATAATAATATCTCTTAGTGCTAATAGCGGAACTGGGTTATATTTTTGCTCACTCATAAATCAGAAAACACCATTTAAATGTTTATATTCATTATTAATATTGCTACAGCAATAATTGGCTTGTAGCAATCAATAATTTAGATGCAACTTCAGACGACAAAGTCATTAATATTCTTTAGTTGATATAAGAACTAAAAAGGTGAAATACAAATACCCAATGGTTTTCCTGGGGAATGTGGAGCGTGTTTTAAAATTTTCGTGTGTCCTACGAAACGTACGGAGCTCAGACTAATGCTAAACATTTCTATTCAGCTATACTAAAATATTTGGATATAAGCGGACTAAAGTCCGCGCTCCGACGTTTTATGCTTTAAATTACGTTCTATTCTAAGCGCTTTCAGCTTTATGTTCATATACCAACAACGGTTGCTCACCTCTGTTAATGGTATCTTCTGAAACAACAATTTCTTTAATATCAGACTGAGAAGGAACATCGTACATTAGCTCCAACATCACTTCTTCCAGAATTGAACGTAAACCTCTTGCACCAAGTTTTCGTTGTAATGCTTTTTTGGCAATTGCTTTTATTGAGTCATCAGTAAACCTAAGCTTAACATTTTCCATATCAAATAATCTTTGATATTGTCTGGCCAATGCATTTTTTGGTTCAGTAAGTATTTGTACCAAAGTTTGCTCATTAAGTTCTTGTAAGGAGGCAATCACAGGAAGTCTGCCGATAAATTCCGGGATTAAACCAAATTTCAATAGATCCTCAGGTTGAACTTCGGCAACTATTTTTGAGCTTTTTATTTTAGTTTGCACATCAGCAGAAAATCCTAGAGAATTTCCCCTAGTTCTTCTTTTGATAATATCATCAAGGCCCATAAAGGCCCCTCCGCAGATAAACAAAATATTGGTAGTATCTATTTGCAGATAGTCTTGTTGAGGATGTTTTCTTCCACCTTTGGGAGGAATACTAGCTTTAGTTCCTTCAAGGATTTTTAATAATGCTTGTTGCACACCTTCTCCGGAAACGTCTCTGGTAATTGATGGGTTTTCAGATTTTTTAGAAATCTTATCTATCTCATCAATATAGACAATACCTCTTTGAGCTTTTTCAATATCGTAGTCTGCAGCTTGCACTAGATTAAGAATAATATTTTCAACGTCTTCACCAACATAGCCTGCTTCAGTCAGATTTGTTGCGTCAGCCATTGTAAAAGGCACATCCAGCATTCGGGCCAAAGTTCTTGCTAATAATGTTTTTCCAGAACCTGTTGGTCCGATTAAAAGTATATTGGATTTTGAAATTTCAACTTCTGCTTTCTTGTTGGACTTTTCTTCAATACGTTTATAATGATTATAAACTGCAACAGATAATACTTTTTTTGCTCTTTCTTGACCGATTACGAATTCATCAAGAAATGCTTTTATTTCTCGAGGCTTTGGTAACTGATTAAATTTGCTATTGGCATTAGGATTTTCAGCTTCATCAATAATAATATCGTTACACAGGTCAATACATTGATCACAGATATAAACGCCCGGTCCCGCTATCAGCTTTCTTACTTCTTCTTGTGAAGTTCCGCAGAAACTACAAGATAAACCAGTCCCACTTCTTTCAATACTTTTTGCCACAGTTATACCCTCAACATATGAAACAATTTATATAACTTTGTTATGCACTCTCACTAAAAATCTGACGCTTGTAAAGTAAATTATAATTATTCAAGTTAAATGAAACAAGTTTTACTAAAAAATCAATAATTACAAAGAATAAGCTAGATACAAAGCACTAGTTTACAGCGATAATTTGTAGGCTTTTCGTAACTTCTACAAAGGTTTTATCGGAATTGGACGTTTGGTGACCACAGTATCAATCAAGCCATATTCCTTGGCATCAATTGCAGACATAAAATTATCGCGGTCGGTATCTTTGTGCAATCGTTCAACAGTTTGTCCACAATGTCCGGCCATAATTTCATTCAGCTCTTGTTTCATGCGAATCATTTCTTCAGCATGAATTTGGACATCAGATACTTGACCTTGAAATCCACCGAGAGGTTGATGGATCATAATTCGAGAATGTTTCAATGCTACTCTCTTGCCTTTAGCTCCCGCACAAAGCAATAAAGCACCCATACTGGCAGCTTGGCCGATACAAACTGTAGATACATCTGGGGAAATATATTGCATTGTATCATAAATCGCCATGCCTGCAGTAACCGATCCACCAGGAGAATTGATGTAAAAGAATATGTCTTTTTCAGGATCGTCACTTTCAAGAAAAAGCATTTGTGCAGTAATAACATTTGCTACAGCATCATTTACCTGAGAACCCAGAAATATTATTCTGTCTTTTAGAAGCCTAGAGTAAATATCATAAGATCTTTCCCCTCTTCCGGTTTGTTCAATTACGTATGGAACATACTGTGTCATTTTGCATTCTCCCTTTTAAAAAAGGTATTAATCTTGCTCTTTAGCAGTTTTTACTGTCTCAGTTATTTTTGCTTGTGACAATAGTTTTTTCAAAATGCTATCGCGGCCCATAATAATTTTTAATCTATCGAGATCGTTTGGAAAATCCAAATCTTTCTCGAAATCTTCCTTGTTTTTATAACCCCATTTCTCAAAAGAATCATTAATCCAAAGCTCGATATCTTCTCTTGAAGGATTAAATCCTTCTTGTTTGAGAATATTATCTAAAATAATGGCACTTCTTGCTTTATATTCTGCCTGTTCACCCAAGCGACCTCTAAAAGGTTCCATACTTAAATCGAAAGATTTCTTATTTTTCGGACTCAAAACTCCCATTTGAAAAAGAAGATTTCTAATTTCAAAATCAATTAAATCTTGTGGAAGAGTAAAAGGATTTTTTTCGATTAAAACTTCCAACAATTTTTTTTCTTTTGCCTCTTCATTTTCCTTGGAACAATTTTTTTCCAAATCATCCTTTAGTTTTTTTCTCAACTCCTCCATGGTTTCCGCCATGCCGGAATTTTTAGCAAACTCATCTGTGAGTTCAGGTAGTTTTTTTGTTTCTATAGCTTTTAGTTTTAGGTGAAATGTTGTTGTTTTCGATTCTTCCGTGGAATCTTTGCCGGCATCTTCTTTGGCATTATTTACTACAACTTCTTTTTCTTGGTCCAATTTCATTCCCAACAAAGCTGCTTCAACTTCCTTAGGCCAAAGTCCCTTACCTACTTCTACCTTCCTGTCATGAAGATGTTGAGTCTTGGCGTCTTTGTCTGTCAGATGAACATCAAGCAGCGCAATATCGCCATTTTCTACAACAATTTTTCCTTCTGCGGGTTGATAGTTAGCTTGATAATCCCTAAGATTTTCTATTGTTTTTTCCAATTCAGAATCATCAATTTTTCTTTGTTCTACGGAAAATTTAAGTTTTTCGTAGCCAGAGATTTTTGGTTCGGGGAAAATTTGAACCTCTGCTTTGATCTTTAAATTCTTGCTTTCATCTTTTTCGTCTTCGTAGCTAACTTTAGGTCGTCCTACGACATTCATTTTCTTTTCTTCTAAAGCTTTTTGCATTGCTTTCATTGTCAGATCGTCTAGCACTTCGTAATGAATGGATTCCCCATACATTTTTAAGAGCATCGCCTGTGGTACTTTTCCTTTACGAAAACCTTTTACTTGAACCACATTCGTTGCTCTTTGTAATGCTTTATCAAATTCTTTTTTATATTCAGAACGAGGAACTTCGATTTTAACATTTCGTTCAATTTCGCCTGTGCTTTCTACTTCTATAATTAAATCCATACCTACTTTTTATTTACTTAATGTTTTAATATTCTCGGATTTGCCTTTCGACTCACTACGTTCGCTCAAGTCATTTCATTTGCTAAAAGCAAATGAAATGCGGGAAGAGGGACTCGAACCCCCATGCCAAAGGCACTAGATCCTAAGTCTAGCGTGTCTGCCAATTTCACCATTCCCGCATAAAAAACTCTTTCTGAATTAAAATTTCCTCTCAAAAACAGTAATTTAGCGAGAGTAGGCTATACTAAATTTAAGAAAAAAATGGAAATAGAGAATATTTTCTTATTTTTTTAATCAGTTATACCTATAAATCCCTCAGATCTGACGGAGATCATATTGAATTTATAAAAAAAATACTAATGAATACGCAAAAATTTTTAAAAATGAATTTAAGTAAAATTTCGACTAGTTTTGGACTAGGATTTATAGTTGTTGGAATTCTCGGGTTTTTTCCAAGAGTTACAGCTGAGGGTTATTTATTTGGACTCTTCCATATAAATTCTGCAAATAATTTTATCTTCCTTCTTAGTGGGTTGGGGGCATTGGTCTGTGTGAGGATCGGAGAAAATGCTTGCCGAAAATATTTTAAATTTTTTGGAATTTTTTATGGCGTTATCGCTTTAATGGGTTTAATCGTCGGAGATAACTACATACTAGGAATACTAGCTAATAATTTTAATGATATTTGGCTTCACACTTTCATTGCTGGCATTTTTCTTTATCTTGGCTACACCTATGGCGAAACACCAACTTTGTTTTAAATGGATTTTCCTAAAAATATTATTTGTAATGCTTATTGTTTTTCTGAAAAACTGCTGGATAAAGGTAAATCAATTGAGAATACACATCCATGATTTGGGAGGTCTCGAACTGAGAGCGTCCCATTGTTTAGCAAAATGGCACGTTGTGCGATCGTAAGCCCCAGACCTAATCCGGATCTATTTGCTCCTTTCACTGAAAATGGTTGAAATAATTCTTCTGCCTTACCTGTAGGAAGTCCGCCACATTGGTCTTCAATTTCGATCAAAACACGATCTCCTGCTGCTTTGCTACGGATCCAAACAATTCCACCAGGCGTAGTGAATTTAATTGCATTTTGAACTAAATTCGATAGAGCAGATATTATTAAGTGACGATCAGTAAAGATCTCCAATCCAGGTTCTGTCTCTATACACAAGTGAACAGACTTTGCACTAGCTTCAAAAGATGCTGTAACCTCTACTTCGCTGATCAGTTCTATAACTCGATATTTTTGATGTGTCACGGTCGGCTCGTTTCTCAGTCGCACCTCGGCAAGAGAGCGATCAATAATATTCTTCATTCGCAGATGAGCATCTTCCAAAATTTGAGCTGTGTTTCCACTAGCTCCCACTTTTCCTGTCTTAATCATTTGGTAAGCTATCGTAGCGTGAAACAATGCATTTCTTAACTCATGTGCTAAAACTCCAAGACGCTGCACTTCTTCACGTTCTACATTTTCTCGCTGCACTCGATCAAACTCAGTCACTGCTTCAGCAATAGCGATATCAAGACACAAATTTAATCTGTTAAATTCCCGGGCAGATGGTAGTATGCTACTTTTTTCTTCTAAGTATTGCGTAATTGCCTGACAAAGAGCACCATAGCCATGCACAACCTGAGAGATACTATAGCCAAGCTTCAAAGATTCCTTACCCCTTCTTATTGCTGATACTATGTGAACATCAGCATTTAATTTACTACTTATTTCCCGAGATTCGTTTGCGTCTGTGCGTAACACCTCAATAAGTTCATTGTAAAATATAGGCAAACCCTTTTCCATTTCTTCACTGGAAATTCTAGAATCTGCAAGACGCAAGTTTTTTTTTGCACAGAGAGCAAGAATACTCTCTCGTTCTGCTATTAAAAATTCATATAACATAATTGATATCCTCTCTTTTTCTGCCGAGTATAACATCAAGTAAGCAATAAAAGACATAAATGTGGTGGCAAATCAGAGGAAAAGAAAAAACCAATGACGAAGACCTATGCGCCCTTATACAGCAGGGGTGCTTATAAAAAATAATTTTTTAAAAATAGAGTTTTCTGCAAGTGAAAAACCCCGGGCAATCTTGTTGATCACCAGGGGTTCCGCCGTTTACATTCACATGAGATCATTAAAGTTTTATCTTTGCTTCACTCACTGAACTTTCTAACAAGAGTTTATTGCTCCTGATTAAGAAATTACGACATGAATCTAGAATACAGAGTATTTACTTTTTTTGATATGATTGCAATCACGTAATAAGAGACTTTAGATTTGTAAACTTAATATATAACTAAGATTTAAAGAAGTTGTCACAAAATAAAACACCCCGGTTAAGAACTACAACCGGGGCTTTTGTTGTTCAGTCAAGAAAGTAATCAGTTTTCACCTTTTACTCACTTAACTTCTTCAAGAGTGATAACTCTCAATCTTCACAACATCTAAAATCTAGCTGAGATGATGTTTTTTTACTATGATCTTGGTCAATGAGTATTTTATTTTATAAATTTTCAGAATGATTATAAAATTTATTTTCTCTCATTAGATTACGAGTGGGATATTGAACGTGTTTTAGAAACCGGATCCTCAGGTATTTCACTTTTAGGCCTTTTTATGGCTCTGACTTTTAATCGTCGTTGGCTTCTTTTACCAATAGCGGTTCAAAGCTTTTTTATGCAACATGTGATACAAGGTTGGTGTCCTCCACTTCCTGTTTTTAGGCGTTTGGGTGTAAGAACAGCCGATGAAATAAATACTGAAAGATATGCACTTAAGGTTCTTCGAGGAGATTTTGAAAAACTGCCTTTAAAAGAACAGCGTGAAGAAACAGCACAACAAACTCTTGCAGCAATTATTCATTAATTAAGAGGAATCTTTTATTTTGTTGTTACTTCAATAATCCATTTACGAAAAAGTTCTCGCTCCTCTGCCGAAAGAACGGCGTTTTTATGCATTAGTAAATAGCTCCAAGGTGGCATTTCATTTTCACTCACCTCCTCCAAACTTTCTTTCAACATCTTAGTTTGTCGTTTAGCATTATAATTCCCCCAAGTGGAAAAATTTACTTCATTACGACCCTCGTCAATATCAGAAGTAAGTAACCAAGACACTGGTGCAACTTTACTATACCAAGGCCATACAGTTTCGTTGGAATGACAGTCATAACAGGATTTACGCAAGATGTTTTGTATTTCAGGAGGAGCTATAATTTCAGATTCAATCGCGGGATTAGAACGATCTACTGGAATAAGCTGAATGAGAGCAAATGCTACTAAAATAAATAATGCAATTTTCCGAAAGTGTAATTTTTTCAAAGCTTATTCCTAAAAGGCTATTTATAACACAAAAAGCTTTGAAGTAAATTATTAGAACATTCTTAAAATTGATAAAAATGAGTTCTTAAGTATTTTTGAATATAGGCTCACTGTGACAAGTCAATTTCCTACATGATAGCTGCAAATTCCATTTTTATAAAAAAACACCGTGCTGTAATTCTTCTTGTTTTGGCACTCATTCTTTTTGCTTGCCACGGACTTTTTGAAGAGTCCACTGCCCATTCTTCCTGGATCGATTGCATTTCAACATTCTTTGTCTTAATGCTCTTTCTTAGTATTTCCTATGATGGAATAACTTTCTCAATCTGGGGATCGATAGTTGCGGGTACAGCGTTTTGTATGATTTGGCTGGACAACATCTTTCCTGCTGAGGCTTCCCTTTTTAGACAATTTGAAGATATTTCACTTTTACTTTTGATCGGAACATTTATTTTTAAGAATGTATATACTTTAATTGCTAAAAACTTAATTGGGTCAGAGCATTTGTGTGCATCTTTCGCTTTATATTTGCTCTTGGGAATCTGGTGGGGATTTCTCTACAATTTTATTTGGATAATAGACCCATCTTCTTTTTCTGGAGACAGCACTATACCTTTTACTTTGGGTGATTTTTTTCAGTTCAGTTTATCTACCATTACCACAGTATCAATGAGTGCCATTAGTGCCCACACTTCTTTAATTCGTTGTTTAGGTACAATTGAAGCAGTCTGCGGTCAATTTTATTTTGCGATGTTGATTGGAGGTTTGGTTGGTGCACATTTTGCTTATCGGAGCAAGCTAAGAAATGAAGTTGAAGATTCTACAGAATTGCGGAAATAAACTTTAAACAGAGGGCAAGTATGATCTGATTAAGAAAAGTGGGAGATTGCAAGTATCAAGAACACAGCTTGTAGGCTACAATGAAATCATCATCGATAGTTGATCAATGCACAGTCTTTGCAGCTCGCTGAGGGAAAATTAAAATGCAAACTATCATAAACATAAAGAGTTCTGTCGAAGCAGAGTAACGGCTTAACGCAAGTCCACCATCCTCGATTGGTTTATCCAAAAAATCTCCCACTACAGCACCAAGAGGACGCGTCAGAACAAAAGCCGCCCAGAACAGCACCGTATGTGATATTTTTGTCCGATAGTAAGCAACGACAACAAGAGCTAGAAGTACACTAAACAATAAGGCACTTCCCAAGTAACCGATACCTGCAGTATCAGCAGTCCAATCGCCAAGCGCAGTTCCCAGGGTTTGAGAGAACATAATAGTTACCCAATAAAACATTTCTGCTTTTCTTGAACTCACAGAATTAATTGATACTGTTCCCAGGGATTTATACCAGACTAGCAACGATCCGGTAAGCAAGGTGAGCAAGAGTGCTGAACCGCCTGCATAACCTATATCTAATGAACGATCAGCGAAGTCAGCCAAAGTCGTGCCAACAGTGGTTGTAGCAACAATTGTTAACCAGTACAAAAACGGATGAAATCTTTTGGCAGAAATTTGGGTAAAAGCAGCTAGGGCGAAGATTGCAGCAAAAATCTCAGTTCCAACTAAATAACCAAGGTCCATTGACATTGAGACAGCATCGCCGCCGGTTTCCCCTAGGGTCGTTGCCGCAATTTTAATTATCCAAAAAATCAAGGTGACTTCAGGAACTTTACTTAAAATTTCTTTGGTCTCGTTTTTCAAGGAGCCTCCATAGTTGCAGCAGAGTTTTGCGAAGGATTACCCTATACTCAAATATTAATAAAAGAAATTTTTTACATTGAGGTACGGCTAAGGTTTTTTAGAGCTTTTTGACAAAAAAGAGCAAGAGATAATTCCCTAATTATTCCCCAAAATGGCGATGTTGAAATTTTCGACCCGAAGAAGTTTTGAGATAGATTTCAAATTCTTCTGCTTTCTTGCGGTTGATGAAGGCAAAATAGTTAATTAATTTCCATGGACTATGTTTTGAAGTATAGATTGAATCTCCTCGATTGTGTGCCGCTAAGCGACGTTTTAGATCGGAAGTGTAGCCGACATAAAAACTATCGTTTTTTGATTTGCTTTTAAGAATGTAGACGTAGAACATATATAAGAATAATCGAAGAAAATAAGGAAATGTTTCTTGAAAGAATACTGAAGAATTAACTAGTACGGTCCGCCCCTTTCGCACCAGAAGTATAGATACTTCGTTTGAAATTCTTGGGTGCTCAAGGGTCGAGATCCACCTCGCCCCATTTAATTCGTCCCGGCCGAAGGCCCGGACGAATTAAATGGAGGCGGGTGGGGTGAACGATGGGATTTGAACCCACGACCACCGGAACCACAATCCGGCGCTCTACCAACTGAGCTACGTCCACCATACTCTAAAAACAGCACCACTAAATTGCTTAAAAATCAGGATCTGTCAACTTTTGGTTTATTTCTAGGCATGCGTTATAATTTAAGTTAATTAAGCCACTTAGTTCCAGTTGAGAGATAATTTGAGTTAAAAGTTTTGTGGAAAAATTTATTTTGTAGGCCAGATCTTCCTTAGAAATTTCAATTTCTGCAGAAATAAGCTCGTAAACTTGCTTTTGCTCGGCAGACAAATTTTTTAATATATTTTTGTTGTTATAAACTTTATTTTGCTTAATCTCCGGAAAAAATTCTAGAAGATCTTTAGTATGAGAAAAAATTTTAGCTCCTTCTCGAATTAAATTATTAGTACCCAAACTAAAGCTAGAAGTTATTTGACCAGGAACCGCAAAGACCTCCCTTCCCTGCTCCAAGGCCAGCCGCGCAGTAATTAAAGAACCACTTTTTTCTGCTGCTTCGACAATTAAAACGAGATCACTTAAGCCGCTAACAATTCTATTTCTTTCCGGGAAAAAATAACTCTGGGCATTTGTGTTCAATGGATATTCAGAAACTAAAGCCCCACCCGCTTCCAGTAAACGTTCGGCTATTTCCAAATTGGATTTTGGCGCAACATGCAAAAGACCACTTCCTAATACGGCAACTCCTGGATAATGTTTTGTCTCTAATGTTCCAGAATGAGCAGCACAATCAATTCCAAAAGCAAGTCCACTTACTACGGAAATTCCTGAACTGCATAATTCCTTTGCAGTGTTTCTTGCTACATTGAGACCATATTGACTGCATTTTCTGGAACCGACAATAGCAACAGAGTTTTTAACATTTAAATTCCCTTGAACAAAAATTACTAGAGGAGGATCGGGAATGTGTCTTAATTTTTCTGGGTAATCGGCTTCGGCGATGCAAAAAACTTCAATTCCCTTCTGCCTCGCTAAATTTAATTCAATTTCAGCTTGTTTCCAAAAGTGAAGCTTGATTTTTGTGCCTAGGATCTTAAAAATTTCTTCGTCTGAACCGGAGGTCTTAAGTTCAAAGAATAATTTTCTAATTTTTCCGATATTAGGAAATTCCGATAGAACTAAAGCAAGAAAAACTAGTTTGATGGAATCAAAAGAATTGTTTTGACTAAGCATATCTCTCCGTTTAGAAAGTTCTGCTTAGTCTTTTCGCATAGAATTAGAAAAAGTTTCTTATTTGATGTTGGTCAGATCTTACGTAGTGCCAGGTTTTTCTTGTCCTGAGCTTACCGAAGGATACCTGCCCGGAATTACCAAAGATAATGGCAAAACAGGCAGTCACAAGACCTGCCCCTAGATGATTGTTTAATATCTGTAATGATCCGGCTTATATGGACCATTGACAGAAACTCCCAGATACTCAGCTTGTTCTTTAGTCAAGGTTGTGAGTTTCACTCCAAGTTTTCCTAAATGAAGTCGGGCTACTTTTTCATCAAGCTCTTTTGGAAGAACATGCACACCCACAGGATATTTACCTTTTTCAGTCCAAAGAGCGATTTGGGCCAAGACCTGATTGGTAAATGAGCAAGACATTACAAAACTGGGATGCCCTGTAGCGCAACCAAGATTGACCAAACGGCCACTGGCTAAAATAATTAAATTCTTTCCATTGGGAAGAGTAAATTTATCAACTTGCGCTTTGATATTTGTTACTTTTACAGATTTATTGGAAGTGAGCCAATGCATATCTATTTCAGAATCAAAGTGTCCGATATTACAAAGAATTGAATGGTCCTTCATTAGTTCAAAATGCTTTCCTGTCACTACCCCACAGCAACCAGTTGCAGTAACGATAATGTCTGCCAGTGGAGCTGCTTCTTCCATTGTCAGAACTTGAAAGCCTTCCATTGCCGCTTGTAGTGCAATAATTGGGTCAATTTCAGTAATGATCACTCTTGCTCCCAAGCCTTTCATCGCTTCAGCACATCCTTTGCCCACATCTCCAAAACCAGCAACAACAACAACTTTTCCCGCAATCATCACATCAGTTGCCCTTTTGATTCCATCTCCTAAAGATTCACGGCAACCATAAAGATTATCAAACTTAGATTTTGTTACTGAGTCATTGACGTTAAATGCAGGACATTTTAATTCGCCCTTAGCATGCATTTGGTAGAGTCTATGCACTCCAGTTGTTGTTTCTTCTGAAACACCTTCTACTTCTTTTAGTAATTCAGGAAATTTTTGGTGAACTAAAACTGTTAAATCACCACCGTCATCTAAAATCATATTTAAACTTTTTCCACCGCTAAAACCAGTAACTGTTTGTTCAACACACCACCAATATTCTTCTTCTGTTTCACCTTTCCAAGCAAATACTGGAATTCCTGCTGCAGCTATTGCTGCTGCTGCGTGATCTTGAGTTGAAAAAATATTACAACTTGACCAGCGAACTTCCGCTCCCAAATGAATAAGAGTTTCGATTAAGACGGCGGTTTCAACTGTCATATGTAAACAGCCAGTAATTCTCGCACCTTTAAGAGGTTTACTTGTTCCGAATTCTTCTCTCAAGGCCATTAGTCCGGGCATTTCTTTCTCCGCAAGTCCAATAGCTTTTCTTCCTGCTTCAGCAAGACCAATATCTGCTACTTTGTAATCTTGATTATCTTTAACTTTCAAATTGGCCACTGCTGACATAATATTTACCCTTTAATATAATGATTGTTTTTCATAGTTATACTTTTAAACTGCTGAGTTTTCAAGTGTTAAGTATATAAACACATTTGAATACTTTCAAAAATATTATTATTCACTACAACTTTTACCTAAAGCTTCAGTTCTTTTCTTCCATAAAGAATCTGTACGATATAAAAAAGCAAGTATTTCAGCCACTGCTTGATAAGTTTCCTCTGGAATTTCAAAACCAATTTTTAATTGAGAAAGGATTTTAACTAAATCATCATCCTTTTTTATGGGAATATTATTTTCTTGGGCAATTTTCAGGATCCTTTGGGCAATCGCTCCAATTCCACTGGCTACAACATGCGGAGCTCTGTCTTCGAGTGCATATTGCAATGCTACTGCTTGTTGTCTTCTTTCGCTCATATTTACTGATCTTTATTGTTCTCGTTTAATATCACTAGGAAGTCTCCATCCACCACTTCGAGGAAGATCCTCTTCACCAAAAAGCAACACGTTGCTTCTCTCATAATCGATTAATGCTTCTTGAAAACTTAAGCCGGAACGACCCAGATATTGATCTACAAAGTGTCCCACAGAGGAATAAGCATGATCAAGAGATCTTCTTAGGTCTCTATCTACAGATAAAAGTTTATCGCCATTTTCCACAAAAGCTTGGCGAAACATTTTATATAATACTTCTGCAGTCGAGTTTTCTTGCCAAGACATTTGTTCAATAATTCTATGGGCCCGAGACCTTCTTCCTTCTCTCAGAATAATAAACCTGGCTACAAACGCTGTTCTAATTGCAGCATTTTGCAAAGCAGGGTCTATCTTAGATTTTTCTAACCTTTTTTTAATATAAGCTGCTTTTTTTGAATTAACCGGCTCTGATCTCACTGAGCTCTCCTGTAATTTAAGGCTTTTAAAATATAGTTAGCTCAATATTCTTGAGTTTTTTTCTGCTTAGATTAATAATCGGCATTGCGCAAAATTTTCTAAAGATAGTAATATTTCTTATAGTTTAAACAAAAATGAGCCGTTATCCCTTATTTTTATTAGGAATTCTGATTAATAGAAGGTAGCTATGAAAAGATATATTATTACTCTAGCATTAATTAATTTTTTAAATATTTCTCTAGCCAATGCTCAAACAGTGCTTAGCTTGGGTGTGCAAGAAATTTACGATGATAATATTTATCTGGAAGATGATAAAAAAGTAGATGTTTCTAATTTGCCAGATGATTTTATTTTACCAGAACAAATAGACGGGGATCCGCAAGATGATTTGATCACCAATGTTTATTTGGGTGCATCAGGAAATATTCCTTTAAGTCCTTACATTAAGACTGCAGCTGATGGAAAAATTGGTGCTTTGATTTTTGCTGATCAAACTGACGAAAGTCGTTTAATTTTGGATGGTGTTTTAAGCATGGATTCAGAAAAAACATTAATTCCAGAACCATTTTATATTAGCTTTTTAAATTCCATAAAATCTCAGTCCGATGGTATTGGAGTTGCTGATGGAACCAGTGCTCGGCAATCAGAAACTTATACTTTGAGTTTAATTATGGGTGTAAAAGATGTAAAGCTTGCTCAAGCAACAGATTTGGATGCCAGCTATTCATTTAATTATAATAAATTTCTTGAAGATTTTACCTTTAATAATAATGCTGATGAAGATTTAGGTATTTTTGAAAATAGAATTAAACCAAGAGGTGCTGATTATTTTCTTAATTCCCTTGATGCTTCAATTACTCATCTGGTATTTGAAAATTTTGAAGCAGGAATTTACGGTGGTTTAAAAAATTATAGTTACACCAAAGTTGAATCAGGCAGTGTTGTGGAACAAGATGAAGATGATTTAGATCGCAATGAAACACAAACAGGAATCAAAACAAAATACATACTAAGTAAACAAGTAACTTTTAAGACAAATGTTGGTATTAATTATTCCCGCTTTAAAAACAAACCGCAAGATACCTCCGGTCCTGTTTTACAAGACGATGGAACTATTATGGATGTTCCTTTAGGAGTGGATCAAGGTGACTTAGCATTTATTTTTGGGGGAGAACTGGAATATGTGCCCGATCCTTCGGCCTTATTTCGTTTAGCAATTGATCAATCGAGAAGAACAGATATTGATGGGGACAGACTTTTAACTCGAACTATCGGACTTGATGCCACAAAATCAATTGGTGATCGAGTAAAATTGAATCTTGGCGGAAGGTTCTTGCAGTATAATGTTGGAGACTCTTTAAAAGATCCCACAGAACGTTTTGATTTAACAACAGCAATTCAATATAGCCTGACAGAATCAATTGCTTTATCTGCTGGTTGGAATTATGTAAATCAAGATGCTGATAACCAAAATCTTACTCAACAACTACTCAACAATACCCAAGACTATGAAGGTAATCGTTTCTTTATTGGATTATCTACTGGTTTGATTGGTAAGCCTAGTTAATTGTAGGGGCACTCTTTATGGGTGCCCGGAATTCCAAAATATAATGGTCAGCCGGGCACCCATAAAGGGTGCGCCTACAATTTATTATCCAATAATATTAACCAAATCACTTAAGAGCTGATTGATCGATTGAATCACTCTGGAACTACCTTGGAAACCTCGTTGTAGCGAAATCAATTTAATAAAATCAGCTGCAACGTCTGAATTTGATAACTCTAAGGCACCTGCTTCGATTGAACCGAATGTTCCGGTATCTGGTTGACCAACTACGGGTGAACCACTGACAATAGTTTCTTGAAATAAAGAATTTCCGGAACGTCTTAAGCCTTCGGCGTTGGCAAAATTTGCTAAACCGATTATTCCAATACTTGCAGACTGTCCGTTATCTAACTGCGCAAATAGTGAACCATCTTTTTCAACGTTAAAACCAACCACACTACCACTTCCCGTTCCATCTTGAGAAATATTATCAATAGCGGATGCTGCGGCAAATTGTGTGATCGGATCAAAAACAAATTCAATATCAACAGCTGGATCGGAACCATTATTCCATGGAGGTGTTGCTGTAATTGTGTTTATTGTTGGATCTGTAAGCTGACCGTCAGAACCAAATGCTAAATCCACATCACCAAGCTTAGAAGGTGTGCCGGCAGTTCCTCCGGTAACTTCTTCTCCATCGACATAGGCACTAGCAGTCCAGGCATTATTGCCGGTATGGAAGAAATAAGTTGTAACAGAATGTTGGGCACCAAGTGAGTCAAAGATATTTACAGATGTAGAAAACTTTGCTGCAGCATTTAACTGTGCATAAGAACTACCGGCTGCTGGTTCGGCATCAGTATCTTCGCTGGCATCTAAATTACCACCAATTGTCACAAGCGTGGTTTTAATAGAATTCTGTGTTCGTTGATTTACGTTTAATGCAGTCAGACCACCGGCACCCGTAGCAGGAAATCCCATCACTCGGAAACCATTTTGATTTAACAAATTACCTTCAATATCTAATTTAAAATTCCCTGCTCGAGAATAAAATCGTTGACCACTGGCAGTCTCATCTTCAAGAATAAAATATCCTCTGCCATCAACGCCGGTATCTAAACCACGCCCTGTGAATTCAAAACTTCCTTGGTTTAAAATAGGAGTAACACCTACAATTCTACTACCACTTCCGGAAATGTTACCACCCCCGCCGAAGAGACTTCCAGAAAGAATATCTGCAAAATCTGCTCGTGATTGCTTGAATCCAGTGGTATTAGAATTTGCAATATTATCAGATAATACCGAAATGGCACTACCATGAGAAGAAATACCAGAACGACCAGCGAATAATCCATCTATAATACTAGGCACAGGAGACCCTCCTCAATCAATATTAATAAACCGATCTTATTTCAAAAAGAAATAAGAAGTTTTTTACCCTTAGACAGCAGGTTTATATACTTCAACCACCTGATCTAAGGCTACTTGCCGACCACCAACTAAAAGTTTGGCTTCCGGCTCAAGCACAAACCCTTCAACTGTCCCTGTGATTTTAGAAGTTAATTCTCTAAAACTTCCATTTCCATCAACTGCTACTACTCGAACATCATATTTCCCATCTTTAACCGGCAGATTCTTTAAGGCAAATTGTTGTTTGCCGCCATCCGGTTGATCCAGATTTATTGAGCCAGCGACTTTTCCATCGCTGTCAATTAAGTCAATCCTTGCACTTTGTGCACCCTCTGGAATATCTACAGTAACATTTGGCCCCGTGCCATTAGATAAATCAATTCCCTCTCCTTTGAGCACTACTTCAGTTCCTAAGAAAGAAGCCATGGTTCCTACAGAACCGGAAGTTCCGCCACCAAGTCCTGCACCATCAACTTTTTTATTCAGGGCTACTAATTGTTCAACCTGAGCAAACTGCGATAAATCAACGGCAAATTGTTGGTTATCAGTAGGATTAAGCGGATCTTGAAATTTCAATTGAGTTACCAAAAGTTTTAAAAAATCTTGCTCTCCAATTTGACCAGTGGCAGAAGAAGTTGAACTATCCTTAAATTTAGTATCAGGAACACTTTCATTTTTTATTGTAGGAGTAATTTGCTGACCACTGCTGGAGCCAGTTATTCCTATTTTGTTATCTGCCATATCAACTCACTTTAAAAATAAAATTATGCAATCCAACCTAAATCAATATTACTGTTTTTTGCCTGATTGTTAAAGGCATTTTTAATTAACGGATTTTCTGTTGCCTCTTGTTTAGATTTATCAGAAAATGATTCATTTTGTCTTGAATTTTGATGTCCATTTAAAAAATCAGCAAATTTAAAGCTTTCCGCTTCAGTTCTTTCCTGACCAATACTGATATGCAATTGTTCTGATTTAATTCCTGCTTGAATCAAAACTTGAGTCAGTTCGGCTGCTTTGTGACGAAGCATTGATTCTACCTCGGAAGAATCTGGAGTAATCCGCGCATAGATATTATTATCTCGATGAGTTACTTTTACAGTAATCTCTCCCAATTCCTTGGGATTTAGTTTTAAAGTCAAACTGTTGCCATCTCTATTCTGCGCTGCCTTAGCTAAAAGTTCTTTAACTTTTTCTAAGGTCTTTTCAGAATATTTGGCAAGAATGCTACTTGCTGTCTGCTTAACTTTTGCCAAGGTGCTCTTATCAATTCCTTCGTTACTATGAACTCCGGCTAAATCTAAATTGCCTTGAGAACTATTAGTTTTAATCGCGTTTTTTTGGCCGGCTAATTCTGACAAATTAGCTGCTCTGACAAGTTGAGAGCTAAGATCCTGAGCAGAATTTTTAGTAGACACTGCTGCTAAAGAATTTTGTTTTATTAAAGATGCTTTAAAACTTTCTTCGTTATTTTGATCATGAGACTCTGACATATTGTTTTCTTGTACTTCTCGATCTTCTTGTGTTGAAGTTTTTTTAATATTTTTTACCGCTGCGTCTTTTAATCCTTGCTCGACGACAGTATTATTTGGAGTAACTAGAGCTTGTTCATTGCTGGCAGTGTTGTTTTTTTGAGTTTTTGCAGAGGCTTGCAACTTATTGTTTTGCAAATAGTTGTTTTGATTAATTTCAACTTCTTGATCGGAAGAATCCTGATGATCTTTACTTTGTTTTTGCTGAGAATTTCCGATTTGTTCTTCTGTAACTTTCATTTCTTCTAAACCGGCATCTTCAACTTTTAATTCTTCATTCTTAATATTAGAAGCAAGACTTACCACTTGAATATCCTTTTTTTCAGAATCATCAACTGATTTAATAGACTTTTCTTCATTGCTAGAATCATCACGATCTTGGTCCTCGTCAACTTCTAGCTTTGTTTCTTCATCGTCGGTATTTTTTTCTGGAGCTGTAGCAGAGGTTTCAACTTTCTTTTCAGTTTTTACTTTTTCTTTTTCCAGACCTTGAATAATAGTAGTTTTTTCAATCTGATCTAGCATTTCCAAGTTATCATTGACATTACTGCCACTAAAAAATTGCTCAATAAGCTGTGCAAATTCCTCACCAAGTTCTGAGGAGAAGCTTTCTGAGCTATTAGCATTTTGTTTGTCTGCTATCACTTTATTTACAATTGTATCTATTGAGCTAATTTTCACAATAATATCTCTCCACCCCTATCCACCACACTTTAAAATTAAAACATAAACATTGATGCAAGGGTTGATCCAACCCTCTAAATCTGTAGAGAAGAAATATTTATAATAAAATTAGCAGCTTAAAAAAGGACTGATATTTATTAGCTTGAAAATTTTGCCTAAATTTCACCGACTAGGCAAAAATTAACATTTTTCATAAAGCAGATTATTTTGCTGGAAGATCATCGAGTTTGTCCTTGGCAGTAAGTGACTTTGTCAAGTCAACAGCTCTTTGAGGATCCATCTGACTTAGAATTTGGCCCATTCTCTTACTGGGCATTCTTTTTAATAGTGCCAAGGCTGTTTCATCATCAAGTTTACCCAACATCGGTGCTGCTTCATTCGGTGCAATGGATCCATATACTTGCGATAGTTGCTCCAGTCTTGCTTCGTACTGATTATCTTTTTCAATTCGCACTTGCTGAATCTTGCTGGTTAGGGTTTTTAATTCAGCCAATTTTTCAGCTAATGCTTGCGATTGGTTTTTAATTTCAATTTCTTTCTCTTCCAAATTTTGAGCTTTCTTTTCTAATTCCGTTCTCCGAGCATCAAGTTCCATCAATAATTGTTGTTCACCGGGATTAGTAGAACTCTGGTTATCTAATCTTGCTCTTGCATGTTCAGCTCTGGTTTTTAGGGGAGGAATTGATAGCTCTGATTTATTTTCTGTCAAAGTAACTGGCATAACGTTTTGTTTTGCCTCAACTTCAGCAGCTTTATTTGAAACCATACTTTCAGAACCGGAAATGCTGAATATCTTTAGAGAAGCAAATATTATCACAGCTGCCAATAAGGCAATATTTTTAGTGCTTTGATTTAAATTAAATTTTGGTAAAATTAATTTTGACAAATTTAATTTCCCAGAGAATAAGGATCGACGGTAGTTTGTTTTTCTTGATCGACCATCTTCCTTTTGTAAACGGTTTTGTCTCATTTTTTCATCAATCTCTTCATACATTTCTGCCAGCTGGTTTTGATTGGAATTATTTTGCGATTTCATGTTTTCTCTCCTTTTAACTTCAGCTTGTACTATTTGCGCAACTTTTCTGATTTGTTGCGGATTCATCTTTTTTTTAAGTTCGTTAAGATCATCTTCTTCAAAAACCATATATTCCTTTATTTAAATTGCTTATATTTCTGAGCAACATAATTTTTCAGAAGTTTATTTTCTTCCTTTTTTTCTTCAATGAGATGTTCATTGTTTCTCTTCTCTCTTAGTTTTCTTAATACTTCTTCTTCTTTAAGTCTTTCTAAATACATATCCCTGGCAATTTCTACAGTTTTGGCAACTTCAATAACGATTAATCTTTGTCTTTCCAGTGCTTCTTGTAGGGCTTGATGATAATCTTTGTTTAATATTAATTCTGTCATCGGTAAAACTTTATTGGGAAAATCTTTTGTAGCATCTTGCTCTGCTATGATATTTTCTAACTTTTCATGGGCATTGGCAAGATCGGAATTTTTACGGACAAGCTCAAGTTCGCTTTCCTTTTTAAGGACATTCTTATAGCCCAGAACTTTTTCTAACCTAAACTTAAATTTTTTCATAAATCAGTTTAAAGCCTGTTTTAATAAAACATCGCAATCTTCAATCAAAAATTTTTCTTCTGGATATTGAACCAAAAATCCTCTTACTCCTTCAATTTGCTTGACGGCAAAGTCTATTTTTGCATTTTGTCCTTCGCGGTAAGCGCCAATCGTAATTAAGTCTTCAACTTCAGCATAATCGGCCAGAACTCTTCTGGCCAAACGAGATAATTCCAGTTCTTCTTTGCTGGAAACTTCATCAATTAACCGTGAAACGCTTTGCAATACATCAACGGCCGGATAATGCCCTTTTCCGGCAAGTTTTCTACTCAAAATAATATGTCCATCTAAAATTCCTCTGACGGCATCGGCAATTGGCTCGTTCATATCGTCGCCTTCAACTAAGACAGTATAGAATGCAGTGATACTTCCAGTACCACCACAATTTCCGGAGCGTTCCAATAACTTTGGTAACATTGCAAAGACTGAAGGAGTGTAGCCAGAGGTACTAGGCGGCTCTCCCACTGCCAACCCCACTTCTCTCTGAGACATGCACAAGCGGGTAATAGAATCGACCATTAAAGAAACATTTTCTCCCTGATCTCTAAAATATTCTGCAATAGCTGTTGCATAAAAAGCCGCTCTAATTCTCATTAAAGCGCTACTGTCACTGGTAGCAACAACAACAACGCTTCTTTTTAAACCTTCTTCTCCCAAATCTTTTTCAATAAATTCTCGAACTTCTCTTCCTCGCTCACCGACTAAGGCAATAACGTTAATTGTTTCTTTGGCATGTTTAGCAATCATCCCTAAAAAGGTTGATTTTCCTACTCCCGAGCCGGCCATGATTGCCATCCGTTGTCCCCTTCCCACTCGCAGCAAACTATTTACCACTTTAACACCAACATCAAAGGGTTCAGTAATTCTTTTTCTACTTAAAGGAGAAGGTGATTCTCTAAATAAAGGAACAAGATTTTTTGCAATAGGAAGTGGTTTATTATCCAGCGGTTCTCCTAAAGGAGAAATCACTCTGCCCAAATATTCATATCCTGCAGGAATATAATCCGTTCTTCCTGTTGCTTTAATCATCGCTCCAGGCGCTAAGCCATTTACACTACCATAAGGCATTAGCAAAACTCTGTCTTTTTTAAATCCTACAACTTGGGCATTAATTTTTTGTTCTGCTTGCTGAATTTGACAGGTAGTTCCCAGTCCCACAGCTGGACCACTGGCCTCAATCACCAAACCGGTAATATCTGTGACTATCCCTGTTGATTCAATCGGGTTAATTTGTTCTAAGAGGTCTGTGGCTTGTTCTAGTAGTCCCATTATTTTAAAGCCTCAATAATACTTTTTTTAATTCTTTCAAACATATTTTCCAAAACAAAATCTACTTCTCCGTAATTAGTTTCAATCACACAACCTGAACTGATCGTATCATCCAACTCGTAAACTAAATTCAATTCGGCAGCAGATAATTCTCTGGGCAAACCTACAACTTCAATAAATTCATAATCCTGATGTGAAACTTTTACTTTTAAGGGAGTAGTTCCTGATAACTGTGCTAAAGCTTCTTTAATGACTTCTTGGATATAGTCGGGTTTGATTTCGACAGTTACTGAAAGAATCTTTTTGGCCACAGCAAGCGCCAGTTCCAAACATTTGGTTTCATGCTTGATTTCAAGTTCTTTCCAGGCATTAATCTGAGAAGTTATAAACTCTTGATGTTTTGCCTTAATCTCTTCTATCCGTGTCTGATATTCTTTCTCTAATTCAGTTCTTGCAGCGCGTGAAGCTTCTTCTTGCGCTTGAATAATCCTTAATTCTATGTTTTCTTCTAAAGAAAGTGTTTTAACTTCCGGAACTTTTTCTGTGTGCTCAGAAATAGTTTGTGAATCTTTATCCGCTAAGACTTCTGGTTTGATCAGAGAAAAACCTGAAACTTTTTCAAGTTGAGAATCGATTAATTCCGGTTGAATACGCAGAAAGCCTCGAGATAGACTTTCATTAATACTTTCCCATTTTGCAAAGGTAAAAGCTTTCATTTTCTGTTCTGTCGCCGCCATTAAAACCTATAAATTAAAAACTTTTTACCAACATCTTTTACTACGATCATCCTTCGCTAAAGCTACGGATGATATAATCTTTTCTATAAGTTATGCGATACAGCAATATCGCATAACTTATGAAAAGAATTATACTAACGCATCTTCTCCGCCTGCACCTGCTAGTTGAATTTTACCTTCTGCTTCTAGACGGCGAATAACATCGACAATTCCTTGTTGAGCTTTTTCTACATCTTTAAGCTTGGTTGGCCCGAGACTATCTAAATCATCTTTAAGCATATCCGCAGCACGCTGAGACATGTTTTTAAATAGAAGATCTCGAAGTTCCGTACTGGCTGTTTTAAGTGCAAGCACAAGTTGTTCTCGAGGAACATCTTTAAGTATTGTTTGAATACTACGATCGTCAATCTTAAGAACATCTTCAAATGTAAACATCAGGTTTCTGATTTCTTCAGCAAGTTCTGGATAAGTTTCTTCCACTTCAGTAAGTATTCTTTCTTCAATATTTTTATTGATGAAATTAAGAATTTGGGCACAAGCTTTTGGCCCACCTAAATCTTCTTCGCCGCCCATGCTAACTCCGCGAAGTTGGTTTCTTAATACATCACAAACATCATCAACAACGTCTCTTTTTACTTGTTCCAGTTTAGAGATTCTGATTAAAGCTTCTGTTTGCATTTCTTCAGACATTTTAGAGAGCATACTTGCTGCTTTGTCTGCGGGCATTTTAGAGAGAAGAAACGCGATTGTTTGCGGATGCTCAGATTGCAGAAAATTGTCGGCAATATTGGGAGGCATATCAGAAATCAATGAAGCCAAAGACTCTTTTCTTCCACCGGATAATGCTTCGACAAATGATTCACCAGCTTCTTCTCCGAAGGCCGAGCTAATTACTTCTTTTGCAAAATCTCTTCCATCAACCACCATTTTTTCCGCGGCTTGCAACATTTTATTAAATTCCATTGAGATATCCCGTTGAATGTCTCGATCTAACTCTTGCACTGCCATAAAAGCGCGGCTAAGTTTTTTTATTTCATCTTCACTTAAATACTTGATCACCTCAGCTGCCTGTTCCGTGCCTAAGCTCATTAAAATAACAGCTGCTTTGTTTGTTAAGCTTAATTCTGTTTTTTCATCTGCCATAATTATAGTCTTCCTTCATTGAGCCAATATCTAATCAACAAGGCTGCTTGTTGCGGGTTTTGCTTAACAATACTAGAGTTAGTTGCAATTAAGTTTTCTAATTCTTCTAAGTTAATTCCCAACTTAACATCCGGAACAACACCTGTTGATTTGTCTCTTTCTGCTTCAATTTCCGCTTCTAATTCATCAATGCCTTCTGGTAATAATCTTGTTAAATCCACTTCTGATTCCCCTGGAGTAATAATAAATTTAATTAAAGGTCGTACTGCAAAGAGGAAGAAAAATAAAACGAAAATTAAGGGGAGTGTATAAGGTAAATACTTATCCACAGCTGTGGGAGCATTAGCGGCAAATTGTTGCTCCAATGAATCATCATTTAAAAATTGAATATTTTCTACTGTAACAATATCTCCTCTTGTGGAATCATAACCGACGCTTTGTTTAACCAAATTATCAATTTTTCGAATCATTTCTGAAGATAATGGGCGATAAAGCATTTGTTCTGTGGTAACTCCCTTTTCGTCTTTTTCAGCACTAGGAGCTTTTACATATTGGCCATCGACAAGTACTGCAACTGACAAGCGTTGGATTTTCCCTGCCGCAGAAGCTGTTCTGCTTACAGCTCTGGAAATTTCAAAATTCTTCACTGTTTCGCGATGCAAACCTCCACCACCGCTTGATTCTTTGCTTTTAAGTAAATTAGGATCGTTGGTTAAGTTGGAAGAGATCCCGGCAACTCCGCCTTCAGAGCCTTTTCCTGAAACATTGTCTTCAATTACTTTTTCACTTCTGGCAACAGAACCAGCAGGATCATAAAGCTCTTCTTCTTTTTCAAACTTATTGTAATCAACATCCGCCGTTACACGAGCAACAACTTTGCCTGTCCCTAAAATTTCTGAAATCATTGATTCAATTCTTTTAGCATAGGAAGCTTCAATTTTTCTTTGATAATCAAGTCTTGCTACATCATCCCCTGATAAATCCCCTTCGCCATTTTTATTGCTAAGTAATGCTCCTTTAGAATCCATTATTGTCACATTTTCCGGCAACAAACGTTCAATACTGCCGGCTACTAAGTGGGTAATGGCATTAACCTGAGCAGGTGTAATTTCCGCTCCTGCTTTTAGTCTCAATAAAACAGAGGCCGTTGGCACTACATCTTTTTTAACAAAGGAAGATCTTTCCGGAAGAGTAATATGCACTCTAGCATTTTTTATAGCATCAATTGCTTGAATTGTTCTTTCTAATTCTCCTTGCTTTGCTCTTAATTCATTAATCTTTTCCATTACTGCAGAAGTAGTTAAGCTGGTGCTATCAAATAATTCAAAACCTTTACTTCCCCCTCGAGGTAGACCGGAAGAACTCAGTTCTAAACGAATATCATGCACTGATTCTTTGGGAGTAATCGAAATTGTTCCACTATCATTGCTTAGTAAATATTTGATTTTATGATCTTTTAGGTATTCGACAACTCCAGCGGCATCATTTTCTTCTAAACTAGAAAACAAAACACCATATTCAGGTCGGCTTGCCCAATTGGAGACAAAAATAATTACCCCCATTGAGCCGAAAATAAACAAAGGAAGTGCTATCTTTTGGGATAAAGATAATTTTGTATAGAAATTAATTATATTTTCAATTATTTTGGTAATATCAAATTTCATAGAAAACCTTTAGAAAAACCTTAATGAAGTTTTATAAATTACAATGGTGTTTTTATTATATCTTGATAAGCACGTTCAATTCTTTCCTTAATGGACATCATTAAAGACAGAGAAATATCTGCTTTTTGAACAGCAATCAGTGTTTCATGAGGGTTTGTTTCCTGGCCACTGACGGAACGTTGAATTGCTTTCTCCGCATCTAAACCGCTTTTATTGACTTCTTCCATTTGATTGGCAAGAAACTCGGCAAAAGAAACTTTTTTGCCGCCGACATCCCCACTTTTTTCATTGGGAGTAATTTCGGACTTTTTAGGAAGAATACCATCTACGCCTTTAATCATTTTTAATTGATCAAACATTGATAGGCCTTTTATTTCCATGAGTAATTCTCCTATAAACGATTAGCTAAATTTTTGATAACTCCGGCCATATCTTTTGTTGCTGCCATAATTTCCGCAGCGGCCTTATAAGCAGCTGAAGCTGTAAGCATGTTTACCATTTCCGTAACAGGATTGACGTTGGGCATTGCTACCATTCCTGTTTTGGGATCGGCATCGGGATGTCCGGGATCATAAACTTGCAGAGGAGGCTTTTCATCGGTAACAACTCCGGTGACAGCAACGTCTTTTAGCGTAGCTTGATCAAGAGCAGAGGCGAAACCTTCGGGATTAATGTCTTTAGCTTGAACCACCACATCTCGGCGCTTATAAGGGCCCCCTTCTGCCGTTCTTGTGGTTTGCGCATTGGCAATATTGCTGGCAATGGTATTAATGCGTAAACGATTCACGCTCATTGCACTGGAAGCGATATCAAAAATTGTTTTTAACATACCCTGCTCTCCTTAATATTAACCGAGTCTTCCTCTGGCAACGTTTTTCAATAAACGTAACTGCACACCTAACCAAGTACTAGCATTAGAATATCCCCGAACATTCTCTGCAAGTTTACCCATGGAAATATCTAAATCAACATTATTACCATCAGCACCAACTGCTGCAGAATTATCAAAAACTATGTGGGCAGTGGAACTATCATCTAAATCCATATGTAAAGGATTTGTTTTTTCAACGCTTTGAGTATTTTGCGTAAGCACTTTATTTAGTTCTCCGGCAAAATCTAATTCTCTTGCTTTGTAATTAGGAGTTTCACTATTGGCAATATTGCTTGAAAGAACAGCATGGCGCTTCATTCGAACATCCATTGCCCGTTGAAGTAAGTCAAAGGTCGTGTCATATATTTTCATATTAGTTCTCCTAAAGTCAGCTCTGCATTTCTTACATCGCAAAGACTATGCCTAACTGCCAAAACTTTAACTGCCGGAATTCTTTTACAAATTTCTTGTCAACTTTTCTAAAAGTCAAAATATCCACACTTCTGACTGTCAAAATTCTTTATTAAACTGCCCCTACGTTAATCAATTCCTTCACTACTAAAACCATACTCATGAAGCTTATTTCTAAGCGTTCTGATGCTAATTCCTAAAAATTCAGCAGCCTTTGTTTTATTATTGTTTGTGGATTTTAGTGTTTCTTGAATTAGTCTTTTTTCAGCTTCTGCCACAGTTAAACCGCTATAAAGTTTCAAATCATTGGAATCAGTTTCCATTGTTACTTTCATTCTTAAGGAATCGATCATGATATGTTTAGGCTGAATACTGTCTTCTTGGCAAAGAAGTGTTGCTCTTTCGCAAATATTTTGCAGTTCCCGAACATTACCGGGCCAGGAATGATTTTCAAAAACTCTAAGAGCCTCAGGAGAGATTTCTATTTTTCTTGCTCCGGCATACATCCTCACAAAATGTTCAGCAAGTAAGCGCACATCACCTTTGCGGTTCCTCAATGTGGGCATAAAGACAGGAATTACATTTAAACGATAAAATAAATCTTCTCTAAATTTTCCTTCTTCAACATACTTGTGTAAATCCCGATTTGTCGTAGCAACAACACGTACATCAACAGAAATAGTTTTTTGACCACCGATGCGATCAACCTCTCTTTCCTGTAAAACTCTAAGTAATTTAGCTTGCAAAGAAAGATCCATTTCCGAAATTTCATCAAGTAGAATAGTTCCGCCATTTGCTTGTTCAAATTTCCCGATTTTTGTCGAAATCGCCCCGGTAAAAGCCCCTTTTTCATGTCCAAAAAGTTCACTTTCCAAAAGATTTTCCGGCAAAGCGGCGCAATTTACGGCAACAAACTGCCCCGAACGGGCGCTGCTGGTATGAACTAAACGGGCAATTAACTCTTTACCAGTTCCGGATTCCCCTTGAATTAAGATATTCGCCGAGCTTGGCGAAATATGTAAAACTAATTCAATTAACTTTTTAAACTCCAAATCTGTCGTTACTAGTGCCACCGTTGGCAAACGATTAGTCTTTGTTGGTTCACGATCGACATTTCTTTGTCGAGGAGCAACAACTCTTTCTAATATTTTTTCTAGATCTTCTGCAGAAAAGGGTTTAGTAATAAAATCAAAAGCACCGTTTTTCATTGCTTCAACTGCCTGAGTAATGGTTCCGTAAGCGGTAATAATAATTACTGGAATATTAGGGAAATTCTGATGTAATTTTTCTAATAATTCTCCCCCACTTAAAATTGGCATTCTCATATCAGAAATAACTAAATCTGGTTTATTTCTTTCAATTGATTCCCATGCTTCTTGACCGTTTCTTGATTTACTGACCAGATGACCAAGTCTTGCCACAACAGCTTCCATGGCATTGAGCATTTGCTCTTCGTCGTCGACCAATAATACATTTAATTTATCCTGCATGACGAATGTTCTCCTTTTTATTGAGAGTATTTGCTGAATCTTCTGAAGGAAAAGATAGAATTACCCTGGTTCCCACCCCTGCCTTTGTTTCAAAATTAAAACTTCCTCCATGTGACAAGATAATTGAATGTGCTACGGGTAAACCAAGACCGGTACCTTCTGCCTTAGTTGTATAAAAGGGATCAAATATTTTAATTAACTCAGTTTCTTTTATTCCCTGACCACTATCGATAATTTCTATTTTAAAACTGCCATCTGCAAAATTTTCCCATTGCACTACAAGCAGTTTATTTTTGCTCTCTGCCGCAGCATCTAAGGCATTTTGAATTAAGTTTATTAAGGCCTGATTTAATAAATAAGGATCAAATTCCACAGAAAGTTCTAGTCCTTTTATTTCCACTAAAACTTCCACAGAGAATTTTTCAATTTTATCGCTACAGTAAGAAAGCACTTGCTTTAGAAATTGCTTAACTGAAGGGCAAAGTTTCCTTTTAACCTTATTATCACGTGAAAACTGCAGAGAATTATTGATAATACGCTCTAAGTTTTTAATGCCTTGAAAAATTTGTTCGGCATAATAAAGTGTTTCGGGATTGTCTTTTAAATCTTTCTTTAATAATGAACAAAATAATTCCATACTTCCCAATGGATTTCTTATTTCATGGGCAAGCGTAGCTGCCATTTCTCCCATAGCAATTAACCGTTGAGCTCTTTCTGTTTGATTTAAACTCATATTACTCTGAGGATAACCTCATCCTTGCTGATTCCTTCGGGGAATACGGTTTAATCATTTGGTTTACAGCCTTGGCCTCAACGCCGGAAAGTGCCAGAGTAAACCAGGGATTTGTTTCAGAATTGTTTATTTTAAAACTTTCTAGTACTTTCTTTGCTTGTTCTAATTTACCCAGCTCCAATAAGGCAGAAATATAGAAGTATGATACTTGCGGATCTTTAACTTGTTGCGGATAATTTTCCTTAGCTTCTGTTATCCAATTTAAAACTCCGGGATAATTTTTTTGTGTATAATCTATTTCAATCAGATGCTTTAAGGCCGGGTAAGCATATTCACTACCTAAGGCGACTTGTGTGAAACTATAACGTGACTCATCAATTAGTCCCAATTTAAATTGTACTTCTCCTTGTAGATAATTGGCTTCGTGTATGATCTTTGTTGAGCCTTCTGCAATCGCTTTTTTATAGTATCCTTCTGCAACGCTATAAGCTTTTTGTTCTTTCAGTGATTCGGCAATTACTAACCAGAATTCAGCGCGCAATTCTGAACTTTCCATTTGATGAGCTTCTTTTTCGGCGATTGCTCTTGCTTCTTCATGATTTCCTTCTTGTGACTCCAATATTGCCAAAGATAAACTGGCTCTGGATCTTTCTTCGCCAACTAATTCCCGATCGGCCAAAGCTTCCTGCCAAAGTTCTCTTGCTTTTGCCGTATTGCTCAAGGCCCAGGCACTTTTCGCCGCTGCTAACTTATCAGCAAGCTTTGATTCCAAATTACTATTATAATAACTGCTTAAAGCCTTAAAATATTCTCCTTCCGCCGTTAATTCCGGAATACTTTTTTCATATCGTATTTCTTGATCAATATTTTTGGCATTTTCCAATTGTACTTCTGCCTGAGCGTCCCTGACCAAGAATAAGAAACTAAAAGATAGCAAAATTATTTTTTGCATAAGTTAATCCTGCAATTCCATGTCTGAATTATCCAATCCTTTTTTCTTTATTTTTTCTACAAGTGTTGTGCGATTTAAATTTAAAAGTTTAGCGGCTGCCTTTTTATTTCCTGAGGTTTTTTCTAAAGCCTTTAAAATCAAGCTATTTTCAAAATCCTCGACCATTTGATTAAAATCAAGTCCGTTTTCTGGAATAGTAGTTTGAGTGATTAAAGTATTTAAACTTTCAGTTTGAATCATGTATGGCGGAAGATCACTGATGTATACTGCATCAGAATCAACCAAAATACTTAAACGTTCAACAAAATTCTCTAATTCACGAATATTACCAGGCCAAGCGTATCTTGAAAAAACTTCTAAAACTTCACTGCTAAAAACTAAAGGTCTTCTGTTATTCTCTTCAGAATATTTTTTACTGAAATGATTTACTAAAAGCTGAATATCATCTTTTCTTTGTCTTAGTGACGGAAGAGTAATTGGCACAACTTGTAATCGATAGTATAAATCTTCTCTAAACTTCCCTGTTTTAATCTGTTCACTGAGATTAACATTTGTTGCCGCAATCACCCGAACATTAACAGTTTTATATTTTAATCCGCCAACTGGTTCCACAACCTTATCTTGTAAAACTCTAAGCAATTTTACCTGAAGTTGAGGACTCATTTCTCCAATTTCATCTAAAAAGATTGTTCCTCCTTCTGCTAGATGAAATCGGCCGGGCTTGCTATTAATTGCTCCAGTAAAAGCCCCTTTTTCATGTCCAAACAATTCGCTTTCTAAAAGATTATCAGGAATTGCACCACAATTTACAGGAACAAAATGACCAGTGCAGCCACTTAATTCATGAATGGCGCGAGCAATTACTTCTTTGCCAGTGCCACTTTCTCCTAAAATAAGAATTGTGCTGTTTGTTTCCGCTACCTTTTTAGAGATCTGTAAAATTCGTTCCATTTCTGGATCGTTGCTGATAATTCCCTTAAGTTCTTTTGGTCGGGCAACTACTGAATATGTTGGCAACTGAAGTATTGCAGTATTTTCTCTTGTTGTAATTGGTTGTAGCATCTTTATAACCTTTAAAAAAAACCGTCATTCAAAATTTATCAGTCTTTCCTAATTTAATTTTTGTGATCAAAATTTAAATTACTGAAAGCCGATGGTCGCTGACAAAATTTCGACTCCTGCATTAGGAGTCAAAATTATCTCTGTCAGATTCATGGCAACAGGCATACCAAGTTAAAATTAATGTAAAAGTTTTGACACAGCATTTGCTAACAGCCAGGAAATCAGTGGATAATTCTACAATTGCTTGGGGGTAAATTAAAATTAGAGTTATATTAGGAAATTAAAATAGTACTTATCGGTCCAGGCTATTTTTAAG
>CAYOOT010000002.1:2259-90760 GCA_964405665.1 uncultured Bdellovibrionales bacterium | reverse complement strand
ACTGAGAACAGAGAAATTTGTACTTGTGGGTAATAGTCAGACTTTATGGGTGCCCCTACAAATAAATTTTCATAATTTAAACATCCCAAACAATTATTCTACCTAATTTTTAGAGATGCCCTGAAGTCCGCGCTCCGTACGTATATTGAATTATCTATGTTGGAAATTATACAGTTTAATTTACAGTCTCAAAATTAATGTTATTGAGCAGGGAAGTCCCTGCAGAGCTAGAAGAACAGGACTTAGGTTGGTAAATTTAGCTCGCTTGGTATGGCAATCCAGTTATCACTAGAATGCTCTTTGATTGATAATATTTCATGAAGTTTTAGAAGTCGATAATTAATTTCTTTAAAGAAATTAATTAAGAAAGTTTCAACATTATTCAAGTCTGTCTCTATTATGATCAACGGTCTTTGACTTTTAATAGTATTAATTCCCCCCTGAAGAACTTTATTCTCATGACCCTCAACGTCAATTTTGATTAAGTCAATGTCCTTAATATTTAAAGAATCTAATGTTTTTACTTCAGTCTCTTTAGTGTAAAAATCTTTAACACCTTCAAGTTCTCTTTTTTCCAAAGAACCCCAGCCATGTAACTTATCTCCTTTTAAGTTAAGCGGTAAGTATATTGTTGCCTTATCACAAATATTAGACAAACCGTATTTTTCTAACTGCAAATTCTTTATTTTATAATTTTCGATAAAACTGTGTAATGTATCGTTAATTTCAAAAGCATAAACTTTATTACAAAGTTTCGACATTTTATAGGCATAAATTCCTATATTAGCTCCAATATCCAAAGCGATTCTTGAACTTCCTTTAAGTGAGACTAATTTTTCTAAATTTTCCAGTTCTGCATCTGTTCCTGTCAAAAAGTATCTGAAGTGATAAATTGCCGCTAACTGATATTTTTTAGGACAAATTTTTACTATTTGCTCTAAAAATTTATACAAATATCGAGAAGCTAATTTATATATTTTTCTCATAATTTTTTTAATAGCATATTACCAATTACAAGTTAATTGGAAACCCTTTTTCTTATCAAGCTTCTAATGGCATCAAACAATAGGTTTACCTTGTGTGCGGTGAGAAGATGTTAATCTAATTGCTTGTTAAATATATAATTTTTCCGATATTATATCTGTTATGACAAAACAAATTGGGCAAATTGTTATTTTGCTTGGCCCTACTGGTTCCGGCAAATCTCTTTTATCCTCAGCTTTAATCAGACTCAGGCACACAGTTTTTTTTGATGAAACTGTCTTGCCTCCATATTTGGCACATTTGCATCGTTTTCTTGAGGATAAAAATGATCGATACGAAATGAGTGCCGGTATTCGGAACCACTTTCATACTCTCGTCAACTCGGGCAAGATAGGCAGCAGATCGTCATTGCTTTTGTCTGTTCTTCAAGGAGAAAGAAATTTGTCTGAATTTCTTCTTTCTTTCATTACAAAAAAAAGATCTTTGGAACGAGTTGTGCTGGAATCAAATTACTTTTCTTTAGCTCCTGAAATACTTTTACGTTCCTTTCCCACTGCTAAGTTTGTGATCATGGTGCGGGATGGACGGGCAATCGCCGATAAATTGGAAAGAGATTATGGATCGATTTCTGATAAGGAACTTATTTCTGGCGAATCTAATAATATCGTTTTCTCCAGACCATATGAAAATTACCGGATCCCTTGGTGGGTAAAGAAAAACGACGATCGGGCCTTTATCGGATTAAGTCCTTATTTAAGGGGGGTGTATTTTTGGAAAATTATCATGGAAACTTTATTAAATTTTCAAAAAGAAACTTCCGATAGACAAGTGATCTCTCTTCGATACGAAGATTTAGTTAAGGATACTGAAAATTCCTGTAATAGAGTACAGGAGTTTTTAGAATTAAAAAATGACCAAAAGTTAGTAAATAATTTAAAAAAAATTGTGGATCTGAACCTGGAAATTTTCAGAACTTATCGGTCAGAAAGCGAACTAAAATTTGTTGAAGATCTGGCAGGAGATACATTGAAGCATTTTGGGTATATCTGATACTTATATTGGGAGAAAATTTACTATGGCATTTTTTAGAACAATAAGTGACTATCAAGCTGCCACTGCGGATAGCACAGGAAGAGATTGCAATTTGAGATATGAGGTAATAAAAAAGCATATTCCGAATTCCTCATATCAGATGTCCTTTCTTGACATAGGGAGCAACCTCGGAATTTTTAGCATGCTTCTGGCAAAAGATTTTAATGCCAATGTATATTCAATTGAACATTATAAGCCTGATTATTTGTTTCATCTTAAAAAAATACAAAGTGAAAAAATAGATAATAACTATATTTTTTCTTCCATCCTTAATTTTGAAATTCTGTCGGAACTTTTTAAAGGGCAGAAGGTCTTTGATGTGGTTTTACTGCTCAGTGTTTTACATCACTTCCATTATGATCTGGCAAAATGGTCGAAACTGGTTGGTTTATTTATTAAACATTCCAGATTAACTTTTATTGAGCTGCCTTCTTTGGACGAAGGGAAGGAAGTCATTGCCGCATTGGACAAATTCAAATCTTGGTATAGTAAATATCCTGCCGATCATTATCAATCGCTGTTAAAAGATGTTTTGAATTCAGAGGGCATTCAAAATTGTGAGATCTCAACCATCAAGGGATCGACTAATCTTGAATTGTCACCAAAAGAAGTAAGGCATATAATTTTAATTAAAAATAATAACATCACAGAAAAGGATGTCAGATATAACAGTATTGATCTTGCCAATTGCCAGGAAATTTTTATGATCCATCCTTCCAATAAAGTGATGGGAAAAATCCTGTTTGATTTTAAAGGATGGCTCTGTGCTTTACCCAAAAGAATTATTTCAAAAATTAAATAAGCCTTTTTTGTAGATATGGCCGCTAAGGCAATTTTTTTCTTACCAAATAATTTCCAAGTATCAGCACATCCAGTCCTGAAGAATAGAAAGTTCTGATGGCGTCTGTCGGAGTACAAACAATTGGTTCGCCCTTTAAATTAAATGATGTATTTACCAGAACGGGAACTCCTGTGAGTTTATAAAACTCATTTATTAAATTCCAGTAATCAGGATTGATCTCTTTATTTACAGTTTGTGGGCGTCCCGTATGATCCACATGAGTGGCCCCTAGAATTTTATTTTCTGCATCTTCTTTTACGGGAAAACTTAAGATCATAAAAGGAGATAAATGTTTTGAGTTGAAAAACTCATGATAATGCTCTTCCATAATTGATGGAGCAAAGGGACGCCAATCCTCCCTGTATTTGACGCAATTATTGACAATTATTTTTGTTTCTTCTTTTCTGGGGTCGGCTAAAATAGATCGATTACCGAGAGCGCGCGGTCCGAATTCCATTCGTTTATTGAAATGGCCGATAACTTTACCATTGGCAATTTCCTTGGCAATAATTTCACCGCGGTTTGCGCCTAATTTTTCAAAAGGGATTTTATATTTATTGATTGTTTCTTCAATTTCGGAATCAGAAAAACCCAGTCCCAAATAAGGATCTTCCAGCGGTAATTTTGGAAGAACTTTATTTTTTAAAAAAGACGGATAAAGTGCCGCTCCTAAAGAGACTCCTTCGTCGGAAGCTGCCGGTTGAATGAAAATTCCCTCAATTAGTCCCGATGAAGCAATCATTCCATTTGCTTTACAGTTCATGGCGACTCCGCCTGCCAGACAAAGATTTTTATTGCCGGTGAGATTGATACTGTAACGGGTAAGATTGAGGATCGCTTTTTCTGTTATATGTTGCACCGTGTATGCGGCATTTTTGTGATGTGCGGTTATTTCATCTCCATCCTTTCTGCTTGGCCCGTAAAGTTTTTCCAGTAAACTTACATCCACCAAAGAATTTCCTAAAAGATTTTTATTGATTTGATAAATATCTTTGCTCAAATCGATTAAGTTGGAAGTATCAAGCAAGGTATTGCCATAGGCGGCAAGTCCCATCACTTTCCACTCGTCACTCAAGGGCTGGAATCCCAGATATTTAGTGAATTTTGCATATAATAATCCCAGAGAATTGGGCCAATTAATTGTTTTTACGGGAATTAAAGAATTATTTTCCGCTTTCCAAATTGTGGTAGATTCACAGGCGCCCCTTCCATCTATTACCAAAACTGTTGCTTGATCAAATGGAGAAAAGGAATAGGCGCTGATTGCATGGGCAAGATGATGATTACAATGAAAAAATGGCTTATTACCGAATTTTCTAAATAAAGTGTTTAGTCCGGAGTGAGTATAGAAGTTTTTTAGATGTCCAACTAAGAAATTAACATTACTTTTAATATTAGTTAAATTCTTAATTTCTGAACATTGCAAATTTTTAAAAAGAGAACTTACTGGACCATCCCAACCGAGACATACATTGTCAATTTCAGAATAAGCTAAACCTGTATAATCCAATCCGGCTTCGATTGCTCTGATGGGGAAAGAGTGATCATGGTTAATTCTGCTAACACGCTCTTCCGACATCGCAAAAATAATTTTGCCATTTTTATAAATGGCAATACTGGAATCATGTTGTCCGGAGTAGCTCAGTCCTAAAGTAATCATATTTTATTGCTTAATTTTGAATAATGATCTTTTAATTTAACAAAACTGCTTATCGGAAGAAGGACCATTAAGAAAAAAATAAAAAACTTGTATGATTTTTTTAAAAAAGGCCACTCATAGCAAGCATTTTTATATTTTTCTATTTCTAACTTTAAATATTCATATTTCTTATAATGACCTTTAGATGCATGCAAGCTAAGTTCCAGGTCCAGATATTCGATAAGATACCGAGTAGAAATGTGTTTAAATAATTCCGGGTTTTTTTGATGGAGCTCCGAATTGGAAATGGCCTTTTGGATATTACTGACACCTGCTTTTATCGTCGCTATTTTTCTTTGGGATTTTTTTAAATCGGCAGTGTGAAAACTATTATTGGCATGAACACGATAGATAGTCAGGTATTCATTGAGACAAGATAAACGGCAATACCATAACAAAGAAAGCATATATAAATCAGCTTCGATTATCAGCTCTTGGGGAAAAGGTTTTATTTTATCGAGTAGAGTTTTTCTAACTGCAGAACGACTGGTGCCATAGCCGCATTTGGCTAAAATTCTTGAATTATCAGGTCCCAACTGCATATTATGTACATCAGGATGTTTTTCGAATACTTCTTTATTACTAAAGACCACTTGTCTGGAATTTAGAACAAAACCTACTTCAGGATATTTTTCAAATTCTGAAACTATTTTTTCCACTCGTTGAGGATGACACAAATCATCAGCATCCAAAAATAATACATATTCAGCGTCAGTTGCTTCCAGCCCGATATTGAATGCTGATGCCTGACCGCCATTTTCTTTATAAATATATTTAATTTTATCTTTATATTTTTTGACGATGTTTTTTGTGTCATCGGTGGAACCATCATCAACGACGATTACTTCGAAATCTTTTTCAGGAAAACTTTGATTAATAGAGCTTTCAATAGCTTCGGACAAGTAATAATCATAGTTAAAAGAATTGATCAGAATGCAGGCTTTTTTATTACTCATTTCGAAATAGCCTCAATCAGTTGTCGATTTCCAAATTTCCCAGGAATACGGGAAAAATATTTCAAAGCTTCTTCTTTGGAGGAAACAACGGAAGCGCTCAGGCCGGCATTTTCTAAAACACGATAATGCATTTCTCGGCAAAGTTGGATTGCATTTTCTGGCAATAAGAGTTTACGGAAGATTTCCAGTGCTAGCTGATGATTGCGATTTAAAAAACTATACATTGCTTCGAAATAACTGGCTTCTAAATAAAGATGATGCGCCGAAGGAAAATTTTTATTGATACAGTATTCTTTAATTAGTTCGGCCGATATTCTAATTGTTCCCAATGCGCGAGGATCTAATCCTTGATCGACAAGCAATATTTGATTAAGTTCTGAATGCGCTAATTTTAAATGTCCCGAAAGCCAAAGTGGATTTTTTTGAAGAAGGGTTCTTAACAGTTTTTTTTCTTTATTCAATAAGCCTTTTTTTATTAAAAAGGGCGAACGTTGCATTTCAATATCCTTAGAAAAAGTTTTTTTGAAATAGAATTCAAAAAAAGACTTTGTTTTGTTCAAATAGTACAAAATATTGCAGAAAAAATTATTTAGTTTTTGTAAAAGCGACATAATTAAGGTTTTATTTTATAAATATTAGGTAAATTGCGGTATTGATCATTATAATCCATTCCGTAACCGACAAACCATTCTTTGCCGGGATAAACAAAACCGACCCAAGTGGGATTATATATCACCGAATCTACTTCTCTTAAAATTGTAACAGCAGATTTTACTTCCGTAGCCCCCAGCTCAGAAAACATGTTATGCAATGTCAGTAGGGTACTTCCGGAATCGCAAATATCATCGATAATCAACACAGCTCGTCCGGCAGCATAGATATCATCGATAGAAACTCGAACCCCTTTTTCTCGGGTATTAGTGGTTGTGGAATATCCCCAGGTTCGACAAAAGCTCGGTTCAATTTGACTGGAAATATTCAGCAGTAAATCGGAAAAAAAGAAAACAGAACCTTTTAAAATACAGACTGCCAGTACCGGTTTATTTGTGTTTTTTTGAGCAACTTCGGCCCACTGGGAAATACTTTTCCCCATTTGCGTTATTTGCTCCAGAATTTCTTCCCGGCTGTAAGCAAGTTCGAAATTTTTTGGTAGGTTTTTCATTCATTAGATATCGGCAAGGGGTTAGAATAATAAGAGATTATTTTATAGTTCTTTTCATAAGTTAGGCAAGGCTATTATTCTCCGGCTTGCCATCCGAAGCTTCAGCGCAGGATGGAGCTTTAGCGTAGGATGAAAGGATCTCAATAGCTGTTTTTATTGATTAAATCCTGAAATTATAGGCCATTTAATCCCAATTCCACAGCACTAACTTTCATTGCTTCAATTACATTGGCTATATGCTGATCCAAATCTATTGCTAATTCTTGAGTGCCGACAATAATATCATCACGATCTACGCCCCGGGCAAAAGCCTTATCTTTCATTTTTTTACGTACAGATTTTACTTCCAAGTTATGAATTGATTTGTCCGGGCGAACCAAAACAGAAGCAGTTATTAATCCGGATAATTCATCGCAGGCAAATAAAGCCTTGGCTAAAAGACTTTTTCTTTCTACACCGGAATATTTAGCATGACCTAAAATTGCTTCCGTCATCAAATCGGGATAGCCAAAATCTTTTAAAATTTTACAACCTGAAAAAGGATGTCCAGTGGGTTCTGGACCTTCTAAGGAATAAGTAGGATATTTTTCATAATCAAAATCATGCAACAGGCCAGTTGTTGCCCACAAAAGTTCGTCTTCTTGAAAATGCTTGGCATACCAGAGCATCGCCGCTTCTACCGATAAGGCATGTTTGATCAAACTATCACTTGCTGTATATTCTTTTAAGAGTGCAAAAGACTCTGCTCTACTTTTTGTAGACATAAACTTCCTCTCAATTAATTTTTTAGAAATTACTTTAAATTATTTTGTGTACTAACAATATCGCCTTGAGCGCGCTTATCAATGTCATCACTGGGGATTGAACTTTGGGACAGTCGATTTTCTTTGTAAGCCTTATAATCAAAAAACTCACCGTTGTGATTATAGTTATAGGAATCTGTATTTTTCAGAGCGGTTGTTAGACCAACACCGATTGCAATTATAATAACAAACCAAACAACAGCCAATTTTTGATCAATTCCCCAACTTGCACAGGGGTCTGTATTGTTACTTTCGCTCATAATAGCCCTATAATGAAACTCGTGTTTAATTTAGAAGATAATAAGCATTGTTCTTTGAACATGCAAATATAAAATTTACTCTCCCCTTTTTCCCACATCAAACTATAAATAGTACCAGAATATATGCAGCGTGGGAAAAAGGGGAGAGGAGAATAAAACCGCAGCAAATTATCAAAAACTATAACAATTGACTAGCCGCTTCCGCCAAATCACTTCTAACAATTTGTTTTAAATAAACATGCACCGCTTGCGGCCAATTGCGAAAAGCATTAATTGCATGCACAAGACCATTATTGCGTCTGCTTAGAAATTGATTATCAATTTGACTTTCATCTCCCACAATCACAACAATGCTACCTTCTCCCAATCGCGTTAAAAGAACCTTCAGCGGTCCTCGTTCAATATTTTGACCTTCTTCTAAAATTACAAAAGATTTTCTAAAAGTACGACCGCGAATATAGGTAAGAGGCACTATTTCCAATCTATCTTCCATTTCCAACCAAGCTTTGGCATCAAATGGCCTAGTTGAACGTTGGACTCCTCTTTTTCCTCCTCCGGCATTACTTCGGCCTTCGTCAGGAGAAGGAACTTGCACGATCGCTCTTAAGTTATCTTCGATTGGACCTCCCCAAGGTTTTACTTTTTCTTCCAAAGTTCCTGGTAAAAAACCCATCGAAGCTCCGACTTCGACCATTGGTCGAGTAATAATGATCCGTTCAAAATGTCCGCGCTCTAATCGCTCCCAAGCGGCGGCTAAAGTAAGAAAAGATTTTCCACTTCCTGCCGGCCCAGATACAGTAATTAATCTTATCCCATCGGGAGCAAAGGGGTCTGATTCGCCACAGCCCATTAAGGACCAAAGAAGAAGTTTTTGCTGAACATTTTTGCCGGAAACTTCACCGGCTACTTTTAGATAATCAATTTTTGTTCTATCGATTAATTCTGCTTTACCTGATTCTTTGTCCCTCATTATTGCATAGCAGTAATGAACAGTAGGATTTTCTTTGTCGACGATGTGAAAAAATTCATTAACAAAAGAAAAACGTTCCGTTTGATAATACCCTTGACTGATAATATTATCCAACTCTTCGCCGCTTACTTCTATTTTTCGATAACCTCTGGAGTTTTCCAACTCAGGGGCACAGACAAATTTTAGTTCTTCCGCAGAGACATTAAAAACGCTTCGAGCAAGAACTCTCAGGATGCGATCTTGTGTGATGAGAGTAACTCTAGGAAGTTCTTCCTCGTCGGTATCTTCTTCTAAGGGATCGCTCTTATATTTTATTCTTAAAGAATCTTCAATTTCAATTGTTGTTGCTAGGATTTCGTGATCAGCCACATCGGTCATCAATCCCCACGCAAAAATTTTCTCATGTGATGGTCGAGGAGCAATGCGTAGCATTCCCCCTTTTTCGGTTTCTACTCCTTCCAATAAAGAACCTAGAGTAGAATAATATTCCAATTGTTTTGCGGCTTCCAGAGCGGTTTTTGATCTTTCTCCGGTTGCTTTTCTTAAGCCCGCAAGCTCATCGAGAACAATTCTAGGAATTACGATTTCATTATCCCCTAAAACACCAGCAAATCCTGGCATTTCCTTCCCACGATAAGTGGTTACATCTTGCACTAAAGACATAATGGCTGATGTATCCAAAACAAATATTTTTCTTTCCATTCTCCCCTTTTTCCCACATTAAACCATAAGTAATTTCAGAATATATTCAGTGTGGGAAAAAGGGGAGAATACATCTCCTTGCTTAATGCAGCAACAACATTTATTGTTAAGTCTTTTCACGAGTTATACAACATTACTATGTTGTATAACTCATAGAAAAAACTTTATCCTCTGACTTGTCGTCCTAAGCTTTAGCAAAGGATGAAGCGAAGGAGGATCTACTCATTATTATATTGGAAAAAAACGTGTCTAAATCGATAATTGAACCAAAAGTTTTAAAAGGTTTCCGAGATTATTTGCCTAACCTGGCAATTCTTAGAAATTCTATGATTTCAACATTACAAGAAGTATTCTCTTCTTTTGGCTTCGTGCCTATTGATACTCCGGCTTTGGAATATACGGAAATTCTTTTAGGTAAAGGTTCTCAAGAAACTGACAAGCAGCTTTTTCGTTTCAACGATCAAGGGGGAAGAGATGTGGCAATGCGTTTTGACTTAACAGTGCCTCTTGCTCGCTATGCAGCGCAACATATCAACGAATTGGGAACTCCATTTAAAAGATTTCATATTGCTCCAGTCTGGCGAGCAGAAAAACCACAGCGTGGACGGTACAGAGAATTCATTCAATGTGATATTGATATCATTGGAGTAAAATCTGTGCTTGCCGATGCAGAAATAATCAATGTTTTTCATCATGCCTTTAATGCTTTGCAAGTAGCGCACCGTTTTAGGATTAATAATCGGCAAATTTTAAATGGCTTTCTTGCTTCTTTGCAGAAGCAAGAAGCAAGTGTTCCTGTGCTCCGAGCAATTGATAAGTTGGATAAATTAGGAGAAGATGTTGTGAGGGAAGAATTAGTTGAAGTGGCAGGTTTGTCTACCTCGCAAATTTCACAAGTATTTTCCTTTTTAAGCTTATCCAGAAGCAATTTAAATAATAGAGATCTCATTATTGAATTAAGAAATCATTTCTTAGGAAATGATTTTTCTTTAAAGGGAGTTTCGGAACTAGAAAGCGTGTTATTGATTCTTTCTGATGTTGGGGTAGGGGATAATAATTGTAAAATAGATTTATCAATAGCTCGCGGACTGGATTATTATACAGGAACAGTTCTGGAAACTACTTGTCTTGATTTGCCGGAGATTGGATCGATTTGTTCCGGTGGCAGGTATGATGATTTAGCAAGTCTCTACACCAAAAAAGAACTTCCAGGAGTAGGAGCTTCCTTGGGATTGGATCGCCTGCTCGGAGCCTTTGAGGCCCTGGAAAAATTACCGACCAAAAGTAGTACCGCCCAAGTTTTAGTAACTGTGCTTGATCCGAGTACTGAATCACAGTGCGTGAAAATTGCCAATCATCTTAGAAATGCCGGAGTAAATACTGAACTTTCTTTGGAGGTCGGAAAATTGGGAAATCAAATTAAGTATGCCAATAAAAAAGGAATTGAGTTTGTAGTTATTGCCGGGAGCCAAGAACTTTCTCGGGGAGTTTGTAGTATAAAAAATTTAGCAAACGGAAAACAACAAGATGGCATTAGCTTGGAAAAAGTAGCAGCGGCCTTAAAAGACCAGATGTAGGTTTATGAAAATCCCGACTACATACAGAAAAAATGTAGCGTTAATTGTAATTAATGATCGGGGGGAAATACTTGCTTGTGAAAGAGCTGATATCAAAGGGGCTTGGCAATTGCCTCAAGGTGGAGTGGATGAAGGTGAGGATTTAAAGCAAGCAGCTTTAAGAGAATTAGAAGAAGAAATAGGCACCAAAGATGTGCAGATAATTGGACAATATCCAGGTTTTATTCGTTATGAATGGACTGAAAGCTCATATATCAAAGGTCATCGTGGCCAAGAACAATATTACTTTTTAGTGCGTCTTGCATCTAAAGCTATTATAGATTTTAAGAAACACCATATAGTGGAATTTTCTCAAGCCCAATGGCTGACTGCCACAGAGTTTGTTTCCCGGCTCAGTGGTTTTAAGTCTGAGGCTTACAAACAGGCAATAGAAAAATTAATTCAAATGTATCCCGGATACATTAAGGAAAAATAAAATGTCTCACCTTCCAAAAGTTATTCAAGAATTATTTGTTGATTTCGATAAATATAAAGAAAATTTAGTTAAAGAATATTTTGAGTTATTAAGAATTCCTAGCATTAGTTCGGAAACGGAATATGCAGGAGATATGCGCAAATGCTGCAATTGGGTTGTAGATTTTTTAAAAAAAGCAGGACTAGATGTGGAAGTTTGGGAGACTTCCAGTCGCGGGACTCCCGGCCATCCGGTAATCTTTGCTTCCTGGACAAAGGCCGGAAAAGATCAACCGACTCTGTTATTCTATGGGCATTATGACGTACAACCGGTAGATCCCCTTGATTTGTGGACGTCTCCTCCTTTCGAGCCACGATTAGAGGGTGAGGAAGTATATGCTCGCGGAGCACAAGATAATAAAGGACAATTTTTTTACACAATTGCAGCGATCAGACATCTGCTGATGAAAAATGGTAAACTTCCGGTGAATGTAAAATTGTGTATCGAAGGAGAAGAGGAATGCGGCAGTGCCGGCCTTCCCGCGGTTTTAAAAGTAAAGCAAGAAAAACTAAAAGCAGATCATCTTTTTATTGTTGATATGGGTCTGCATGACAAAGAAACGCCGGAAGTTACATTGGGAGTAAGGGGGATTGTTTGTTTTACAGTTGAACTCAGCGGATCTTCTAGTGATATGCATTCCGGAATGGTTGGTGGGGTGGTATATAATCCCAATCGGGCATTGGCAGAATTGTTAGGAAGTCTGCATGATGCTGAAGGAAGAGTACAAATTCCTGGATTTTATGATCAGGTAATAGAATTGTCTGCCGAAAAAAAATCGGCAATAAATTTTCATTTTGATGAACAGATTTTTCAGGCAATGTTTAAAGCAGAAGCTAGTGGCGGAGAAAGAACGAAATTTTCACCAATGCAGAGAGCAAGTATCCGGCCTACTTTAGAAATTAATGGGATTAATGGTGGCTATAGTGGAGATGGATTTAAAACAGTAATTCCGGCAAAAGCTTTGGCCAAGTTATCTTGCAGGTTGGTTCCCAATCAAAGTTCCGAACAAATCGGCAAGCTAGTGGAAGATTATTTAAAAAAACAAATTGCTCCCGGAATTGAAATCAAAGTTCAAGTTCATGCCGGTCAAGGGGATCCGCTTGTAGCTGACCCTAACTCTAAAACTGCTAAAGCTGCAGCCAGTGTCTATCAAGAAATTTTCAAAAAACCTTGTTTAAACAGTCTCTCCGGTGGTTCTATTCCGATAATTCCTGATTTAGCAAAAGCTTCTGGAGCCGAAGTAGTATTAATCGGTTATGGACTTGCTGATGATAATATTCACGCGCCTAATGAACATTTCGGTCTGGATCGCTTGAAAAAAGGTTTTGCCACGATTGGTGGGATTATACATTGTTTGGCTAAATAACTTATATTGGTATTATTAATCATAAGATAATTAAAATTTTTACTGTAGGGGCAGCCTTTATAGCTGCCCGGAATTCCCAAAAGTATGTTGTTAAACGGGCAGCCATAAAGGCTGCCCCTACAGTAAATCATTTCACATTCTTGTTTATAGTCCGAGGATGAGATATAATCTCGGCCTCATGGAAAAAGACATTTTAGATAAATTTCACGATGAATGCGCAGTAGTTGGAATCATCAATAGCACAGAAGCGGCAAAATATTGTTACCTTAGTCTTTTTGCAATGCAACATCGCGGACAGGAAGGGGCAGGAATAGTTTCGACAAATTCCAAAGCGATGTTTGTTTATCGCGATATGGGTTTAGTCGCCGATGTTTTTGATGAAGCTATTTTAAATAAACTAGAAGGAACTGCCGCCTTGGGTCATACCCGTTATGCAACTTACGGAGGAAAAGATTGGCAAAACCTTCAACCCTTTGTTGCAAACTTTCAAAACGATGGTCTAGCTTTGGCGCATAATGGCAATCTGATCAATGCAATTGAACTTAGAACGGAACTAGAAAAAGAAGGGGCCATTTTTTCTTCGACATCAGACAGCGAAGTAATTCTTCATTTGACTGCTAGAGCAACAGGAGCATCCACACTAGAAAAATTAGCAAAGGCATTGAAGCAAGTTCGCGGAGCATATTCTTTAGCTGTAATGACTCACAGCAAATTGTTTGGAGTAAGAGATCCTGCAGGAATTCGTCCTCTTTCTATCGGAAAAATTGACGGCGGTTATGTAATTGCTTCAGAAACCTGTGCATTTGATTTAATTGGAGCGCAATTTATTAGAGATGTGGAGCCGGGAGAAATTGTAGAAATTTCTGCTGATGGTTCAATGAAAAGTGATTTTAGTTTAAAGACAAAAGAATCAGCGCTTTGTGTTTTTGAATATGTTTATTTTGCTCGTCCAGATTCAACAATCAATGGACGTAATGTTTATTCAACTCGCAAGCGTTTGGGTGAAGAGTTGGCCAAGGAACAGCCGGTAAAAGCAGATATCGTTATTCCTGTTCCTGATTCCGGTGTTCCTGCTGCCATGGGCTATGCCCAGCAAACTGGATTGCCCTTAGAGTTGGGATTAATTCGTAATCACTATGTCGGTAGAACCTTTATTGAACCATCACAATCAATTCGAGATTTTGGAGTGAAAGTAAAATTAAATCCGATTACTAGTTTACTTAAAGGTAAAAAAGTAATTGTGGTTGATGATTCTATTGTTCGTGGAACAACTTGTAAAAAATTAGTTAAAATGTTGAGGGATTGCGGTGCTGCAGAGGTACATTTTCGCATCAGCTCTCCACCGACAGTTGGTTCTTGTTACTACGGAATTGATACGCCTTTACCGGAAGACCTGGTTGCTTCCCGGCACAATGTTGAAGAAATTAAAAATTATATCGGTGCCGATTCTCTGGGATATCTTTCGTTGGAAGGAATGTATCGTGCGCTTAATGATAAGCAGGAAAATTATTGCGATGCCTGTTTTACTTTAAATTATCGGATTGGCCGCCCGCAAAATGAAGACAATACTTCTTGCTGCGGGATGACACAAAGGCCGCGATCGAAGTCTAGGAAGTAGTAACTACTAAAGTTTATTTTTTGATTGTCTACTCAAGGACAAAATCGATGTTGCATTAAGCTCTCGGATTCCCGGTAATTTTTGTTTCACCAGCGAAATTAAACATGGTTCAAAATCAGGAAAATTTTTACAGAAAGTCTTTAGTCCAGACAGTTTTTTTTCTTCAGTTAAAGAAGACTTAACTTCAATAGCAAAATTTTCTCCTGAAGGACCTCTTACTACAAAATCTACTTCCATCGCCCGATCATTCCAATAATATACTTCCCAACCTGCTTCTAGAAATCTTGCTCCAACTAGATTTTCGAAATAATGTCCAAATCTAAGATCTGTTAAATTTTGCGAAATTGGGCGCTCAAATGCTCGACAAAGTGCATTATCGTGAATAATTAGTTTGGGCGGTGATTTTCGCAAATGGAATTGAGAGTTTGTAAATTTCTGAACACCGGAAACAAGAAAGGCAGAAGATAGCAAGGATAAATAATGTTGTATTGTTGGTAAAGAACCTTGTCCTTGTAGTTGTCCTTGTAGTTTTTGTAAACTAATAACTGAAGCTGGTAAACTACAGGCAACAGCAAAAATTTGCCTAAGTAAAGCTGGAGATTTAACAGGGTGAAGTTGAAGTAAATCACGACCCAAGGCTGGTTCGACTATAGAGTCTCTAAGATATGCTGCCCAGCGATTCCGATCTTTTAAAAACTGAATACTCCCTGGATAACAACCAAACTCAATAAATTCTTTCAAAGACAAGTTAAAGATGTCTTTTGCTTCATTAAAGTTCCAATGTTCGGCGATAATTATTTCATAGCGACCAGCTAAAGTTTCATTTAAATCTTTTTGCACAAGCAAAGCAGATGAGCCAGTAAGAACAACTTTTGGTTTTTTCTTTGAAGAATCCCAAAGTTTTTTTATTGCTTCAGCCCAATTGTTAATTTTTTGAATTTCATCAATTGCTAAGATCTTCTCAGGAGAAGCGAGTGCTTTCTGCCACCAGTCAGCAATAACTTCAAAAGATAAGGGACTGGGGGAATCGGCGGATTCATAGAAGCCGCGATCCTCCATAGCAGCTTTAAGCGCAGTTGTTTTCCCTACTTGTCTGGGACCGATAACGAACTGAATAAGCGGAGCTAATTCTGCTAATCTTTGCTTAATTAAAGAGGGATAATGTACGAGTTTTTCCCATAAAATTTAGTTAGTTACCACATTTATAACGATTTGTAAAATGGGTTTTATAAATCGTTATAAATGTTAAACAAAAATTACTGCTAGAGCAAATAGTCTTGGCGATCTTTACTTTAGAAGTAACCTAAAAAATCTTAAGTTTTCTTACCAATCTTGATAGAGCATTGGAGATTCTCCAAGAAAGAGAATTTTTTATTATTTCCAGCTCGTTTCTATGAGAAAAATGCAAGTAGTCTTGTTCTGTTTGTTTTAGATCCATTTCTGACAGTTTATTTTCTAAAGAGTCGATCTGTTTTAAGAGATCCCTTTTTTCAAAAGTATTTTTTTGTTCTTTTTCCTCTATTAAATTCTGTAGAGAAGATAATTCCTTTTCCAAATGCGGGAGTTTTTCAGCATTGGCGAAAACAGAGTCTAGAGAACTTAGTCGAAACTCATCACTGATTTTTTCTCCTAACTTGGCAAAGAAAGTCAGATAAAAATCATTTTCATCGCTTTGATCCAAGAATTTGGAAAAATTTTCATTTACTTGATCCCCGACAATTACTATTCCCAGGCCATGCCCATGAATGAATTCAAAGGTCCGGTATTTTACTTTTAATTCTTCAAATAATTTCCAAACACCAAAATTATTCGCTCGAACACAGGTGTCATGAAGTAGGATCACACCATGATCGCTCATCTTGGGCAACCAAGTATTGAAATCCTCTTTTACCGCTTCGTATGTATGAAAGCCGTCGATGTGCAACAAATCGATGCTTTTATCGGAAAAATATTTTAAGGCATCATTGAATGTGCCTCTAATCAAAGAAGAAAATGCCGAGTAATTATTATTATTATATTCGTTTAGTTCATTGAAGATACTATCATCATAGAATTCAGCGTGTTCGTCTCCTTTCCAGGTATCAACGCCGTAACAAGAAGTGCCGATATTTAAGGTACTAACTGCTTGACAAAATGCCGAATAAGAATTGCCTGTATGTACTCCCAGTTCAACGAAAAGCTCGGGTCGTAATATTTCCATGATAAAAAAAGCAAAGGGAATATGTTCGACCCAAGCAATTGGTGATTTAAGTCTTTTAGGTTTTTGAAAAACTAAAGAATATTGATCAAGACAAAAAACTTCTTTTTCTTCTCCCATTTTATTCGCTGCTCTTTTGCTGATTATTTTAAAATTATTCATATTGGTTGTGGAATTGAGTCTCCGCATTGATTTGTAAATTTCATTTCCAAGATCTTAAAAGTTCCCGCAGAAGAGATCGGATCTAATCTCATTTTGTAAATATTTTTTGCTTGTTTCCATAAGGTTTCCTCTTTGCTGTCCTCTTTATCAAGTCGAATAAAGTAAGTATGGACTTTCCCATCACAAACTACTGGAAATCTGATACTATATTCTTCTTTGTAGAAATCATTTAAATCTGAGAGCCAAAAGATTTGTCCAAAATCTGCAGTTGCATCAGATTTGCAAACCATTTTTAATAAAAAATATTTTCGATCAACAGCGCCGGCAGGAATTTTTAAATCGAGAAAATAAGGATCTAGGCCTTGAGATAGAAAAATATTTTTATTTTGATCGATCAATTTCAGATCTAGCATATTTCGTGGCGTTAAAGCAGAAGGAGTATCGATTAGAAGATCGCCTGGATTTTTTAAATAATTTGGCCCTATATCAATGCAATTATTATCAAAGGAAGTTTTTTGAAGAGAACAAGTATTTTCCAGAGGATTATTTAACCCCAATGGTCGAGGAGTGGTAGAGAGTAAATTTTTAAAGGCAATTTTTATCAAATATCTAAATTGTAAGAAATGATTTTTGATCTTTATTAAAAAAGAAAAATTGGTTTTTCCTAATTTTGCTTGCTTGATGTAGAATTTTTCATTTTTTAATTTAATATGAGCAGGCGTTTTTTCTGTTGATCCGCTAACTTTTTTTAAAATGCTTAGCGTATTTTCAGTGTTTGCTTCAAAAGAAAAAAGACTCAAACAAGAATCGTAAGCTTTTTGCCCCAAATCTTTCATTTTATTTCTATTCAAGCAAAAGTTGATCGCATTAAACCAATCTTCATTTGTTTCCGCGAAAAAGCCATTTTCGCCATTGATGATGCATTTTTTCATTTCCCGAGTTGGTGTGGCAATAGTCGGAACTTTTACAGCTGCCGCTTCAAAAAATTTCAAGGCGCTTTTAGCGTTACTGAAAGTGTTAATTTCTGAAAGCGGAGCCAGGTTGACAGTAACTAAAGCTTGGATCCAAGGAAGCAATTCCCAATCGAGAAAAGGAAGGCGAATAATTCTTTTATCAAATTTTTTAAAATTATCATTTAATTTCAAGAAACCGACAACAAGAAAATAGGCATTCAGATGTTGTTCCAGTATTTTACAAATTGCAGGAGATATTTTTTCAAAATCCATATCATGAGTATTGGAGCCGCTGAAATAAGAAATTATCGGTGTTCTATATCTTCTAGGGAAGAAAATTTTTTTAAGCTTTTGAAATTTCAATAAATGGGGATTAATTAGATTAGGAAGGAGAAAGCTTTTTTTGCCCAATTGCTCAGCTAAATCAACCAATTCGCTGCTAGAGCCAAAGAAGAAATCGGAAGCCGAGAATGTTTTCCAGAGCTTCTCGGAATTTTTTTTGTATTTCATTTGCTCAATTGGGGAAATATTCTTAAAAAAAGGAATTTTTTCTATTTCTTGAGGATTGAAAATATAGTCGTCAATATCAAAAGCAACAGGAATATTTAATTTTTTTGCAGTAGATACGACTTGGGCCACTTCATCGTTCCAGGGCAAGCGAAACAAAACGATTAAAGAATATCCTTCCAATCGAAGATAAGTAAGGTAATTTAATTTTTCTATATTGGCGATCTGCTTTTGACCGCGCAAAAGTTGCATGTAATTAAAACAACGATAACGAAAAGGAGCATCGAAAGAAGTAGTAATGTAGAGCACTTTTAATGGGGAAGTCTGATTAATCAGCCTCATGGAAACCGCCGAATCCGCAGAAGAAAAATCTTTATTTATAGAAGTCTTCATTAAATATTATCTTGTTAACTAATTGATCTTAGCAAAATACTGAATCCTACACGAGAATACTGAAAAAATCCAGATACTAAAACTTCCAGCTCTTTTCTTATCTTAGAGCTGCTGATATATCAAACTAGGTGATAACAAAATTAATGGATATCACAAGTTGATGAGTATTGTAGGGGCAGGTTTTATGCCTGCCCCTACAGATGAAATCTCCTTGCAAAAATTTGAGTTATGCATTTAGGTCTTAGGCTAATATTAACAATAAAATATAAATTTTTAAGGCATTTTGCTGTCAAGCAGTCAATAAAACTTATTGAAGAAAGCTCTCTTTTTGATTCTGATTGGTATCGAAATTTTTACGCCAATGATTTATCTAGCATTCAGAATCCAATAGAACACTATGTTCGCTATGGTGCTTTTAAAGGATATTTTCCCAACCCCCTTTTTGATTCTGATTATTATTTGCAAAGTAATCCTGATGTCAAAAATATCGGAATCAATCCCTTAATTCATTTTATTAAAAAAGGAGTATTCGAAAATAAAGATCCTCATCCTCTTTTTTCTCTGATTCATTATTCTTCGGTAAATACAAATTTGACACAAAGCGGATTAAACCCTCTAAGGCATTATCTTCTTTTCGGAGCAGAAGAAAGTTTTGATCCCCATCCGTTATTTTTAAGTAGTTATTATTTGTCTCAAAAAGATGAGTTAAGAAAGGCAAAAATTAATCCTTTAATCGATTATCTTTTTCAGGAAAAAAATACTTTAAGATCGGCACATCCTTTATTTGATGAAAAATATTATCTAGAACAAAACGCTGATGTTCTTGCCAGTAAAATGAATCCTTTAATTCATTTTATAAAATTTGGTTGGAAAGAGAGTAGAAACCCGATGCCCTTGTTTGAGATCGGATATTACCGGACAAAATATTCTTCACTTTTGGGAGAAAATGAAAATCCTTTAATTAATTTCTGGCTCAATGGAACAACCTTGAAATTAAATCCCAATCCTTATTTTGATACTGCTGGTTATTTGAATCAATACCAAGACATTGCTGCTGCGCAGCTCAATCCTTTGGTTCATTATATTACATATGGTTACAAAGAAGGACGTTTGCCCAGTAATCTTTTTGAACCAAAATTTTATTCTGAAAAATATCCCGATGTTAAATCTTCCGGAATGGAACCTCTGGCTCATTATCTTACCTATGGAATTAAAGAAGGAAGAAAAATTTCTGCAATCTCCAGCTTTAAAATTCCAGAAAATAAAGAACTTTGGCAAGATTTATTGCCTTCTAAAAACAAAGAAGTACCTTTAACTGAAACAAATAAAAATGTTTCTATTGTTATTCCGATCTATCGTGATGTGTCTACCACCAAAGCTTGTGTGGAAAGCGTTCTCAACTCAAAATCAAAAACAGCTTATAAATTATTATTGATTAATGATTGTAGCCCGGAAGAAGAAATGTTTTCTTATCTTTCTTCTCTGACAGGGGATTCCCGAGTCGAAGTGCATACAAATAAAACTAATTTAGGTTTTGTTGGCACTGTAAATAAAGGAATGTCTTTATATCCCGCCTCGGATGTAATTTTATTAAATAGCGACACTTTAGTCTCTGATTTCTGGATTGATCGTCTTATCGCTCATGCTGCTCGAAAGGAAAATATTGGAACAATTACTCCATTTTCTAATAATGCTACAATTTGCAATTATCCTGATATCGATGGTTTTCAAGAATTTCCCGAAGGAGAATCCTTAGCTTCTTACAATCAAGCTTTCTATCAAGCAAATCTTGGCCGTTCAGTGGAAATTCCTACAGCGGTAGGATTCTGTATGTTTATCAGCAGGGCTTGTTTAAAACAACTTGGGCTTTTTGATCAGGAAACTTTTGGTCGCGGTTATGGTGAAGAAAATGATTTTTGCTTACGTGCCTCCAAAATGGGTTGGAAACATCTTCTAGCGGCAGATACTTTTGTTTATCATAAAGGAGAAGTCAGTTTTGCAAAAGAGAGTTCTCCATCGAAGCTGGCGGCAACTAAAATTTTAAGAGAACTTTATCCCGACTATGATTCTTTAATTATCAGGCACCTGGAAAGAGATCCAGCATTTGCTTTTCGCCTGGCGGCGACAGCGGCACGCTATCGGCAGCAAAAAAAGCCGGTTGTTCTGATTATCACCCATGCCCTTGGTGGCGGAACTGAGAAACATATTCAACAGCTTCGAACAATGTTGCAAGATAAGGCTGCTTTTTTGGTTCTTCGTCCGGCTTTAATGCCTAAAGACAGCGGTGATTTTGTTTTAGAGTTTGAAAATCAAGAAAAAAAGATTCAATTTATTGTTAATAGTAATAATTCAGAAAATTTTGCTTTTGAATTTTTAAAAACCTTCGGAATTTCAAAAATACATGTGCACCACACGATTGGCATTCCTTTTAATATTGTGAATTTGGCCAAGCGCTTGGATGTATCCTTTGATTTTACTATCCATGATTATTTTACAATTTGCCCGCAAATAACTCTGACCAATGAAAAAGGTGATTACTGCGAAGAACCTGCCGCTGCTGCCTGCAATCTGTGCATTGCCAAAAGACCTACTTGGGGAGCTGTTGATATTACTTCTTGGAGAGAAAAAAATCGGGAATTAGTTCTAAAGGCAGAACATGTGATTTGTCCAAGCAATGATGTTCGTTTGAGAATGCAAAAATATATTCCTGATGTTAAATATTTTGTGGTCCCACATCTTGTTCCAAAAAATACCAATATCGCTTTTAAAATTCCCAAATTAGGGAAAAATGATCCTTTAAGAGTAGCGATCATTGCCGCTCTTTGGCCGCATAAGGGTTCAAATTTGGTTTTGGAAACCGCAAAAATGATTAAGGAGCGCAATCAGAATATTGAACTTAATCTGATTGGATATTTCAATAAAGATCAAGCCGATCAAGCCTCACAGTTACTTAACATCACCGGCGAGTTCTGCGACGAAGACTTGAAAAAATTAATTGAACAAAACAATCCGCATTTAATTTGGTTTCCTGCTCGCTGTCCGGAGACCTTTAGTTTTACTTTGTCCGAAGCGATAGAGTCCGGGCGCCCTATTTTATGTTCTGCTCTTGGTGCTTTAACAGAAAGATTAGAAAATCGCGATTGGACCTGGATGCATCGTTGGAATATTGAGGCAGAAGAGGTAATCGAATATTTTTTAAAAATAGCAGCAGAACTAGTGAAGGATAAAACCGGGACTAAATCTTTGGCTCAAGAATTTCGTGGATCTAAACTAGAACCGGAAAATTCAGGAGAATTTTATCACGAGAAGTATTTTTTCAAAAAGATCTGTAATCTTTGAGTATATAAAAATCTTAGCTACAAACTATGCCCTATCAAGATCAAAAAAAATCTCTAATTACCTGGATACTGATTTTGTTGTCAGGATTATTACTGCTTGCTGGTCGTTATCACTGGGAAACGGAAGTTATAAAATATTCTTTTCGTAGTTTTTTTGCTTCTGCTTATTTCTTTTGCTGGTTTCTTCCAACGCTATATTATTTGCTGCTTTTTTTAGGAGTGTCAAAACGCCTGGTCAAAGGAATTACTTTTGTTAGTTTCATTATCCAAACTCTACCTATTCATCTTTTGGGTCTGGAGCGTTTCAATTACTACGTTAATAAACCGACGATGATTTATTGGAATCATATCAATATTAAGCCTGAACTTAATTGGTTTCCTGATGCCTTGAAAAAGGGTGCCGTAATTCCTCATGAGCACTTAGTTTTCTTTCTTATTTTTGCGGCGATGGGGGTATTGTTTGCTGTTTACCAAAAATATCTTCGTCAAACACCGCTTTCACTAAAAAATAGCAGTTATATAATTTTAATTGTTTGTGCGATTATTTTTCAAACGTGGTTACACCTTTCGCTGCGTTCACCAAATACCTATCGTCCATTTTTTTATGGAGAAGGAAAGGAGGACAGTTGGTATCATTATTATCTTTTTCCTGATGGAAAAGGAGCTGTCAATGGCGACTATTTTGTATTTCGTTATACTGAGGAAGTATTTTTAAACAATTCAGGTCCCTTAGAGAATACTCTTCTTCCGCGCGCATTTCCGATGTATCTTTCCTCGCAATTTTCTTATTTTTTTAATGATTTCCATGTCTGGCTTTTTATCAATATTTTTGCATGGGCTACTGCAGTTTATGTCCTGTCCCAGCTGGCTTTGAAAAATTTTGGTTATCGAGCTGCACTCTTCACTGCGCTTTTTGCCACTTTTTCTCCTGTATTTATCCAATATGCAGCACAATCAATGTCTTATGTTTTTGTATATTTTACGACGACACTGCTTGTTTTACTTTTCTATGAATTATTTACCAGAAAGAGTTTTTCTTATGCCAACAGTCTATTATTTGGTGGAGTGATGGGCCTTGCACTGTTAACTTTTGAGTTTCAGCCTTGGATTTTAGTATTTTTGATTCTGGCATATCTTCAAAAGATGCCTTGGAAAAAGACAATTCTTTCTGTCGTAATTGCCGGTCTCTGTCCGTATGTCTTTCTAAAAATAATGAATCAATTTGGGACAGCTAAAGTTTTGGATAATGCTCAAGTAATTTATGCTTCATTAGGAACTATTATTGAGGTATTTACAAAATTACATTTATCTCAACTATATCAAGTGTTAGTTGATTTCAGTGGATCTTATCCTAGAAATTTATTTAGTAGTTTTCAAATTTCTCTATTTCTTGCATTAATAACAATTTTCTTTGTTCAACTAACTTTAGCTCAGCGGTTTTGTTTTGCTTTATTACTTCTTCCTTCACTGCTTACACAAATTTTTTTCCAATTTGATGGACCGTTTCCTTTTCACTACCAGAATTCCCCAAGAATACTAGCTTCTGCTTTCCCGGCAATTTATCTGCTTGCCGGTCTAGCCTTGGCAAAATTTCTGGATACAGAGTGGTCATTGCGTAATCGAAAAATGGCAATCTCATTAGTTTGTTTTCTAATAGGGATACAGGTTTTTATTTCGAACGTGGATGTTTTTGGATTTCCTGTGGTTTATTATTTGCTACATTGGAGTCGTCCTGCTCCATGGATCCTTTAAGCTAAATTTTTCTGATTAGGAAAATTTAGTATAAATCTTGGAAAACAGAAGATTTTTCTTTAAAATACTACTTGGTTCAGCTGCTTGATTAAATATTAAGTGTTTGATACTATTAATATTTTTTAATATCGATCAAAACAAAGAATTTATATGCATCTAACACATCGAAGAACATGTAGAGTCTGTGGTTCAACTGCTTTGACCAGGGTAATAGACTTAGGTGAACAAAATTTACAAGGTTCTTTTGTTAAGCCTGATGAGAAAAATCCACCGTTGAGAAAAATTGGCACTACTTTAGTTAGATGTAATCCGATGTTGGATGAGAATGCTTGTGGATTGTTGCAAATGGAGCATACAGTTCCGCCCCAAATTCTTTATTCTTCTTATTGGTATCGTTCCGGAACGAATGCCACGATGAGAAACCATTTAAAGGATATTGCTGAAAAAGCAATGGATTTTATTAAAAAGAATTCTGCAACGGTTCTTGATATCGGCTGTAATGATGGAACTTTGCTTTCTAATTATCCGGCAAGTTTTGTAAAATATGGTGTTGATCCATCGGACGTGGCCCAGGAAATTGGCAAGGGAGTTACAGTAATCCAAGATGTTTTTCCTTCCAAAGAATTAAATAAAGTGATTAAAAATGAAAAGTTTGATGTGATTACATCGATTGCGATGTTTTATGATTTAGAAGATCCTGTTTCTTTTTCCAAAGAAATTAAAAAAGTACTTTCCGAAGACGGCATTTGGATTTCTGAAATGTCTTACATGCCCTTAATGTTAAATATGAATTCTTATGACACAATTTGTCATGAACATTTAGAATATTATAGCTTGGCTGTTATCGAAAATATTTTAAAAAGAGCGGACATGAAAGTTGTTGATGTGGAATTAAACAACATCAACGGCGGAAGTTTAAGATTTTATGCCACTCATGTCGATAATTTTAAATATAAGAATGAAGATTCCTACGAAAGATTAAGAGATTTCCGGCAAGAGGAATTTGATTTAGCCTTGGATACGGATGAGCCTTATCGGAATTTTCAAGATCGAATCAATGTCCATAAACATGAATTGATCACTGTTTTAAAAAACCTAAAGAAAGAGGGCAAATCTATTCATATTTATGGAGCCTCAACAAAAGGCAATACAATTTTACAGTGGTGTGGCATAGATAATCGAATTATTGATTTCGCTGCCGAAAGAAACCCTGATAAATACGGCGCATTTACTCTGGGAACCGACATTCCGATTATTAGTGAAGAAGAATCCCGAAAATTAAAACCCGATTATTACCTGGTTCTTCCTTGGCACTTTAAAGAAGAATTTTTGGAAAGAGAAAAGAAAACATTGGAAGCCGGTTCCGCATTTATTTTCCCGCTGCCAAAAGTTGATATTATCAGGGGCTCATGAAAAATTCTGATATCCTTGTATTTATTCCCACATACAACGAAGCGGAGAATGTTCGGCTACTTTATCAGCAGATCAAAGATTTAAACTTAAATATCGACTTACTGTTTCTGGATGACAATTCTCCTGATGGAACAGGAAAGATACTTGATGAAATTGCCTCTAATGATTCCAAAGTAAATATTATCCATCGAAAGGGAAAAGAAGGAATTGGTTCGGCGCATCTTTCTGGAATAAATTGGGCCTATGATCAAGGTTATGAAACTCTAATTACTATGGATTGTGATTTTACTCATCCACCGTATTATATTAAAGAACTTTTGAATGCAGCCGGGGGTTGCTCGATTGTTGTTGCCTCTAGATTTCTGAATTCCAAAAGCCTTCCCGAATGGAATTTTTTAAGAAAAACTCTTACCCATCTTGGACATATTGCCACTAAATTTTTTCTTGGACTACCCCATGACTCTACTGGATCATTGAGATTGTATAAACTTAATGAAATACCTAAAGAAACTTTTAAAATAATTAAATCAAAAGGATATTCATTCTTCTTTGAAAGTCTTTTTATTCTTAACAGAAATAATTTCAGTATCAAAGAAATCCCCATCATTCTTAGCCCTAGAACTTATGGCAGTTCGAAAATGGATTTTCAGCAAATCCTAAAAAGCCTTGGTCTTTTGTTTCAAACGTATGTCACATTGAAAATTGAGCCTGAACGCTTTGTTGTTCCCGAGCCTTTGAACGATATTGTGGATTCAACGAAAATTGATACCCAAGGTTGGGAAGATTACTGGGCAGCACAAAAAGAAAGATCACTTTATGATATCGTTGCAGCTATTTATCGTAAATTGATTCTTAAGCCTGCGCTTAATGTTTTTGCTCGACAATATTTCAAAAAAGGCTCTTCCATTCTTCATGCAGGCTGTGGGAGCGGACAGGTAGATAGAGATATTAGAGAAGAATATTCTTTAACTGCTTTGGATATCTCCGTTAATGCCCTATCCCTTTATGATCGAGTAAACAAAAATAAGTGTAAATTATTGCATGGAAGTATTTTTGAAATACCCTTAGCAGATTCCTCCATAGATGGAGTCTATAATCTGGGAGTGATGGAGCATTTTACTGCAGAGGAGATAACGCTAATCCTTAAAGAATTTAATCGTGTTCTTAAAGATGGTGGGAAAGCAGTATTGTTTTGGCCGCCGGAATTTGGCCTAAGCGTAATTTTCTTTAAAGCATTAGGAAAATTTCTAAATACTTTTACTTCTAAGAAAAATGTTAAAGTTCATCCGGATGAATTAACAAGACTTCAATCTTTTGAACATGCCAAGAGTCTAGTAGCAGGAAGTGGCTTTGAAATTATTAGATACTATTTTGGTCCTAAAGATATTTTTACGCAAGTTGCCCTGGTTTTAGAAAAAAAGTATTCTGAAAATCAGGCAAATCCAACACTGACCTGGGCAAATCTTTTATAGAAATGAATTATACTTTATATTTGAGTTGCGCTATTTGTTATAGTAAGAATTTATAGAATTTAAACGAGGATTATGGAATCAGTTGATATATCCGGAAGAGATCAATTTTTAATGCTTTTGCAAGGTCGGGGGATTGAAATTGGTGCTTTGCATCGACCATGTCCAGTTCCACATTTGGATGTCCAATATGTAGATTGTTTAACAAAAGAAGAATTATTAGAGCATTACCCTGAATTAAAAGAATTGCCACTGGTTACTCCTGATATTATTGATAATGCAGAAACTTTAAAAACAATAAGTTCTCAATCTAAGGATTTTGTTATCGCCAATCATGTAATTGAGCATATGAGGGATCCGATTGGAGCTTTGCATTCTTGGAGCCGGGTTTTAAATAAAGGTGGTAAATTATTTCTTGCAGTTCCAGACAAACATACATCTTTTGACTCCAATAGGAGTTTGACTACAATTGAACACTTAGAGAAAGATTTTTCTAATCCCAGTAAAGAAAGAGATTTTGAGCATTTTAAAGAATTCTCTTTAGAAGTAAGTTGTAAAACATTTAATGTAAAACCAATCTCAGAAGCAGAAGAATTTGCCAAACATTTGCAAGAAATTAATTACAGTATTCATTTTCATGTTTGGGATTATGAATCATTCAATCTGTTTTTAAAAAATACTTTGAACAAATATCATGATCTTTCTTTAAGAATTATTGCCCAAAGAGGGGCAGAGAGCCAAGAATTCATTTATGTTTTAGAAAAAGTTGCTTAATTGCAACTTTATTCATCGCTTTTTGGATTTTCAGCTTTTAAGTTATATCTTTCTTTTGCGAATTTAATCATTGGTTTTTCAATCAATCGATACATAATATCGCTAACAGTAATGATTACTGTTAATAACAATATGCAATGTAAAATAATACCAGGCTTTGTTAGCATCAGATAATTGAAAGTTGAAGGGTAATTTAATTTAAGCCAATTTGTCCATAAAATATCCAGGCAGACAAATCCTATTTGTGACAAATAGACAGTATAAGATCTTTCGCCAATAAACTCTAAAATTCTATTTAGATATTTGTAATTAAAAATATAATTTTTTTCAAATGATGCCAATAAAACTAAACCTGAAGCATATAGTCCATAAATGGTTAGTCCAAAATTAGAATTAAATGGCGGAGGCAAAACACTGGGGCCAGACCAGAGAAGCATCAGGAAGAAAAAAGGGAGGATATGATAAAGCATCAGCCGAACGAATATTGGAACTTTAATGTTCTCAATTTTAGGTAATTTTATATTTGAGCTTCTGATCAATGCAAGCATTACTCCTAATGCCAAAGTGTCAAAACGTCGATGAGAGGTGAAGTAATTAAAAGAGTGTGGATCAAGTAAGTCTGGTGTGATAAAAGGCCTTAAAATACCGGCGACTAATATGATTACAGCTATTGAGCTAAGAATTCTAGAAAATCTTGTTGCTGCTAAAACAAAAAAGAAAGGTAATAAAATATAAAAATGTTCTTCAACAGCAAGGCTCCAGAAATGCCCAAGATAATGAATTGCTAAGTCTCCTTTGTAACCAAGATAATTGTAAAAACCACTTGAAAAATAAGCTATTTCTTTAAAAATTTGTGAAGGTGTTCCAACTAAGTAAGCAGACTCTTTTCCAAAGATCACTGCAAGAACTACATAAAAAAGCAACCAAAAGTAGGCAGCTGGTAAAATCCTAAAAATTCTTCTAATAAAAAAGCACTTAATTACATTAGCACTTAGGCTCATTCTTTCAGAAATAGATTGTGTGGGAGAGAATTCAGGAAATGTTCTCATTAAAGAACCAGTTACAACAAATCCTGATATAACAAAAAAGAGATCAACTCCGGTCATTGGAACTTTAAAATAATTGGGACAGATTCCTTGAGCGAAACTACAATGTGTGACAAATGTCATTAGAACTGCAATTGCTCTAAGCCTTTCTATTTCTAAATTCTTTTTCATTAATCCTCTATTTAATCTTTGCTTTCTTGGAAATAACCCAAAAGGGTAATAGTAAGAAAATTGATAAATAAATATTATAAAAATATCTCCAGCTTTCTCCCGCTCCAATGAAAAAAACAAAAGTTGCGCTAATCATTTGAAAGAGAACATAAAGCGCCACTGCACTCAATGGAGTTTCTGCAATTAAAACAATAAATAATAATACAAAAATCCAAAGTAATCCCCAGGTAAAAAATAATGGACAGATCATTCCCTGATAATTCATGCTCCAGGAGAAGATCTTATCTAAAAAGAGTGTTAACTTAGGAAAGGGCAATCTTTTATGCACAACTAAACCCCAAAACTCTTTTCCGGGCGGGGCAAGATTAGATCCGAAGATTTGCAATGGATTTTCAAAATAATTATTGTTTTTATCAGACTTATTATAGTCGATGCCAATGGAATGAAAAAATCCAAAAGTTTGTTCCGCCAGATAGATTGGGAAATTATTGTAAATTAATTTAATCAAGAAGTTGGAATTGTAATTTTCTGTTTGACCACCCTTACTGTTCCATTGGTTTTTTCCTACTTCAGAATTATCCCACAGCCAAAACCAATGTTCGGGATAATTACTTTTAATAGTTTCCCATTTATGTTTTGTTGCATCCTCAATAATTTTTATATCATCTTCTCGAGTGGGAGAATAAAAGGCAGGATGAGTCATGATTGCTAGCGTTAAGCGCATTTGTTGATAAGGAGCACCTGGTGGTTTGCTAATATCTAAGTATTCAGGAAGAACTGCTTTGAATAAAAAGAAGAAAAAGAAAAAAGATAGTAGGACACTTTTTCTAGAGTTTTTATTTAAAAAGAGAAAATAGACAAGTGGAATTATTGCAAGATAAATTATTCCATTATGCCTAAAAAATATAATACCAAGAGAACAAGCTACTAAGATTATTTTTTCGAAAAAACATAAATTTATTTTCTCTTTATTTTTTACTTTATAAATTGCGTACTTAAAAAGTAAAATAGAAAAGAGGAGAATTGCTAAGGAAAAAGGGACATCTTTCCAAAAAATAGTATTGTATGATCCTAACGGAATAGAAAACCCTGCAAAAAGAATAAATGGCAGCAGATATCTCCATTTGATTCCTTGGGTAGAGCAATAATAGATACCATAAGCTAAAATCAAGGAAGAAGAAAATGCTTGAATTATTGCAATTAATTGCAGACCATCGAAAAAATTTAACAGTGCAAGGATAAAAAAGGCATAAAAATATGGATGCCAATTGGTAAATTTTAGGCTTTTCACATCAGTCAATGTGCTCCAAGAATCATTGGTCATTGCTACTGGCCAATTAGCCAGTACCCACAAAAGATAGATTGAAAAAAGAAAAAGTGTAGTTAATAAAAAATTTTTCTCATGACGCCCACTAAAAAATTTTTTTACACCACCTGCCCGATTAAATAAATCCATTATACTGATGATGAATATTGTTGTGCCTAAAGACAAAAAAAACTGAAAGACTAAAAGAAATAAACTAAATTTTTTTGATGGCGGCAGATCAACAATCTGGAATTCATTTGTTGGTCCAAATTTATCTATTAAATGCTGAGCCTGAGAAGTTGAAACTTCAAATTTTTCAATAATTTGATTTAAAAAAATGTTATTACTAAAATTTTCAAGACGAACTTTATTTATTTTCATTGGAGGAAGTTTGATTTCAAAGCTTTCTTGTGGATCCTTAAAAATTATTTCCTTTTTTTCATAGCTATTATAATCGTATCCAGAATCCCAAAGTAAATTTAATTTGATTTTTGAAAGATCGACATTTTTCTTTGGAGTAATTTTGATATTGATGTTTTCGAAATGATTATATTGAAAGTGGAACCAGGAAAAACAAAAGAAGAAAAATAAAAGATAATACTTATTTTTTAGAAGAAAGGTTTTCATAGGAATTATTAGAGTTTATAATAAGAGTTAAAACATGCTATCATTGATAATTTCCAATTTATCGTAATGTTTGTTATATGTTAATAAAAAATATCTTTTAACTAAGTAATAGTCAATATGCAAACAGAAAGTAACAAACTTAGCTGCGGAATTATTATTCCGGTTTATAACGAAGAAGATGCGATTGCACAGACTGTTCAAAGAATAAAAAAAATCATTTCTGAAATTCCTCAATGGAACTTTGAAATTATTTGTGTAAATGATGGATCCTCAGATAGCTCTGCTAAAATTCTTAGTGAAATTTCTGACATTAAAGTAATCACTCATCAAGTGAATAGAGGTTACGGAGCAGCTCTGAAAACCGGTTTAAATTATTGCAAACATGAGTGGGTTTTTATTGTCGATGCAGATGCAACTTATCCTATTGAAGATTTGAGTAAGCTAATAAATGAAGCTACGGCTGGTGCGGATATGGTGGTGGGAGCAAGAGAGGGAATTGGTATTTCTTCAAAACCATTTCATCGAATTGCCCGTTGGACCTTAAGGAAAATGACTCATATACTTACAGGAACAATGGTACCTGATTTAAATTCTGGGATGAGAGTTTTTAAGCATCGTTTATACAGAGAGTTTAAAAGTTTATTGCCTATGGGATTTTCTTTTACAACAACAATAACACTTGCCTCGCTTTATACTAACTATCGAATTGTATATGTGCCAATCATCTATCAACGAAGAGTTGGAAAATCTAATATTAGACCGGTGCAAGACTTCTTAACTTTTACAATGCTTATTCTAAGAATCGCATCTTATTTTGAACCTTTGAGATTTTTTCTACCAATTGCTTTTGGTATTATGGGTCTAGGTGCATTGAAAGGTGGTATTGATTTTGTGAGGTTAGGAGCGATAGGAAGTTTGGCAGTAATTTTATTTATTCTTGGAGTTCAGGTATTTGTTCTAGGAATTCTTGCTGAGGTTGTAGTGAGGCGCTCAGCTTCTTATTCAGAACAATCAAACATTTCATAAAATGTTCTATATAATCGGATCAGGCCCAACAGGCGTAGCGACAGCAAAAATACTTTTAAGTAAAGGATTTGCCGTTACAATGCTTGATGGGGGTATCGGCCTAGAGAAGCAAAGAGAAAATAAGCTTGTATCGCTTGATAAGAATAATCCTAAAAATTGGGATCCAGCAATCATTGATTCTTTTAAGGAGGGAGTCTCTTCCGATCCTAAAGGGATGCAAAAAAAATTAATTTATGGCTCAGATTTTCCCTATCAAGAAGTAGAAAATCATCTACCGTTTATCGGAACTAATATTGGCAGTTTTACTCCGACTCTAGCTCAAGGAGGCTTTAGTAATGTTTGGGGTTCTGCTGTTCTTCCTTATTCAGAAAAAGACATTAAGGATTGGCCAATTAAAGTTAGCGATTTAGAAAAATATTACCAATCCGTTATGTCTTTTCTGCCACTAAGTTCAGAAGAAGATGGTTTATTAAAAGTATTCCCAACTTATTCTAAAGATAAACAAAGACTTACTCCCAGCAAGCAGGCAAAATATTTGCTGCAAAAAATGCAAAAAAATAAAGAGATTTTTAAAAAAAATAATTTATTTTTTGGATCATCTAGATTGGCTGTCACTTCAGGGGAGAATGCTAGTAATTGCCTCTATTGCGGACTTTGTCTATATGGTTGTCCAAAATCGATTATTTATAGCACTACTTCTACTCTAAAAGAGCTAATGCTTGAGCGGAACTTTAGATATCTTCCAGGGTTTATTGTTACCAAAGTAGAGGAAGAAAAGAAAATAGTTAAAATTCTTGGGTATCAAAGAACTAATAAGGAAAGTTTTTTGCTGGAAGGAGATAAAGTGTACCTTGCAGCTGGGGTAGTATCTTCTGCTAGAATTATTCTTAATTCAAAATCTTCCTTTAATAAGGTGCTCACTCTTAAGGCAAGTGAATATTTTTTAGTGCCAATGTTTTCCAAAAAAAGGATTGCTGATGTGGAAAAGGAAAGAATGCACACACTTTCTCAAGTATTTATAGAATGCTTTGATTCAAATATTTCAGAACATACAGTGCATATGCAGCTTTATACCTACAGTGATCTTTATAAAAAGGCCCTAAATAAAATGTTTTCCTGGGCCAAGCCTGTTTTTGGTCTGATTGAAGCACAGATTTTAGGCAGAATGCTTGCGATGCAAGGATATTTACATTCTAATAATTCATCTACCATCGAATTAAGTTTTGATGGTAAAAAACTTCAGATGAAAGGGATAATTAATCCTCTTGCCAAGCTGAGAATAAAGAAGTTAATTACGAAGCTTAATCGTTTAAATAGATTTACAGATTTAATTTTTATTAAGCCTATGTTGCAAGTAGGTTTGCCCGGAGAGGGTAGGCATGTGGGAGGGAGTTTTCCGATGTCTTTAAATCCATCAGATTTGGAAACAGATCTCTTGGGCAGACCTTTTTCTTGGGAAAATATTCATCTAGTCGATGCCAGTGTTTTCCCCAATGTGCCTGCACCCACCATAACATTTACGGCAATGGCCAACGCACAAAGAATAGCAGATTTAAGTACAGAATAAGGAATTTATGAATTTAAATTGTTTTATCACTGGAGCTAATGGATATCTAGGCTCTGCCATAAGAAAACATTTAGTGAAGCAGGGGATGTCCGTAACTTCCTTGGTGAGAAAATCAGAGGAATCTTTAGGCAAAACTATTTATTTTAGTCTGAGCGAAGATTTTGCTTCCGATCATTTTTCAAATTGTGATGTTTTGATTCACTGTGCTTATGATTTTAAGGCTATTAGCTGGAATGAAATAAAAAAACAAAATGTCGATCCTTCAATTAAATTTCTCTCTGAGGCCAAAGCAAAAGGAGTTAAAAAAATAATTTTTATATCTTCTATCTCTGCTTTTGAAAATTGTCATTCTTTGTACGGAAAGGCAAAATTAGAAATAGAAAAATTTACCAACTCCATTTCCGGAATATCGATTAGGCCGGGATTAGTTTATGGTGATGCCTCTGGTGGCATGGTTGGTTCTTTAAGAAATTCAATTAAAAATTCATCAATAGTTCCTGTGGTTGGGGCAAAAGAAAAAATGTTTCTTTGTCATGAGGAAGATTTAGCAAATTTAATTTTTAAAATAATTACAAATGATCTTAATCTCACTAAAGCAATTACCGCCGCATCAAATGTGCCTTGGGAGTTTATTGAGATCTTAAAGAAGTTAGCGAGGCAATTAAATAAAGACCCGTTTTTTATCCCGCTTCCTTGGCAGCTTGTCTGGTTGGCAATTAAGTCCGCTGAAACAATCGGTTTAAAATTGAATTTTAGAAGTGATAGTTTAATTAGTTTAGTAAATCCCAACCCCCATCCTGATTTCTCTATGGTAGAAGAATTAGGAATTAAATTTAGAACTTTTGCTTAAGAGAAAATTTGATGTGCGGCATAGCTGGAAAACTTAGTTGGTCAATTCGGCCTGAAGAAAAACTGTTAAGAAAAATAACTGATGAGATGTCGTTGCGTGGTCCTGATGCCGATGGTTTTTATTTTGATGATTATATCGGGCTAGGGCATCGTCGTTTGGCAATTATTGATCTTAGTGAATCTGGGCAGCAACCGATGTTTGATCGAGAGCGTAAGTATTGCGTGGTTTTTAATGGAGAGATTTATAACTATCAGGAGTTAAAAAAAGAACTTACTTTGCTGGGAGCGGAATTTAGAACACATTCCGATACTGAGATCATTTTAGAAGGCTATAAATATTGGGGAGCAGATTGCGTTAAGGAATTTAATGGGATGTTTGCCTTTGCTCTTTGGGATATTGCCAACAAAACTCTTTTTATCTCCAGAGACAGATTAGGGAAAAAGCCGTTATTCTATTATTTATTAAATGATGGAGGGATTGTCTTTGCTTCAGAGGTAAAAGCCCTATTAAATGAGCCTGAAATTAAAAAGAGAATTAATCTAGATGGAGTTAATCAGTATCTATCTTTAGGTTATATTTTAACAGACTCTTCCATTATTAAGGGAGTAAAAAAACTTCCTCCGGCACACAATCTGCTTTTAAAACAAAATGAAAGCCCCAAAATTTGGGAATATTGGCAGCTAGAAAAGTTTTTTGATAAGAAAATTAAGATTGATGAAACAGAAGCGGCAAAGCATTTAAAAAGTCTAATTGATGATGCCGTCAAACTGAGAATGATTTCCGATGTGCCATTGGGAGCATTTCTTAGTGGAGGGCTTGATTCTTCTTCCATTGTTGCGGCGATGGCTGCTCAAAAAAAACCAACTGATGTAAAAACATTTTCTATAGGGTTTCCAGAAAAAAGTTATTCAGAACTTCCTGAAGCAGAATTGGTTGCAAATATTCTCAAGGTTTCTCATAAGCAAAAAGTTGTTGATGTAAAAATGGCCGAAATTTTACCCGAGATAGTTAGACTTGCTGATGAGCCCTTTGCCGATAATTCGATGATTCCTACATACTATCTTTCTAAATATGCCAGAGACTATGTAACAGTTGCTTTAGCAGGAGATGGGGGGGACGAGATGTTTGCCGGTTATGAAACCTATATTGCCGATAAACTTTATCAATATGTAAACTGTTTTCCGAAACCTCTTCTAAATTTATTTTCGAAAGTAACAAGTGGACTCATTCCTACATCCTTTGATAAAGTTAGCTTAGATTTTAAAATAAAAAAGTTTCTTTCCGGCTATAGCTTGCCTTTTGCTCAGGCTCATTACTCTTGGAGGGAGATATTTAGCGATCGGGAAAAAAATCATTTAATACAAAAAAAATATTCAGCAGAATTAACAAAACCAATTGCCAGAAATCAATTTGAATATTTCAATAATCAGGTAGGTTCTGCTCATTATATTGATCAAGCGATGTTTGTAGATATTAAAACCTGGCTGGTTAATGATATTTTGGTAAAAGCCGATCGCATGTCAATGGCTTGTTCTTTAGAATTAAGAGCACCCTTACTAGATTATCGAATAGCTGAGTTTGCTGCAACATTACCGGTTAATTTAAAATTAAAGGGATTTAGTAAGAAACATATTCTGAAAAAAAGCCAAGAAGGAGTGCTCCCAAGTCAAATAATTTATCGAAAGAAAAAGGGATTTAATGCCCCCGTTGCTCATTGGTTGAACCAAGGGTTAGCTTGGGTTTTTACATCTTTCCTTGGAGATGACTTATTATTTAAGGAATTGATTTGCCAAAAGCAATTTAAAAAAATGCTAGACGATCATCAGTCCAAGAAAGCAGATAATAGCTTTAAGCTATTTACTTTGTTAAATTTAGGACTTTGGTTAAAACAATACCCAGATTTAAGGATGGATAATTAGTACCCTCCACGGAAATTTCCTATTTCGATTCATTAAACCAAGTTTGTTTTTTTTAAGTTGATTTTAGGCGAGATTTTTGTGCTTCAGTTGATTTGCGCTAATGAAATATCCAAAATGGGGATGCCAATTAATCCTTGATGAGTATGAGTGTTTGTTACATTAAACGATAAAACATCGGAAGACCAGATATGATGGATATGGTTTTCTTGAGAACCTTCAGCAATGGCAACGTCAATAGAATAATCTCCAAGCGGTAAATATGGTAAGTTAAATTTGAAGCTAGCTTCAAATTTTTCTGCAGAATTAATACTTACATTTTTGTTGGAAAAGGACAGATATGTATTGTCCCCAAACAAATTCTGACCGAGCCTGTCTTTTACATAGAATCCCACTATTGGATTTTTCAAATCTTTATTAGCAAGACAAGTTATTTTTAAGGCTACTAACTCCCCACCAGCAAATACTTTTATTTTTTCTCCACTTTCGTCCAATAAAGAAACATCCAGAATACTGGCACCACCACATCCATACCAAGGAGCATCAGGATCGAAATCAAATATTTGCACAACATTTTTTAAATTAGATTCTTTCAGTAGGTCGTGTCGAACATCTTTTGTTTCTAATGGAGCCTTGGTTATTGCTTTTCTTGTTCCGCCGATTTTAAAACTTTCAGCATCCTTATGACCGCTAGCTGCTTCCGCGCTAATTGAGGCTAGGTATTGATTGCAAATATCCTTTGTTTCACCAAATCCTTTGGATAAACCATTATCCAACCATAATGCCCGGTCACAAAGATTCATCACGGCATTAATGTCATGAGAGACAAAGAAAATGGTTCCGTTTTCTTTAAATTTATTGATATAGCGCATGCACTTTTGAATAAAGGGGATGTCACCAACAGCTAAAATTTCATCAATGATTAGAATTTCCGCATCGACATGTGCCGCTACAGCAAAAGCAAGGCGAGCATACATTCCGCTGGAGTATGTTTTTACCGGTTGATCGACGAAATCTCCGATTCCGGCAAATTCACAAATCGAATTATAACGTTCTTTAATTTGTTGATCGTTTAAACCTAAAATTGAGGCAGCAAGATAGACATTTTCTCTGCCGGAGAATTCCGGATTAAATCCTGCACCTAATTCCAAGAGAGCGGCAATTCTGCCATTTGTTTTTAGGTAGCCACTTGTTGGATTTAAAGTGCCACAGACCATTTGTAGTAGGGTGGATTTTCCTGAACCATTTTTCCCGATAATTCCTACTGTTTCACCTTTATAAACTTCTAAATCAACACCTTGAAGAGCCCAGTATTCAGTATAGAATTTTTTATTGGCAATTTTGCCAAAAAGCATTTGTTTTAAGCGATCAATAGGCTGCTGGTAGATCTGATAGATCTTGGATAGGTTTTCTGCTTTTATTGCTATCTCGTGAGTTATTGAGTTCATTTAAATTGCGACTTTCTTTTATTCCAGTAGGGGCGACCCTTGTGGTCGCCCGTCTATCAGGATATTCCGGGCGACCACAAGGGTCGCCCCTACACGAAATATTAAGCTTATAGAGGTCTAATTTTACCTAACATTTGAAAACCAAAATCAATTAATCCTGAAACTGGCTTACTTTTGACGATTGTTTTAACTAGTTTATCAGTAGGTGTTAAAAATCCATGAAGCAATTCTTTAACTCCACCGACATCAAGCCCAATATCTGATAACTGTCCGCCATTGGCTTCAGTAAAGACCATAATTCTTTGATTGACCCAATTTGTTTCTACTAGTTCAGCCTTAAATGTTGGATTCTTAGTTGTCCAATGATCCCAAGCCAGGTGTTCGCCCCATAATTCAGGATTGTTAGCTCTTGGATCTTTCCAATCATCCCAGTAAATAATTACTCCGGGACGAAGCAGTGGTTTTACAAAATCTAAAAGTTCAATAGTAGACTGATAGATATCTACGTCGACATTAATAAAGATCACATTGCTGATAGTTTTTTGTAACTCTGGAGTTAAGCTGTCTGAATAAAAACCATCGACGAAAGAAAATCTTTCGTCTCCAAGTAAGTTGGTTGATTCTAATTTATTTAAAACATTATCCTTGGTAGAACAATATTCCCCTTTGGCATGAGTTCTTGGACGCCAGACAGAACTGGTTTCTTCGGGCAAACCCATCCAAGAGTCAAAGCCGATCAATTTGGAATTTTTATAAGTTTCTTTGATATGAGATGCTTGATAGAAATAGCTGTTACCTCGAAACACTCCAAACTCAAGGCAAGTTCCACCATTAGGGAAAATCTTGTGCGCCAAGTGAAAAGCATTTTTAAAAAGACCTTTCATCGCCAAAAACTTTTTATATTCAAAATCTGACATAATTACCCTTTGAAAAAGTCGGAGTATAACTGGAGGTAAATACTCAGTCAAATTTTTAATAAAGTAAGTGGGTTTTCATTGAGTGTTTACTGATATTTGAGCCAAGAAATGATTCAGAACCAGCTAGGTAATCTATTTTTTGACCGGAAGCGTTGGCTAAAGACCAAAACCAAAGTCGATTTAAGGTAATATAGTAATTTTTTGTTGATTTTCTCGTAAGAAACTGAACTGCAAAAGTTTCATTACCCACAATAAAAGAGACTTTCAGTGGCTGGCCCAATTTCTCTGGCAAAGGAGTGAGCTCCAGAACTTGATAACACTCCACTGCATCCTTCTTGCAGGGCTCTAAATCCTTAATATTAGATTCTGCCGGCACATACCCCAAAGACAGTTCTTGACCTAAGTTTTCCTTCCAAAAAGCAAGATCAATACTCTCCTTGTCTGATCTTTTTTTAAGAACAAAGTATTTTCCGAATTTCTTAAATGGCAAATAGTTTTTTGCAACGTATTCATACAATAAGGGTACTCTTACCGGATTTGGAACATTGTCAAAAGTATTATTACTAGAATTCCAAATAACGTATTCAGGATTTTTTGCAGTTAGCCAGTTGAGAATAGTTTGTTGAGCGTAGAGCGCAGAGCCATCATAGACACTAACAAATGGTGGAGGGATTTTTTTTAAAATAATATAAAATAAGCTGTCATCTCCCAGAACAAAGATTTCTGGTGTTGAATGATTGACTTCAAGGGCATTAAAAAAATTATAAATGTCGCGAACATCTGGAGAAGAGTTTATAAAATTCTCGGGACTAAAAAATAAGTCCTGTTGTTTTTTGAGGATAACTTCATCAAGTGCTAACACCTCAATGTTTTCGATTAAATTTTTTGGAGTAACTACGTATCTACCTACAATATCTTTAGTTAAGCCTGTCTGAAATCCCCATCCCAAAAAACACCCCAACGACAAAAAGCCCAAACTCTTCTGTGTCTTGCTCCAGCTAGTTGAATACCTTACTAAATATAATAACAAGGCTAAGATATGAATGATAATAAATTGATTAGCCATAAATGGCCGCACCAGATGTTTTAGGAAAATCATTGACGCCAGAACACCCATGCTCATAATTAGATCATTTTCTATTTTATATTCCTTTTGTTTATAATCAGAGTAATAAAAATAAGTACCCAATAAAACTAACCAAAGCGTTGCGATTAATACTAAGTTTTCTTCTTGAAAAACGGAGTTTTTCCAAAATAACAGTCCTCCCGGGGTAGAATCAGCAACCGATATTGCTCCCATATTTTGATAAAAGTCTAAAAAACCACTCCACTGTTTAAAGATCAGCATTTTAGCTATAAAAATAAAAACAATAGCGGAAAAAGAGATTATTGCCGGAAGATGCAAAAGAAAGTTTTGCCAAAGTTTTTTGGGGTCTTGAAAGTTTCTTCTAAAAAAAACAAGTAAAACCGGAACTGCTCCGTAAATTGCTTGCGTCGGTTCGTAAGATAATATCCATCCGACAAAAACCCCATACAATATTAACCATTTTTGTTTTAAGATATTTTGATTAATTATTACTAAATATAATAGAGTAATATCAATACACATCACATATCGATAAAACCCTTTTAAGTATCCAGTTTCTACAAGAATCAACACTATTGATAAGATTAAAAGGGTCCATAATTTGCGAAAGTTACAGAGGGCATAGATGCAAAGTGAAAAAACACCAAAGACAATAGTTTTATAGATATGAAAACGAAACATATCCCAGGGGAAGGGAGATATTTGATTCCAATAGCCACCGTAAGGAAACCAATAATCTCTAAAGGGCAATAGTCCTAAGTTTGCTACATACTGCCAATTAAATACTGCCATCGAATCCCAATCATGAGCATGATCAATATTTGGCAAGAGATCGAAAGCTTTCTTTATTGCCGGAAAATTAAAGATGGAGATAGTAATAAAAATTGAAAAGAAGAATAAATTTGAAAATTTATTTTCATTAACAAGATTATTTTTTAAATCTTTAAATGATAAAAACTTTGCAATCTTAGATAAAAGACTAAGTAGATAATACAAAAGAACTCCAAAAATAATCGCTAGCAGCAACATAGAAAGAAATGTTTTTATTTCAATTGGCTTAGGAACTCCGGAGTAACTGGCGATGCCAACACTTTGAGAAATCCTCAATGGTGCAGTTATCTTTTCTAAGCACCAAGGAACAAGATATGTTTCTAATTTCAAGAATGCTAAAAAAAACAAGGCACTGATAAAAAATCCCCACTCCAGTAACTGCCTCTTAAAAATCCCAACAAGCATTAGACAAAATAATAAGACCCAAGAAAATGTTAATGAAAAACTAGCTGGGGTAGCTCCAATCATTAGGCCAATTTTGTCGGAAAAAGGAATTGTATAATGAAATTTCCCCATTATTATCGGGTCATTTGTGGTGGAAACAACATTGACATGATCGTCCACTACTTTTGCCGGAGTTGATGCGAAAAAAGCGCCCCACTTGAGGAGATCGCTTGGTCCAAGACTTTCTATCACCTGATTATTTTTGTAGATTGAAATATTATATAAATCTATTGAGGCATCATTGTCTCCTGTGGGATCGATTCTTAAGTCTGAAATTTTATCCGGTAAATCTTCAAAAGAATATTTTGTTCTTTGATTTAAAACTAATTTTTTGGAATAATATTTAAAATAATTTTGATTAATAAAAATACCGACAGCATCACCTTTGTCTACTTTTAAATCGATTACCAGTTTGTAGTTTGCACTATCAAAAAAATGGAAAAAAGTTGGTGCGCTAAAGGAGCCAATCATCACAAGTAAGAAGGGGATAAAAAACTTTAGTAGTTTCAATTTAGATTTCCAGATAAAAAATATTTCTTATAAGTTTTCTGTATTTCTAGTCATTTGTGAAGAGTATAATATTGAGGATTTAAAAGCCACTTCCAAAGTAGGACTAAGATAATTTTTATTTTTTCTATCAAGATCCAATTGTGTTGTCCCCCCAAGCTATAATTTGGAATATCACAGGCTTACGAGGTCGGCAATTTGGACCAAGCTGTTAATGAAAAATTAACAATAAATATTAAAAAATAAGCAACTTCTCCAAATTTTGTTCGATACGAAGAAAGGGAGTGAGTGTGCGAGGCAACTAACGAGAAATACTTGTTAGTTCGAAACGAGGAAGAAAGAAAATTACAATAAAACTTTAAGGAGAGATAAAGCACTACGCACTTTTACCTCTGGACAAAGGCCACTCGTTTTTAAAGGGTCTTTGTCCAGAGGTAAAATAGTGGTTGACAAGAGCGTAGGTTATAATCTACAATTAGATGGACACGGAAGTTTTGCCAAAAAATCTATGCATTTTTCGCTCTAAAAGTGGAGCCTTACCATTTGCTGAATGGTTTGAGAATTTAAAAGATTTAAGAGCAAAGCAAAAAATCATATCCCGATTAGCTCGTGTTAGGGCTGGAAACTTAGGACTTGTTGAAACAGTTGGGAAAGGCGTTCATGAGCTAAAGATCGATTTCGGTCCTGGATATAGAGTGTACTTTGGACAGCATCGATTGGAAATAATAATCTTACTTTGTGGAGGAGATAAGGGATCGCAAAATGCCGATATCAAAAAAGCAAAAGCCTATTGGGAAGAGTATAAACAAGAGAAAAACTATGCCAACTATTGATTATAAAAAATGGTTACTTGAACAGCTAAAAGATCTAGACTTTGCTGCCGGGTACATTACTGAATCTATTGAAGAAGGTGAAGCAGCTTTTCTTCTTGCAGTACGCGATGTGGTAGAAGCCCAAGGAGGAGTTGGTTATCTTTCTAAAAACACTTCACTTAATAGAGAAGGCATATATGATATGCTTTCAGAAAAAGGAAACCCTAGACTTTCTAGTTTATCAAAAGTTTTCGAAGCTCTGGGTTTGCAAATTGCAGTAACAAAAAAAATGCAAGGCACAAAAGCGGCTTAATCTTTCCAAGCCAAGGTAATGCTGGAAAACCACTATCAGTTGAATTAACGCCCGAGTCGGCTAGCAAGAAATACTTATTAGATTAGGATTATACGGGAACGAAACTGGTCCTTTTTGTAATCCTTACTACAGTTTCGGCAATTAACTTAGCAGCTATTTCCAAATCTCTCAAATCTACGACCTCTACTTGCGTGTGCATATAGCGATTGGGAAGACCAATTAATGCTGCAGCAACACCCGACCGGGAAATCTGAATGGCGTTGGCATCGGTGCCTGTGGCATTGGGAGAAGAAAGTGGTTGATATGCTAATTTTTTCTTCTTGGCAGTTTCTACTAAAAGATTTTCTAAAACCGGGTTGATATTGGAGCCTCGAGCGATTGTCGGACCTTTGCCCAGCTTTACAGTGCCGATGGCTTTGGCATCTGCTCCTGGATTATCAGAGGCATGAGTAACATCCACTGCAATTCCGGCTACGGGATCAATTCCAAAACAAGAAGTCCTTGCTCCTCTTAAGCCTACTTCTTCTTGCACTGTGCTTACTGCATAAAGGGCAATCGGGCATTTTTTCTTGGACTGAGTTTGAGAAACAATTCTTAATGCTTCCATGCAAACAAATAGTCCGACTTTATCATCACAAGCAGGAGAAGAAATAATATTTTTACCCAGTTCGGTGATTCCCATTTGATAAACAATCGGGTCGCCAACATTTACTAGAGCTCTGGCAGCTTTGCCATCGTCTGCTCCAATATCGATCCAAAGATTTGCTAAAGAAACTTGTTTTCCTCTTTCTTCCGGTGCAAGTAAGTGTATTGGTTTGTGTCCAATAATTCCGGGGATTGGTCCGGATTTACTGAGAATCGTTAAGGTTGATCCTGGAAGCACGGCCGGATCAATTCCACCGATTGTTCCAAAATGAATATATCCGGCATCATTAACATGCGTGACCATAAAGCCGATTTGATCGCAATGTCCGGCTAGCATTATTCTTACGCTGGCATCCGGATTCCAACAGGCAGTCAAATTGCCGTGCACATCGACTTCAATCGTATCAGCATAATGAGCCATTCTTTTTTTAACGACTTTTTGAATATCTTGTTCAAAACCCGAAGGTGAGGGGGTATTTAAAAGTTTGTAAAGAAAGTCTTTTGATTCTTTGTGCATAATTTCTTACCTTAATAAACTAGCGGACTAAAGGGCAACGTGCCCTGCGAGTCCGCGCTCCGTTATCAATTACCAATTTAACTCCACCCAGATTAGTGGACTATTTTTTAAACCATTTTTTACTTCCTGAAAACCTATTTTATAGCGGCTAGTTTGCAGGTGATGAATTAAGGCAAATTTTAAATCCCTGTCAAAAAAATAGATATCAGGAGTTAGAGTATTAAATATTTCAAGCTGCTTTTTGTCTTCCAAATCGGGGGGAATCCCTTCCTTCATTATTCCGAATAATTCTTTAAAATAACCGGGATCGGGGGGAGAGCAGGTGACCTTATATTCTCTATCAAATTTACAGCTTCCGCTAGATTGAAAGTCTTTTAAACGCAATCTGCCTTCCAGAACTAATCCGGCATTGGAGGATTTGGGACCGGCACGTTCCGCTACTAATAAAGATAGATCATTATCTGATTCTTTTTCATGAAGAGACTTCATCAGAACGCGATTAATTTCGGCAATTTGCATTTGAGAATTCGGTAATCCTGGATTATCAGTGCCAACGTTAGTTCCAAGGAATGATGCCAAAAGAGTAATTTTTCTAGTTTTTAAAGGGTTTGGAGAATTGAAATTAAAAATCATTTTAGTTGGTGGTATGGCAAAACTGGAAAGAAGGAATTTATCAAATTTGGGAAGTTTAATGTTGTGTAAATTCTCAATTTTCGTAACTTGTATGGAATTATCATTAATTAAAAAGGCATTGGTGAATTTACTTTTAGTGTAATATTCTGGATAAAAAAACCGCCAAGTGGCGTTATCTCTACTGTTTAGTTTTTCTGTGAGGATGCTCAATCCTTCTTTTGCCGATAGTGGTCTTAAGCCGAGAAAATTTTGTAATACAACAACGTTGCATTTTGCAGCATTAATTGCCGTAATAAAGCTTTCTTCCATTGCTAGATATTTCTTTGAACCTTTGCCGTCAGAAAATTTTTCCTGATATTCATTTTTAAGGCCATAACCATTAACATTGATTGCACAGAGGATTAATTCGGCTGGACCGCGACTATCTTTTGAAAAAAATTCTTCTCTCAGGTTTCGAACAACTTCTTTCTGTCTTTTGAATGCCTTGAAAAGACGTTGCTCGTCTTTTTTAGATAAGGGAACTTTTTTTTCATTATAACGAGAATCTAATTTACTGCCCATTTCCTCTGTCCAAACTTCCGGGGGAATGCTGGCTTCATGTTCCGGAGGCAAAACTCCCTCTGTCGGTTGTTGAGTAGGGTTTATTTTGATTGTAGTAGGAATGGAGAGAGCTTTCATATCCCAGCTTTCCAATGGTTCAACTTCATCTGGTGTTCCAGTATTACTATTTGATACATCTGCTTTATTAATAACAGTAGTTGGTACTGTTATAGAAGAATCTGTGCTAGAGTTCGTTTCTCCTTCATTTTCTTGTGCGTAGCTGATCGTTGTCAGTAAAAAAAACACGAAGGAAAGTAACAAGATATTTGTGCTATTATTGCTATTCATTTACCTAATATGGCATACTGGCTTTCATTGCTATGACAGAAACAGATAATAAAACCAAGGAGAAGATAAAACTATTTGAGCTATGGATGCAAGGAGATCATGTATTGATTTACCTGAATTCTGGTCAAGAAGGTGTAGTTGTGCCTGAATACTTAAAGGACAATAAAGCACTGACTTTGAAAGTTAGTTATCTTTTTCAAGGGGAAACCACACATAATGATCAAGAAATCTCCACTTATTTGAAATTTAGTGGAAATTATTTTCAATGTATCATCCCTTGGAAAGCTGTCTGGGGTTTAAGAAACAGTGAGGGGGAAAGTCAGGTCTGGCCGGATCAGCTTCCTTTAGAAGTTCTAAAAGATTTAATAGTTCAGCAAATTGAAGGTTCTCGTGAAGAGCAGAAGCAAGCCACAACAAAACCCCAACCCAATCTTCATGTGGAAGAAGGCGGAAAAGGGGCTGGCAGTAAATCTAATAAGCCTGTACTTAAAAGGATTAAGTAAGATCATATTGTAGGGGCAGGGTTTATCCCTGCCCGGAATTACTAAATATTATGGTCGACCGGGCAGCCATAAAGGCTGCCCCTACAAACGTCTCTAATTTACAAATGAAAAAATTCCTTTCTCAAGACAAAAGAGTTCGTTACTTCGCACTTGCCCTGGCTATACTTTTTTTAGTTCCCTATCCCAAGCTCAGATATCGCTATTTTTTTGAAACACTTTCCGATTCTCTGCATTTCCCCCTATTTATGCTGATTACTCTTGGCTTTTTTTGTTTTTTTAAGGAAGTAAAAAAAGAAAAACTTTTATTTTTTCTTTTAATATTGCCGGTATTGATCGAGTTGATTCAACCTTTATTTGGAAGAGGTGCCAGTAGTAATGACTTAATTAATGGGTACCTCGGAATAGGAATAGTTTTATCATTTAAAATTATAAAAAATTTCTTTATTCGCTTAATAATTATTTTAGGAATTTTTTATTTAGCTTCAATTTATATTTTTTTACCACTTACTTTAGAATATGAAACTTTAAAAATACAAAAAGAAAAATTTCCTGTTCTTTATGATCAAACTTTTCAGTCTTCTGGTTTTCTCAATGCGATATTTTGGCTTCCTAAGGACATTTGTCTACCCTGTAATTCAGGCACTGCTAATCAAGTGACTACACTGGCCCACAAATTTTCCGGCTTAGAATATAAGGCCAATGGTTTTGATTGGTCAGAATATAAAAAACTAAAATTAAAGATAAATTTACTAAACAAAGAGCAGATTTTAATTAATATTCGGATAGATGACCGAGCAAAATGCAAGGAATTTGAGGATCGTTATAATGGACAATTTGAGCTGGTAAAGGGCCAAAATACAATAGAAATTCCCCTCCAGGAAGTGATACACGGCCCTAAAACTCGATTAATGGATCTTAGTTATGTGGAAAGAATGCTAATCTTTACTAATCCCGAAGAAACTAGTCTTGAATTTATAATTGCTGAGGTTTCGCTTGAATAATCAAATTAGGCTTGTTATAAGCCACTGGTTAATTAATGGACTTTATGGGGGAATATGACCACAGAAAATGAAACTAAAGAAAACGTGTTGATAGTTGTTTCTAAGCTGAAAAGCTACATTAAAGATGCTTCAGGCTTAAGTACATCTGCCAACGTCACAGGCGCTTTATCTGAAATGATTAAAAAAGTTTGTGATAAGGCAATTGAAAATGCCAAGAACGATGGCCGTAAAACTGTAATGGATCGGGATATCGAAATTCCTCCTACATTATAGTTGCTGTATTCCTCTATGGCGAGCTTTGCCTCGCCGTATGATAATTTCTGATCTATCTCTTAATCTCGTCTTCAATAAAAACTTTATCTTGTCTTCCATCAAGAGAAAATACTCTTATTTCTCCATCTACGCCTTCATAAGAAGTAATGTGGAATTCATAGCGATTTAATTGATCGCTTAAAGGAATTTTGAATTTTTCTTTTATTTTACCGAATTCATAATATCCTGCTTCATCAATGCAGGAACCAATTATTTTTCCTTTAATTAAAAAGATTGTGGATCTCCGGCTCCCAACACGCTTAGCATAATCAACTTCAATTCTCGGACGTGCCGTGCCGTGCGAGAGTTTGCAGCTTTCCACTGGATCGTTATTTTCTTCCTTCTGATCGAAATCAAAGCTATCGGGTTTTGGATCTTCGGCCAAGCAAAGTGTATTAAAAAAAAGGATTGATAAAATAATTTTTTTAAGCATTTCTAATTTTCTTAATATTGGTGCAAATAATTTTTACCGCCCCTTCGATTTCTTCTTTAGTATTAAACTTTCCGATACCAATTCTAATACTTGATTTTTGTCTCTGCAAATCAAATCCTAAAGCATTGAGTACGTGTGAAGGAATTGTGGAAGCAGATTGACAAGCAGAGCTTGCGGAAAGTGCCACTTTGGTTTGGATAGCTCCGATCAATCTGGCATTATCAACACCTAAAAACGCTAAATTTAAATTTCCGGGAAGACGATTTTTGCTGGGGCCATTTAATTTATAATCAGGAATTTCTTGAGAAAGCAGTTCTAGCAAATAGGAACTCAAATTTTTCAAATGTAAACCATCTGCTGTCAATTCATTTTTGGCAATTTCCGCAGCTTTCCCTAGGGCGACAATTCCCGGAACGTTTAATGTTCCTGAACGAAGACCCCGTTCATGTCCTCCGCCAAAAAGTAGAGGCTGAAGTTTGGCCGAATTTTTTCTAATGTATAATGCACCGATCCCCTTTGGGCCATAAAACTTATGAGCAGAAAGACTTAATAAATCAACTCCCAGATCTATTACATCAACAGGAATTTTTCCGATTGCTTGAGTGGCATCACAAAGCAGTATTGCTTTTGTTGTCCTAACTAATTTGGCAATTTCCTTTAGGGGATGGATATTGCCGATTTCATTATTGGCCAGCATTACGCAAACAAGAGCAGTATCCTCTCGCAGAGAGTTTTTTAAGTCATCAAGACTTAATCCTCCTTCTTGATTGACCCTTAGTTCTGTCAGATCGATTTTTGATCCCAGATATTTTAGAGGGTCAAGAATGGATTTATGTTCAGTAGAAACTGTTATTACATGGGGTTTTTTATTGAGAGAATTCAGCACTCCAAAAATTACCAGATTGTTTGCCTCAGTAGCGCCACTGGTAAAAATAATTTCTTCTGCTTGAGCATTAATTAAAGAAGCGAGATTTTCTCTGGCGATTTTTACAAGTTCTGCTGCATACCAGCCAAAAGTGTGAGTGCTGCTAGAGGGATTTCCGAAATTCTTTTCCAAGGTCTCGACCATGCTGGCAATAACTCGAGGATCCACCGGAGTTGTGGCATTATTGTCCAAGTAGATGGGAAATTTATTTAACATCAGCTTAGTTCAAGCATTTTTTGTAAGGGGATTAAAGCCTTAATTCTGATTTCTTCCGGCACAAGGACCTCCGGCTTTTCATCTTTTAAGCAATTGTAGATTTTTTCCATTGTATTAAGACGCATAAAAGGACATTCCGCACAATTGCAACTTTCGCTATTTGCCGCAGCATGGAATTTTTTATCCGGAGAAGCTTTTTGCATTTGATGAAGAATCCCGGCTTCAGTAACCACAATAAATTCTTTTGCTGGCGATTCCTTAGAGTATTTCAATAAGGCAGAAGTTGAGCCGATATGATCCGCCAAATCAAGAACCGGTTCTTGACATTCAGGGTGTGCCAGCACCAAAGCTTTTGGGTATCTGGCTTTTAGTTCAGTTATTTTTTTGGCATCAAATGTTTCATGAACAATACAAGAGCCTGGCCAGAGAACCATTTTTCTTCCGGTTTTTTTAATGAGATAGCCTCCTAAGTATTGATCAGGAGCAAAAATTAATGGTTGATCTTGGGGAAAAGAATTTACAATTTTTTCGGCATTAGCTGAAGTGCAAAGAATATCAGAAAGAGCCTTAACTTCTGCACTGCAATTAACATAAGTAATTACTTTATGATCGGGATATTTTGCTTTAAATTTTTTAAATTCTTCTGCCGGGCAATTATCAGCAAGAGAACATCCGGCATTTAAATCCGGAGCCAAGACTTTTTTCTCCGGACTTAAAATTTTTGCAGTTTCTGCCATGAACAGGACACCAGCTAGCACGATAATATCTGCTTTAGTTTTTGCACCAAATTGCGCCAGTCCCAAACTATCAGCAACGAAATCAGCAATGTCCTGAATCTCGCCTTCTTGGTAGTAGTGCGCAAGGATGACAGCGTTTTTTTGTTGTTTGAGGAGCTTAATTTTTTCGATTAGTTCGGAGTGGTTCATATGCATGTATTTTAAATGAAAAGTTTTTGCTTTGCAAAAACTTTCGAGTTTTTACAACCCCGGCTTAGTCATCGATATTAAATCAAGCACTTTATTCTTTTAATTAGATTTAAGTTTGACAGTTTCGGATTTTTTTAGATTTTCAACATCAATTAAATCTTTCGGTCTTCCTGCGGCAATCTTTGCCTTAATTAAATCTTCCCTAGAAAGATAATTTACTTCTATGCCGGAAACTTTAAAAACTTTTTTATTTTTCCAAGCATCATCAAAATGAATTCCTGGGATACTCATCAAAATGTCTATTTGATTTGGAGGAACGCCCATAATATAAAATAAATCAGGATTAGCGAAATCCTCTTCCTTAATATTGGTAAGTGGGGCACCAAATTCTTTTAATACCCGATATACTTTCTTGGCATTTTCAATAGAGCTTTCAATGAGAATATCATAATCTTTAGTATACCTGGGGACTGTATACCTCATTACAGCTTGAGCACCGACAATGATATACTTAATATGATTTTCGTTGAAGATGCTCAACAGTTCTTTGCAATCTGAGTTCATCTAGTGTTTTACCTTGTTCTAAATGATATTCTTGAACCATTTCCCAGGCGGCTGATGAAATAGCATCGCTGTCTAACGATTGCCAGTAAGTTATTTCAGCTATCCCATCATCTTCTTTTAATTTTCCAAGATATTCAAATTTAACTTTATTCCCTGACTTCATTTTAACATTATACTGTTTATTGCTAACAGCAGTCAAATTTAATAATTTTGGATTCTTACAACCCCGGCTTAGTCATCGACATCAAATCAAGCACTTTGTTTAATTCATCTTCAGTCATTACTTGTTGTTTCAAAGCAACTTCTCGAAGAGAAAGCCCACTTTTGTAAGCTTCTTTAGCCAGTGCCGCCGATTTATCATAACCAATCTTTGGAACTAGTGCAGTGCAGACAGTAAGACTTGCTTCCGCCAACTGATGTAACCGTTCCGTGTTTGCCTTAATTCCATCAATGCATTTACTTTTAAAATTTCTAGCACTGCTGGCAAGCAAGGTAATTGATTGTAATAAATTATGAGCCATCACTGGCATCATCATATTTAATTCTAAAATACTTCCGCTATGCCCGGAAACTGTAATGGCAGCATCATTTCCTATAACTTGAGCTACTACCATTAAAACAGACTCGGCAATAACAGGATTGACTTTAGCGGGCATAATAGAAGATCCCGGTTGCACTTCCGGAAGTTGAATTTCTCCTAAGCCACAACGAGGGCCCGACCCAAGCCAACGCAAATCGTTGGCAATTTTAGCAAAACTACAAGCAATGGTTTTTAACTGACCACTTACTTCCACAATTCCATCTTTTGCCGCCTGGGCTTCAAAATGGTTTGTTGCTTCAAAAAATTTCAGTCCTGTTCTCTTAGAAATCTCAGCAATTACTTTTTTAGCAAATTGCGGATGAGTATTGATTCCCGTTCCGACAGCCGTCCCACCCAGGGGTAATTCTAACAAGGATTCTAAAGACCTTTTTAATCGGGCAATCCCATGTTCAATCTGACTTTGATATCCGGAGAATTCCTGTCCCAAAGTAATAGGAGTGGCATCCATTAAATGAGTTCTTCCTGTTTTTACAATTTTAGAAAATTCCTCTGATTTTTTCTTTAAAGAACTGCTCAATTCTTCCATGGCCGGAATTAAATTTTTAGCAACTTCCAAAGCCGCGGCAATGTGAATCGTAGTAGGGAAGACATCATTAGAAGATTGACTCATGTTGATATGATCGTTGGGGTGAAATTTTAAATCACTTTTGCCAATCAACTCTTTAGCCCGATTAGTAATGACTTCATTGGCATTCATATTACTGGAAGTTCCCGATCCTGTTTGAAAAATATCAACCACAAAGTGCTCATCAAGTTTTCCCGCTTCCACTTCATCGCAGACTTGAGAGATAATATTTTTTCTTTCTTCATCAAGAAGTTTTAATTCACAGTTGGCAATTGCTGCACATCTTTTAATTAAACCCAGAGCAGCAATCATGGAACGAGGAATTCTAATTCCACTAATCGGAAAGTTTTCAACTGCTCTTTGAGTAGATGCAGCCCAATAGGCCCAAGTGGGAACTTGCATTTCACCCATACTGTCTTTTTCAGTGCGGAAAGTGTTTTTAGAATCTGCCATAAAATATCTTATTTAATTGGTTAAAGTTAAAATTGAAAACTGTGTTTTTGTAGCAAGAAATCAGAAAAGGTGAAACCCCTGCGCAAGATTAGAAAATGTAGCGAAAACAAGGATGATAAATAAGAAGATAATAATTGAGTAAATTGGGAATTGAATATATAATGGCGATTGTAAGTTTTAAAGATGAAGCAACTAGAGATATTGCTTTTGGGACTTTAACAAAGAAGGCATTAAAATGTTTGCCTTTGAGCTTGCATCACAAGGCAAGAGTAAAATTAAAAAAACTTGATACAATTGAAGTTCTAGAAGAGTTATTTCAAAGTGCTGGAAATAGACTTGAAAGATTAATCGGTGATAGGCGAGGGCAATATAGTCTTAGAATTAACATCCAATATCGAATTTGTTTTATTTGGAAAGATTGCAATGCATATAATGTAGAGATAGTTGATTATCATTAAAGGTTAAATATGATAGAAAAAAATTTTGAAATTAAAGTTCACCCGGGTGAAGTATTAAAAGACGATCTCGAAGAAATGGGTTTAACTCTGGAAGAGTTTGCGGCAGGGATTAGAGAAGATCTTCAAATTCTCCGAGAATTTTGTGATGGTAAAAAACCAATCAATGGTAAACTCGCTAAGAAATTTTCATTAGCGATTGGTTCTACTCCAGAGTTTTGGTTCAAACTTCAAGCAAGTTGGGAACTAAGCCAAGTGCAAGATGAGGATTATTCTTATATTAAAGAAAAGTTTGCTGCTTAATCAGGTATTTTCCAAGTATCGTATATAGATTTAAGACTATTCAAAATCAGGATCTTTCATGTGCTCTTTTGTAATTAAAACAGCAAAAGGAATTATCTGACCCTTGTTGTTATTTGAAGGAACTTGAAACCAGGCCAGATAAGGACCATCGATATTTAGTGTTTTAGGGGCTTCGGCGTAAGCCATAATAGAATTGCCAGCTTGGGCACGGGCACCTTTTTCATTTAAACGAAAACGATGAACATAAAGTGCGGCTCCGATCGGATATTCTTTTCCGTTTTTATCTTTAGTGGAAGCTCCAATCAGTGAATCAATTTGTCCGCTTTTTTCATAGCTGGCCATTGGGAATATTACTCCATCAGGATAGCCACTTCTTTTCATTTGTCTATCTTTTATTCTTTCCAACTGAGAAGCGATCGCTCCTGCCGTTTTGCTGGCAGCTAATGGATCTTTGGAATCAAGTTCTTTATCAAATCTTGTTATAAAGAAACGTTCATTAGAAGATGTTTGTAGCTCTACTATGGGGAAAGCATGTCCTTTTGCATTATAGTAGGCAGCAGGTTCCCTGATATGAACAGCTGGAACACTAGCTTTCTCTTGGGTAAGTCTTTGCATTGTTTTTATGCCAGGCATCTTCCATTGAACTTGTAAATCAAAAACACTGGCAGAAGATATTGCTTCCTTGTTGTTAGAGTCAGGTAATTTTAGATAAGGAAATCCATGTTTTTCAAGAAAGCTATTTACTTGATCGACTCCGCCTACTTGAGCAATCGCTTGGATGTATTTAGCAGTTGCTTTGTCTTCATTTCTTAAGTTAATTAGATCTGCAAAAAACTTTTTACTTCTTTCAGTGTTTGCGGGAGTCCACGTTCCGTTTCCACCAAGTATTTTTTGAATTTCTTTAAGGGCAGCAAGTGTTACATGTGGTGCCGAGCTTTCACTTTCGGAAATAATCTTCCCTACATTTTCTGCTTTTGGAAGTTGGATTTCTCTGTTTCTCATTTTTCTCGGAGCGGCCATAGCCAATGAGTCCTCAATGACGGGAATATTAAGTTTTGCTACATGATCAAAAAAATCTGCCATATATCCTATTTAAAATTTTAGTAAGTCGATGTCAATTCTAGCTGAATTTGTTCTGGAAGTTTTGCCAGATACGCCTGTAATAGTGGGATTTTTCGCTAAATCTTCAAAAGCAACTAAGCAAACATTAGCAACACTTTGTCCAGAATTAATCATTTGGCCACAGGTTTCAATGATCTTGCTTTTCTGTGGTTGTGTGAGACTATTATATTCACTGCTAAGCTTTTCTTTATTTTCTTGATTGAAATTACTATTTTGCGTGCCTTTATTATAAGCAGTATTATACATTCCAAAAAGACCATTCCCTCCTAAACCTCCAACACCAGTTAAACCACCCAATCCCAACCCTCCTGGTCCACCTCCGCCAAAGCCGCCTGGAAATGTAAGTTTTCCAGCATTTCCCGGGATAGCTTTAACAAAAGCTTCGTTGCTTGGACTCCAGCTATTATCTCCAAGTACATAACGAACTGGAGTTCCGGTAATCGGATCTTTTGAAATTATTGAAGAGAATGAGGCGGCATGACCAGGAAATGGATAAGTCACACCTACAGGATCAGTGCCATTTATGAAATTAAGTTGACTAGCTTTATCATAACCAAAAGTATTAATTGTCGGTTTAGTACCAGTAATTTGTTCTACGGCAGATCCAACTGCGCCAGGGTAACCACCACTCCAAGGACTTTCGTTCCCAGCCAGCTTTCCAATTAAGCCAACATCGAGTTGATTAGCTAAACTTGCCGTTCCGTTAGAAGGAGTCCATTGGGCATCTATTGCATGGTTCAACTTAAGATCGCTCGCAGAATATCCTTTGTATTGACCACCATCAATAATAGTATGTCTTATTTCGGCCATTGTTCCTGCATCTGTATAGTTAACAGATTGCACTCCGGAACAGGTCCAACAGGTTCCGCCATATTGTTTAAGTGTCGATACGTCTGCTGAACCGAATAATTCTTGCTCAACTAATCTTGTTGATCCGGCATCGAAGCCATGTTTGTTTAAATAATTAGACTCACTATTAATAAGTTTGCTAAAATCTGAACTTTGACTGCCCAGTGAAATGCCATTTGCCCCACCGTTGTTACTATAAAATTCCCCGGCAGAAGTTTTGAAATGCGCGGAATGTTCAGCCAATGTATATAGCTTGGCAGCTTCTTGTGGAGTGATATCACCTTTATTAATTCCATCGCGCAAGGTACTGTCAAATTTTGCAAGGCTATCTCCGGCTGGTTGTCCAGGTTTTAAATGGGAATTGGCATCTATCGCTTTATCAATTCCTTCACTGCCTCCTAAATCTTTTAGTTTAGTATCGCGCCAATCTTTGTATTCTGGGCCTAAAGCTTTATCTCGATCAGCTTTTAATGCTTCGTATTCTTTTTCTTTATCACTCTTGGTATCAGTTGTGCTTGTTGTAGTGGAAGATGATGATGTTGTTGAAGATGAGGTAGTTGTAGTAGTGGTAGATGCTTTTGGTGTCTTTGCTGCGCCATCATGTTCTGTACTGTCGGCAGCAAGAAACTTTTGCGCCAAAGCATTTTCTTTGGGGGCATTGCACTGGCCGCCCTTGCATCCACCACCGTTATTTCCACCACCATTTCCTCCTCCATTCCCACCGCCAAGACCGCCACCGCCTTGGCCTCCACCCATCAGACCACCTAAAAGTTGTTGACCAACCTGCATGGCAATTTGTTGCCCAATTTGTTGGCCGATCTGAGAACCTTGTCCGCTATTTTGTTGTTGTGAGGCTTGTTGTTGCCCAAGTTGCAGATCCTTATTATCGCAAACTTTATCTTTGTTTAAATCGCAGTCATAAGTATAAAGTAGGTAGTTAACCTGAGATAATTCTTGGGGGGAAAGATTTGCACTTGTTAGGGTGGTGCTGGTTGTAGAAGAAGTAGTCGTAGTTGTTGAAAGAGTCGTGGAAGTTTCTGCTAGGACGAAGAAAGGTATTAAGAATTGCAGAAATATATGCAAAACTAAAAACCTTGATTTTAAATTTGAAAACCTCATAATAATTTAAAAAACCAATTACTTACTAATAACTCTTATATAAGTTATTCTTCGATATTGATTTAACGTTACTTACTTTCTTTGTAATTTTTCTAAATCAAAGGTCATTTTAAAAAATGAATAATCTCAGGTAGTTACAAAAGAGGCTCTTTATTTATCTTCAGTAAAAATCTTCTCTATTGGAATGGGCAATTGTCCTTTTAATACTCCATCAAAGAGACCAACCCAACTCTTTGCTTGGTCACCATTAATCCCCCAAGTATTATCACCAAATGTAGTATGGTACCTTACACTACCATCGGCATTACTTATCAATTGAGGAAAAACAACTTGCACATGACGATTTCTAAAAGTTGTGTATCCAAAAGGCATTCCATTTTTCGCTACTTTTTCTTCCGCCCTACGAAATAACTCTATATCACTGCCATTTGTTGTCCCACCTTTGTTGTTTGGCATTGGGACTTTGGGATCAATTTCTAACTGATAGCTGCTCCAAGCAGGAACGACGTATGGCATTTTGTAACCGTTAATTAAATTTGAAGCTTGGATTATTTCTGGAAAAGTAAAACCTGTATTTCCTGCAACAAATACATATCCGACATTTCCATTTACATTTCTTGTTGCACTAATTGTTCCCCGTTGAAATAACATGCTCGCAGGGGATCGAATGCTTAGTTGACTGACCATATGATTTAAATCAAAACTTGTAAGACTATCGCTTGGTCGATATTGGCGGGGAATGTTATTTTCTGGTGTGAATATTAATGGATTAATGTTGTAACGCTTGCTTTGCTTTTCCCCCAAACTCATATCTTGAAAAGTATTAAAAAGTATTAAATCATTAATCACTTTGACATAATTTTGTGGTTCCATTGCGGCGGTAAATATTTCTACTGTAGAGATATTACAAGTCGGATTTGCTCCTTGATTAATTGCTCGAGGCTCAGCTATTTGGGCAATTATTTGTTCAGCAATATTAATTCTATCTTCTTTTCCATATTGGTTACTGCTCGTCGCTTTGATTAAATCAGCTAATCTCAGATAAGTTTCTTCAATTTTTATTCCAAAATCATTGAGAGCACTCTTCTTGCCAAGTTGAGTTTGATAATCCGCTATAAGTTTCAAGCGATGTTCGAAATAAGCCAAGCAACATTTAAGCCGATGTGATCTTGCGGGAGAATAATTCTCGTCTATTGCATTAAAAAGAAATTTTCTTATTGCCGGCAGCGGTTCATAAGGATAATGCCCACTAATTCCTCCTTGAGAACTTGCTAATCTGCTTTGCTTTTCGCCATATTCCACATATTCAAGATCTCCCTTTAAATTTATTTTATTGATCACTATTGCTTCCCAGGAGGCGATATTTTTAAATTCCTTAGTAGAATATTTTCCAAAAGGATCAATTAATTTTACCTCTTGGATTTTCCCCCCATCAAATGCCAATTCTGCTCTGGAAGTTATAAAAATATTCCCGCTAAATTCTTTTTTACCAGGATTTACCACCCAATTACTACTGTCTCCTTGTCTTTCATAAATTTTCTTACTGCCATCTGCTTCCGTAGTAACTAATTTTTGAATTTGCTTGCTATTTTCCTTGTAGTGAACTTCAGCAAAATTACTGATTTTTTTGATTCTGCCGAATTCGTCAAAGCTTAATCTTCCTAAGATTTGGGGACTAAGAAAGTTGTCACTGGCACTTTTGACAAAAGTATTTGAATGATTGCTATAACCTTTTAAGGAAAACCAATTGATGGTTTTCCCGGATTCTGAAGTTTCATTGATTGCTTTTAAAGTTCCTGTTCGATCATAAGTAAAGATTTTTTGAGCTCCTGAAACGTTAATAGTTTTAATTATTTTATTTTGCGGATCTACCTCTGTAACTGATAAATCGTTATTTAATAACAACTTTGAACCATCTGCTTTCTTACATTCGATACCGAGATCGGGATTAATTTTAAAAGTTTCATAACTAGAAATATTTATCTTAGTTTGTAATTTGTCCTCAGCGTAAAGTTTAATTGAAGATATTGTCTTTTCATCTGTAAATTCTATGACTCTTAATTTATCTCCTGATTGCATGATAATAAGATTCTCTTTTTGTTGAATAAAACTATTATTTTTTGTTTTTATTCCTTTTGTGCCATCAAGCGCGATGGAGTGAAGATCTCCATTTTGATCAAGATAGCTGATAAAACCACTTGGTGATAAAGGACTTTCTTTTTGTTGGATCCCTTGATTGGAAATCCAACTTTTTTTATTCTGATCATAATTCCAGATAACAGTAATTTTTTCATTCCTTGGATAATTGATATTTTCCGAAGTAATTTTTTCTTTTGAAGGATTAATAAAAATTTTTGTTCCGTCGCTTCTTTGTACTTCAGTTAATTGCAATTTTTCATTGCCAATGAGCAGAGAACCGTCAGGATTTACTTTTTGGTATTTTTTATTTCCATTAAGATCGCTTGTAATTTCCAGGTGGCTGGGGTTGTCTTTCATTGGAGAAACCAACAATTCTAATTTTTGATCATTATTAGTTATCCGGTAAGTTCCCTGCCATTCTTCTTTCGATAATTCTTGTTTTTCTCCCTTGTAAACAGACCATTCGCTGGAAGTAGGAGATTTTCGGACTAAGGTTTCTTCTAATTTTCCATTTTGATCATATTTGAAAATAGTTTTGGGAATATTTTTAAATCCTTCTTCGGTATAAAATTCTAAGGTAATTTTATTTTCTGCAGAAGCGGCAAAATCTACAAAACTTCTTTTATCGCTTATTCTAAAAGGAAGATTCCCTTCTGCTCCTGGGAGAGGAGCAGGCAATTTAGCATTATTAGTTGCTGCTGGTTCTGTTTGAAAAAAAGGCATGTAAATACCAACTAAAATTTAACTTATTGTAATGTTATGCAAGAAAATGGGCGAAATGAGTACTAAGTAACTATTTATCCCAGGCGTTGCTACCTTCCCGATATTCTTCATATCTTTGGCCGTCAATTACCGGAAAATGTACACGAGTAGGAAGGCAGCGGATATCAAAGAATCGGGCTAAGTCTTGTTGTAGGTTATAAGTTCGATAAGGATTATATAGATCTCCTTCCAAGTAGGGAGCAGTAGGTAATTCCCAAGCTCTTGATTTTGAGGTTTGCGAGCTGTTTTGATAATTATAATATAAAATATCAAAAAGTTTTAATTCCTCAGAATCATAAACTACAGGAATTCTTCTTACTTGTGATTCGCTGCAATCTGGTTTGCCATCATAGGTTCCGGCGCCGCTGGGCAATTTGTTAATAAAGTTTTGATAGGAGAAAGCAAGATTGGGACTTTTTTCTGGTGCCTTGTCGCTAGAACTTTCCGGTGCTCCCATTCTTTTTAAAAAATCTTGAAGATAGAAATACTTTTCAATTTTAAAACGGCTTCCTCTTTTTTGATGAGAAGCGATTGGGACATTAGGATCTAGTAAGTTGAAATTTTGTGCTTTAGAAACTGTTGCTGAAGTTAAGAGGAAAAGTAAAATAAGAAACTTATTCATAGTTTATTGCACTATATTGTCCGTCAGCAGTAAAGAATCTTGTGATATCAAAGTTGCCTTCATAGATGTGATCTTTTCCTTTATATCTAATAATCCAACTTGGGGAAAGACTGATCTCAAAGTGCTCCATAATCGGGGCAAGTTCGGCAAAAGAAGACTGGCCCAAGTTTAACTTTTGAACAAGACCTGGCAACTCGGAAGGAGCTGCTATTTGGTTAAGAAAATTAATGGCATCAGGTGTAAGTCTGCCCATGTTACTCTGAATTTTATTTTTAAATTCCGAATTTTTTGAAGCATTACCGCTTAAATCTCCGAAGAGAAAACCGCCAACAACAATAATTTCTCCAATCAGCACATTTTTTTCTTTTAATATTTTTACTTGTTTTAAGGCGTCAATCAAATGCTCTTTGTCCTCTCCACTAACTATTAGGCTGACAACGGAATTGTTTTTGTACCAATTATTATAGTTCCAGTAGTTGGGATCGGAAGGAAGAGTAGATTTATATACTTTATTTGCTCTTACCTTTGAAACGGAATCGGTCAATTCTTGTGCTGAAACAGTTGAAGCTAATAGCAAGAATAAGAATATTATTTTGTAATACATTGTAATGGATAGTTCATTTAAAATGTGAATAATTTTCCTCCAATGTTTCCGACACCATAAGGAGAATGAGGAATAGCTGTGCTACCGCCCAAGTTTATTGGATTTACATTGGATATACCAGCTTGATTCATTTGACCAATTCTACCTGGGACTTTGGTTTGTAAACAATTTGGACACCAATCTGCATAATATACATTCCCTTCTCCAGGTTGTAATTGTTTACCAGTGATAGGATCAGTAACTGCTTGCTCGTTTGGAGAGGGTGTCGGCGTTGGCGTTCCAGCATCTATCTCTTTTGTTGAATTCGCTCCATCTGTTTTACCTTGGCTGTCTGCTTCCAACATTTCTGCAATATTCATTGGATTAGTAATTTGATCAGGCAATTGTCCTTCTGGCCCAAGGCCCATAGGATCCAAGTTTGGTCCAGGGTGTTCGCCGAACGTTCCTAAATCTGGTCCGACGTTGGGAAGACTATCAGTAATGGGAGGTTTTTGCCCGAAATTTAGACCTTCTTGACCGGGGATGCCACCAGATCCATTAGGCATGCAACTTCCACCACTACATCCACCGATACCGCCACCACCGCCGATACCTCCTCCAAGACCACCACCAAGCCCGGGGAAACCACCACCACCGCCAAGTAATCCACCTAATAAAAGACTGGTAAGTAGTTGTTGAGCTATTTGTCCGCCCTGGCCTTGTCCACTGCCACCATTTTGCTGCAATTGTTGTTGCTGTTGTTGCAAGGCAATTAGCTGTTGTTGTATTTGAGTTAACTGAGACAATATTTGCTCTCGTTGTTGAGGTGTAAGATTAGGATCGTTTAGTTGTGTTTGAAGAGCAGTTTGTTGTTGTAACAGAAATTGTTGTTGTTGAATTAATAGTTGTTGTGCTTGTTGGTTTTGCTGATATGAATTATTGGAACCAAGTCCTGAACTAAAAAGAGAACCAAGTAGCAAAGGGGTTAGCAAACTTGATGAGCCAATTCCTCCTAAGCCCCCAGCTCCCAGTCCTTGTCCACCGCCAGTGAGACTTTGAGTAAGTAGTAATGGAGCAATAATACCTAGTCCACCAAAATTAGTTCCCCCGGTATTTTGGCTACCGACACTGGACAATGCCCCAATTGTTAAGCCTAAATTTGCTCCGCTTTGTCCACCGACTAGCCCGCCAATTGCACTTCCAATTAAAGTATTTTGAATAAATTGATTATTTAACGGCTGATTAAATTGGGAATAGTTCTGATTTTGTAATTGAGAATTTATTAATGCTTGTTGTTGTAAGATTTGTATTTGCTGTTGCTGCTGTTGTTGCGATGTGAGTGTGGAATTATTAAGTTGTCCTTGATTATAGGCTTGTTGTTGTAAGAGTTGTAATTGCTGCTGAGCACTAAGATTGGAATTATTAAGTTGTTGTTGAATATTTGCTTGTTCTTGTAGAAGGCGCTGCTGTTGTTGTCTTTGTTGTTGCGGTGTTAGATTTGAATTATCTAGTCGTCCTTGATTGTAAGCTTGTTGTTGTAATAGTTGTAATTGATCTTGTTGAGATTGAGGATTGGATACTGTGAAATCAATGGAATAAGCTTTTTCTGTATAAGTGAAGCAAAAAGCAAATGAGATGATCAAAGCATTCAATGTCATAAAGACAATTTGCGGTATTTGTATTTTTTTCATGTTACACCTCAAAAAAAATCTATAGTAAATCATTCATCCCTCTATATCTTAGAAAATCTCCCGGACCGGGAATACAGTATCGATAAGTGTCTTCCCCTTGCCAAGCGCTAAAGCCATAGGTGGGAAGATAGGAACAGAGCGGAAATTTTGGAATATCATAAAGCTTATCTCCTTTATCCATGACCCAAGAGCCGGTGGGTATTCCTGCAAATTTACAATGACAGGAAATTCTTCTATTCCAGTAAATAAAAGAAGTATCTCCTCCTTGGATACTGGCCAGTGCTGGATCTAAAGCAAATTTTGTTAAATCTGCAGGAAAATTTGTTTCTGCCCAGGTTTTCAATCCAGCATCATTTGTAGTCAGATTCGGAATATTTTGAGAGCGAAAACATTCAGAGGTTAGTGCTGATCCGCGACGAGGAAAAATCAATTGCATTTTGTCTATTTCTTGAGATTTATTTCCAAGGTTTATCGTGTACTGCATGATTCTAGGATTGGGAACATTTGTGGGATAAAAAGGAAGCATCGTTTGGTTTTCTCCTGCAATATATAACCCCCGTCGGGCAATGATTGCAGCAGTGGATAAAGTTGGGCTCCCAAATCCGGAGAGGTTTGTGACCACTGGATATAGTTCATGTCCGCCTTTATAAACAACTTCTGCTAATTTAGGGTCTGCCCCGCCTCCAATATTATAAAGATTTCTCAAAGACCCGTACATGTCCGGCCATTTCTGAACTCTGTAAGCCATTGCACCAGAGTTTTTCCAAAACGGATTTTGTTCTTTAGCAGCTTGCATTAAATTTGCAGTTCTTCCTCCAAACAAGGCATTCATTAGACCAGCACCAATGCCACCGTAGAGTCGTGTAGAAAAATGAGGAATGCTTGTATATAAATCCCACATCCCATATTCGGTCCAGATATTAATGGGAGCATGCTCTGAACTTTTTGGAGGAAAGGAATCAAATCTGGAATATGTTTGGCCCGGATTGGGTTGCCCCCAACCGAGTATCGTATTTTTTCTTAAATCCGAGCGAGTTACAGAAAAATGAGTTCTTGCAATGTGTGCGTATAATTTATCTTCAAAGTCAGGAAAGGCAAAACCTCCCCATTGTCCTTGACCAAAATACGGTTGGTTTTTTAAGTGAGGCGGGACTTGAAATCCACTGGCATCATAGGGATAAGTCTGACCTGCAGCAGTAGCTTTCTGTTGATCGAAAGAAGCTTTTTGACTGGTTAAAGCTTGGCGGGAAAAAAGTGTTTGCCCTTGATCTTCTGGTCTTAATCTGTTGATCCCGTAATTATTTGTGTACACTTCATATTCAGGAAACCAATACATAGCAGTTTCCATTCCATTATTATTTTGTGGTGGAGGAGGTAGTAGGGGGAACCACCAATGCGGCCGATGTGGCCAACCCTCTGCGGTAAACATGCTGGCAAGCATGCAATTTAATTGGCAAAGTGCGGGCTCAAAGGAAGTTGTTTTAAAATCTCCAAAATCAGAGGTATTAGATTGTCCTAAAAGACCAAACTGAAAACATCCATGAATATTGTTCCAATTTGCTCCATTTATTGGATTAAAATCTTTTGCAAAAAAACTATCAAGTTGCCAATCCATACCTGATGTGGGATTTCCACTTTCTGTCCAGGGATGTCGAAGAGTTCCTCCTTGAATTTGTTCAGCTACTTGTCTTCCGTATTCTTGATTCGCTTTCCCTTGTTCGATTACTCTTTCTATGTGTGGCTTTACTAGATCTTCAGCTGCTTTTATTTTTTGACCGCTGTCTTGAGAAAAGACAAAGGGGGGCTTTACTAAAATGGCGAGGCTAAAAAAAATAATTTCTAAAAAAAACTTTTTCACAAAACAAGATTTAAACTTAAATAACCCTTCATTATTGTTATGAATTATTGGAGTATTTCCGTTGCATAAATAATGCTTTTTATCGGAATTTTTTGGATTAATATAACCTAAAATAAAGCATGATCTGGGAAATAAAGGCATTGATTAAAATCTTTATTTGTTAAGTAGCTATAACTATTATTTTTTTAAAAGAATGAATGGCCTTTCTATCTTGAATTAAAGTAATTACCAGCCAAAATCGGGCTCTTCAAATTCTAATATCCCCTAAACATTATGTTTATTTCTGCCGATATTTAAATTGATATGGCTATCGAAAAAGTAAAACCAACAGAACTCAAACTCCCGGCAAAAAAAGAAATTCTTTTGTCTGGCATCGAGCTTGCATCTGTCGGTGATATGCGAATTCCGCAGTTGGCAAATTTATTAGGAGAGGATCCGATAATTACTTTAGAGTTGTTGCGCGAGGCAAATTCCTTAGATCAAAGTTCTGTAAAAGAAAATATCATTAATGTGCGTGCTGCGGTTGTCCGACTTGGAGTAGGCTCGGTAATTGATATTTTAAATAACATGTTAAATCGACCAGTATCAGAAGATTCTGAAGTTGAAGCACGGGTGGAATATTTTAGAAAACTTTGTTTGGAAACTTCATTTGTTGCACGTACAATCTCCTCAATAGTTTATCGGGATTTAACCGAAGTTACGCAAATGGCAGGATTGTTTGCTTATGTTGGGCAGATGATTGCCTGCACGACTTTAAAACAAGAATTTCTTAAAATATCTAAAAGTCTGAACCCATCTTCTCTGGCCTATCGTTTACGCCATAATTATTCTTTTAACCTTAATGAAATCTTCAATGAATTTCTGGAATACCATAAGATATCTCCCGAGATTGTTCACGCTTTTAATAAAGATGAGCTGTGCAAAACATCAGCACAGGTCAATTTGCGCTTTATTTTACAAAGTGCAATTGAATTAGTTGATGCGGTCCATAATGGCAAATGGAAGAAATATCATCCTAACCTTAATTTGCCTTCTAAAAGTGCCATTCGGTTTCTTAAAATCACTGGCCAGCAATATTCCACAATATATGAATTGATTTCAGCTTATTATAATGATCTTCTGGAAAATAAGATCGAACACAAAAACATAGAACCTTCAGCAGAAATTACTTTTGATGGATACAAAGAAAAAGATGAGGATCTATCTTATCTGGATGAAGAGGAGCTGCGAGGAAGTTCCAGCAGTATGCTCAAGGTACTGGAAGAAGAAGTAAATTATATTGTCCAAACTAATTCCGATATCGAAAAAAATCTTAAGGAGTTTAGCAAAAAGTCAAAAGATCTAATTGGGAAAGTTGAGGAAATTTGTTTTCTTAGTACCGATGTCTTTGAACTGTTGGAAGATGTCATAGAAGTTTTAATTCATCGAGGGCCTTATGCCAGAGCGGCTTTATTGGTTGTCGGGGAAGATCGTAAATCCGCTCAAGTAAAAATGGCTTTTGGAAAGAGAATTTATGCAGGCATTGAAATTTTCTTAGAGGATCCGCTCTCTCCCTTGGCACTTTGCTTTACAAAAATGAATTCCTTCAATTCTACTTTTGCTGGAGAAGTGGTAGCTCCTCTGGGTAGTTCTTCTTATTTTGTTTCACCTTTAAGGGCGAAACATAAAAAACCTTTGGTGCTGTATGTTGATAATGGCGGTAAAAAGTCTTTATCGATGGAAGCGAGAAAAGTCTTTAGAGCCGTTCTTAGTCTGCTTAATCAAAGAATTCCCGAAATGGAAACTTCCTAAATTACAGAACGTTTTTCGTTGATTATTGAAATCTAAAAAATTAACACTGCTAAGTGCTTCAGAATTGAGGAGTTTGGATATATTAAAGAAAGTATAGTATGGTCATTGCAAGTCTCCTACGAGGCCGAGAGTCTTGTTATAGTTAGAAGAAACCTTAGAACTATTTGTCATGCGAAGGAAACGAAGGCAAAATAACCTGTCGTTGCGAGCGAAGCGAAGCAATCTCCCAGTGTTTACCCAAATTAGTCCCTGAGTAAACGCAAGGAGATTGCTTCGATCGCCTTCGGCTCCCTCGCAACGACAAGTGGTTCAGTCTTGGGTTTTTTAGGAGACATTGCAAGGAGAGGTTAGGATCTTACTTTAACTAAACTTATAAAAAATTTAGAATTGATATGTATAAAAAAATAATTTTAATAATTTTGTTTCTCTTATCCTTTAATTCTTTGTTTCTATGTCAATCAGTATTGGCGGAAGAAAGTAAAAGCAATTTTATTCTTCCAGAGACGACCAGAGAAGAACCAAAAAATTCCTTAGAAAAATTACAAAAAGAAGTTGCGTATTTAAGTAAATATATTGGAAGTTATCCTCCCGGGGTTTCTTCCCAAGAAAATAAGCAAAAAATTTATAATCGTTGGAGTGAAGCTTTTATCGATATCAATGCTCATTTAAAAAACGACGGCAAATCAGAAGAGATTCTGAGTATTCTAAGCGAACTTCTCCGAGAGGGTCATAATCTGGATGTGCAAGGGACAGGGTATCTGGCAAAAGAGACCATTAATTTATGTTTAAATGAATATACGGAATCAGTTAATTGCAATTTTTCTGCAATGCGTTTTTATCTTTCAATTGAACCGACAAGAGAAAATTTAGCGAAAGTCAAAAAAAGCACTGATTTTTTAGCTTTTGTTTATAGTCCCGATCTTCCGCCGGAAGTGGTAGATGCCATTGCTTATTTAGATTCGAATCCTCTTAAAAATAAGACAGTTTTTAAAAAAGCTTTACCAACTCCTGTAGCCAAAGTAGTTAGTAAAACTACAAAGAAAAAAATTATAGTATCTACGAAGACTAAAAGTAGAAAATAAGATTATTCTGGACCGCGGACGTCCTCGTCCGCAACCTGGAAAGTATTTCAGATAGATTCCTCAAAGGTAACCACTAAAGAAAATTATTTTTTTACCATGAGAATTCCTGCTTTGCTGTGTTCCAGGTTGCGGACGAGGACGTCCGCGCTCCAGTTATTTTTCCTTAGATCATGGCTACTCAAATTACAGCAGGAACCAATACTCTTTTTTTAAATAATTCTTGTAAGCGCGATTTCCAGTCATTGTGAGGCAGAGGAATATTATTGCGTTGCAAAAAGATCAATTCCTTTTTTTGATATTTAAAAGGCCGTCCTGATTGCTCACAACAAAAAGTTTGATTCAGTATTTGATCGATATCAATTTGCTGAATATTAGCCGGAAAAGTTTTGCAAAAAGTAGGATCGATCTTTTGATTGTTCTCAATTTCTTCAATCCGATAACCGCGTTTTTTGAATTCTATTTCGCTAAGAGGATCGAAATATTCACAAGCCTTAGTCTCAAAGACGTTATAGGGTGAAAGGTCAGGAGGAAAAAATTCTCCCCATTCGGCGGTGCTGGTCATTTGTTCGATAATTCGAGGAAGAAGTTCAAAATAATCTTTTTTAGAATATTGCTTGTTCAGAATGCAATAGGAATTTCCTTTCAAGGCGACACAGCCGAAACAATGTTCACAATTATTAACACAAACAAAACTATTAATCAGATAACGACAATCAACCCCGCAATAACTACAATAATTATAGTAACCCCCGACTGACATCGAAAGATAGTTTAGTTCGGAATTCAAAGAAAATCCCCGCCAACAATTTTTAGCATTACGGCTCGTCACAAGATAGCCGCAGTCTTCGCAGTTTTCAGAAAAATATGAATCAAAAACATTTTTACAGTTACGTAAATAATTTCCGCTACTGTTTTCCGTATTAACGAAACGATTTACTTGATGTTTTTGCTGATCGATAAATTCTTTGGCCTTAGCCAGTGCTTTCAGGCGTTCTGCAAAATTTCCTAGAGCTAGTGCAGAAATAAATTCTTTATATTTTTTTTCGCCAACTGCTTCATTGAAAATGCAGTATTCTTGATTTCTCAATCCGACGCAGCCAAAACAATATTTTGATCCGATTAAATCGAGAGAAGCAATACAAAAACTTGAGTTTTTACAGTCCTGAGAATCCTGACATTCGTAACAATGTTCAATATCCAGGCAGTTATAACAATATTGGGAATGAGAAGTTCCGGTGCAACTGATACAATCTTCGGAATTGGCAATTTCCAAGGAATAGAGACAATCTCTGGATTCCAAAGCATTAAAACAAAGATAACAATCTTTTACATTTCTTGTGCCATTAACATACAAAGAACCTTCAGCATTAAAATTATTCAAAGGGAGCATATAACAATCATGATAAAGCTCTTTCCACTGTTCAAAAAAAGGTCGGGAAAAATCATAAGCTCTTCCAAATTCAAGATTGTCTATTTTGTCGCTCCAGAATTCATCAACTGTGCAAAGTTTTGTTCCTAACTTAGAATCATAGCGGGAGATCAGAGGTTTTCCGGAGAAGCTACTCTTTTCGTGATGGAGGTTATGGTAATTTGTAAAAGAAAACATCCTTCTCAGTTGCTCCAAGGGGTGGATAGTGGGAAGGGGAAGCGGCAGTTCAAATCCCGGAAAAGCTGTGCTCATGTTTTTAATATGCAGCAGTTCAGCTTCCGGAACTTCGAAATCTTTCCCGGTAATTCTGCATTTTTGTTTATTGCTCATGACATTTCTTTTTCATAGCAAGTATTACAATATACTTTTTCTGTTCGATCGGCGGAGTATGTGGAAAGAATTGAGGAGTGACAATTGACACATTTTCTCTGAAAAATTTTACGAGGGTTGAATTTAGCCAGGCGTTTTTGATGTCGCAGATTGGGGTGTTTGCGAGGTAAAGCTAGACCAACTTTTCTATAAAAATTAATTTCCGGCGTAACAAAACGAAAAAATTTCTTAGATTCTTCACAACGAATCGCTTTTTTTGTAATACTCTCGTCTACCAGCTCAATAGTATCTGGAAGGTCTCTTGCTTCAAGAATTTCAGCTGGAGTAAGTTGTTCTTGTATTTGCTCATGCCAATTAAAACCAGATTCCATGGCAACTTCTTTTTCCAGAGGGTAGTATTCAGAAGCTACTGATTCATTATATCCAAAATTAGAAAGGCTTGGAGGAAAGAATTCTCCCCAGGAACCATCAGCTGACATTTGTTCGATAATTTTGGCACAAAGTCTTTCATACTCTTCGGGACTGTATTTTTTATTAAGAATTGAGTATTCGCCACTGCGCAAACCGATGCAACCAAATATTTTTTTGGAATTAGGAGAAAAAAGAGAATAAAGCGTGTCAATATGGCTGGGCCAACAATCAACGCAGAAAAGTGTATTATATGATCCGATCCCTGCGGTGCAGCATTGATAGGCCAATTCACCTTCGAAGGAATTATTGCAATCATAGTGATCTTTTGATTTGTTAACCAAAACGGCATAAGCGCAATCTTCAATTTCTCCACATTGAAAGCATAAATAAGCATTTTTGCTTGAATATAAATAGTCCCCCGAACTATTTTCACAAGAAAGAGAGCGAGTGCTGCGATGAATGGAATTCTGAATTAGCTTATTCCACTTGGCAATAAAGCTTTGTATATTTTCATAAGATTTACAGTTCTCATAAATCTCTTTTGCTTGCGCTTGATATTCAGCTTTGCTGAGCTTAACGTTGTTGATACAGTAAGATGCATTTCTTAAATTGCTGCAAAAAAGGCAATTAGAGCAGCCAATGCAATCAAATAAAAATCTGGATTCTTTGCAATTAGAACAATCCTGGCAGTATTGGCAGTTATAGGTATGATGAGAGGTGATACATTCATAGCTTAGTTCTGAGTATTCAACTACCAAACCATCAACACAATCAGTGCAGTTATTCATTCTCACTCCATGAACGCATTGCCGGGCATTGCAAGAGGAAAAAATCAGATAGCAATCTTTCAGTCCTACTGTTTGATTGACATAATCGGAATTTTCGTTACTGTGATTAAATAAGCAAATTAAAGGAACTTGTTCCTTGAGCAATCTGAAATTTTCAAAAAAACTTTTGGAAAAATCATAATCGCGTCCAAAAGATTGAGCCTCCCAAGAATCACTCCACCAACACTTTTCACAAAAAACAGTATAAGGTTTTTCCGGAGCAATTGTGGATAGGATGCTATTTTGGCAATGGTCGCATTTTCTTTTATAAAGCGATCTTTCGTTTCTAAAAGCCAACCTTCTTTTTTCACGACAAGTAGGACAAAATTTCGGCTCGGGAATTTGATACTTCTTACCTGCAAAACTTGGGCTGATTTTTTTGTAAAATAAGAGATCTTCAGCTCTGATCTCAAAATCATTTAGACAGGATTGGCAAAGCTTATTCATTTTCATTTTTTTTAATTAAGTGATTAAAAGCAGTCTCTTATCTGTTTAGCAAAGTATCTGATATTAGTCCTTTTCAATTATGAAAGCTACTTTTCAAAGAAATTTATTATGTAACATAAGGCTAAATTTTGATAGTTATATATATTAATATTAAGAAATTATAGATTTTTTATGTCGATTTTTACACAAGGTACTAAAACGATAGCGAAGGTTGCAACTACAACAGCATCTGCAGGTTTCTGGCCCCTTTTACTTCCGCTAATAACACAACTAGCACAAGCAGCGGCGAATAGTTTGGGAAGCAATATTGGAAATACCGTAAGCAACGCCATTGCAAATAAATTAGTGGCTAGTGTGATTCCTGCTGGCCAAAAAGATCAACTTTCTTTTGCTGAGAAGCTAATGAGAAAAGGAATGGAGAATGCTTTAGATAATGCCGTTAATGGAAATAGCAGCGATTATCAGAGCAACATTCATCAAGGACATGTTCCAAATAGTGATGTTCAGAAAGCTAAATCAGTCGGATAAAAACTCCTATAATTCTTAATTTGCTTTCCGCCAACAGATTGTTGCAAAATTAAGTAAAATAACTATATATAATCGGTATGAAAAAGATAGCCATTCATCATACTGCCCCTGAATTTGGATTTGGATCCAATACCAATTCCGCGCGTCAAAGATTAATTAATAAGGATGGTACGGCAAATGTTATCCGCTTAGGCGAGCCTCGATTTCAGGTAATTAATACTTACCATAATTTAATTGAGATGCCTTGGTGGAAATTTAATTTACTTCTTCTTGCTGTATATATAATCGCCAATTTACTTTTTACTCTACTTTATTACCTTTTGGGAGCAGAAAATATTAATGGCATGATCTATGAAAATAATTTTGAAAAGTTTACAGAAGTATTTTTTTTCAGTGCACAGTCTTTGACTACGGTCGGTTATGGCAGATTAAATCCCGTGGGAGTAATTCAAGGTAGTATTGCAACATTGGAGGCAATGCTGGGATTGCTTAGCTTTGCTGTTGCTACGGGTTTATTATATGGTAGATTTTCCAGACCCAATGCTAAATTGATTTTTAGTAATCATGCAGTTATTGCTCCCTATCGTCATGAAAAATTTGGCGATAGAGAGATCTCTGCTTTATTAATTCGATTAGCCAATGCCAGAAATAAAAGCCTAATCGAAGTTGAAGGACAAGTCCTGATTTCGTATAACCAAGGAGAGGAAGGCAACGTTAAAAGAAAATACCAAGTTTTAGATCTGGAAATTCATAAAATTACTTATCTTGCTTTATCCTGGACTTTGGCTCATCCGATTACTGAAAATAGTTTTTTTCATGGACTGAGCAGGGAAGATTTGATTGCAATGGATGTAGAACTGCTTGTTAATATTAAAGGGGTTGATGAATCTTATGCTCAGCAAGTCTATGCTCGTACTTCTTATAAAGCAGAAGAAATTATTCCCCGGGCAAGATTTGTTAGAGCAATTGTAGAATTGCCTGATGGTAATACGGCTATCGATTTAAAGAAAATTAGCAGTTATGAGTTGTTGGATAGTTAAGCTAAGCGGAAAGAACAGAGTCTTTGGTAATAAGCGGACTAAAGGGCATCTCTAAAAATAAGTAAAAACAAACATCTGTTTCTTACAAACATTTTATTTTGGCTATTAACAATGTAGGGGCACCCATAAAGGGTGCCCCTACAAATAAATTTTCATAATTTAAACATCCCAAACAATTATTCTACCTAATTTTTAGAGATACCCTAAAGTCCGCTTGTTACCTTGAATCCGCTAAAATTACAAACTGCCCATCTCTTATTGTTTTTAAAACAAACTTCTTTGTTGCCGCCCCATCTTCATTAATAGAAAAATTTCCACTAGCCCCCGGATAATTTTTAATATTATAAACATTTTTTTTGAAACAATTCATATCTTCTTTGCAAGTGTTTAAAGTTGAAATCAATATTTTTGTCGCATCATAAGAATTTTTACTTAATATCTTTGGTAGATAGTGATAGCTTGCTTCAAATTTCTTGATGAAATTTTTTGCTGTAACTTGCGAATCATCTTCAGGAACGAAAAACAAAAGACCTTCGGCAGCATCTTTTGCCGTATTAATTACCGAGTCATCTTCTGATTCATATGTGGCCATGATCGGAATATTTAAACCATTTTCCTTGGCTTGCTTTAAAACTATGCCTAAATTTGTTCCAAAGTAACAAGCAAACAAAACATCCGGTTTTAAAGAACGCACCTTAGAAAGAATTGCACGGTAGTCCGTGGTTTGTAAGGAAGTAAGATCGATAAGAAGTAATTCCCCACCAAGATTGGTAAAACTTTTCTCGATATGTTTAGCATATTCTTCACCCCAATTGGTTCCGATATAAAGGATTACTGCGGTTTTAGCCTTTAGTTTCTCAATGGAATATTGGGCAATTATTTTTGCCTCATCGGAGGTTTTGGCATTGGTGCTAAATACAAGATCTCCGGCATTGATAATATAATCATCAGCAATTGCTGTATGAAATACGGGAATATTTTTTTTATTTGTGATCGGAGAAATAATCGGTATTGCCGGATTCCAAAAATTGGCGGCAATTGCTTGAATTTGATTACTGAAAATTAATTTATTAAGGGCACTCACTGCCTGAATTCCGGGGAGAGGAAGATCCTCGTAAGCTGTTTCCACTTCCAGGCCACTTTGTTTTGCTTCATTTTTTGCCAATTCAATTCCATCCTGAATCAGCTTGCCGTAGCTGGCGTAATCTGCTGTTAATGGCAGAATCGCTCCCAGCCGGATTTTTTCTGGATTTTCAGCAACTAGGTTTTTAGGCATTTGATTTAGAACACAGAAAGCAAACACCAACAAAAAATAAATTATTTTTTTCATTTTCCTATCCTTTTACTACTATCAATATATGGATAGTAGTATTTTGCTAGGAAATAGTCAAATATCGTGCTATAAAATCTAAATACTCAAAAATCATGTATTTTCAAGGATTTATGCTGCAACAACAAGAAATCGGAAAAATTATCAAAGAAAAAAGAAATGAAAAAGGAATCACCCAAGAGCAATTGGCTCGTCTCTCAGATGTTCCTTATACGACATTAACTAAAGTCGAATCCGGTGTAATTAAAAATCCTTCATCCAAAGTAGTATCAAAATTGGCAAAAGCTTTAGATATTACAGTGGATAGTATTCTTAGTCCTAAAATTTTTCAGGGCCCGAAAAGTGTAATGAAAATCTGGGAAGATATTTTAGAAACATTGAAAAATCCCGGAGATTTCATGTGCATCAGTGGAATTAGTGAGAACAAATATTTATCTTCCTATAAAAAAGAGCTCTTGGAATTTATTAAAGAAATTACCAGACGAGGTTTTAAACAGAAATTATTATCTTGTGAAGGCGATAAGACATTTATCAAAGGTGAGAATATTGAATATCGCTGGATTCCCAAAAAACACTTTAATCCCACTCCGACATATGTCTATGGCAATAAAGTGACCTTTTTAATCTGGGGTCCACCGGAGCAAGTAATTATTATTGAAAATGAACACCTAGCCGATGCCTATCGCAAGCAATTCTTATTTATTTGGGAGCATGCTAAAATTATTGATAAAAAACGCTAAAATTGAACACCTGATAGCCGAAGATTTAACCTCATACTCTTTTTACTTTAGCCAAAATAATTGTTGAAATTTTATTAACTTTTTGGGCTTTTGTTTATGGTTTATGATCTAAAGAAGCTTTTGCTTCTTCTGTTATCTTGGAAAGTTTAGCGCTATCAACTAATCCTTGTTCGTTCACAAATTCGTTTCTTTTTGCTTTTAGAGTATACGCTAAAGCTCTTAAGCCTAAAGTTTCATCTAAATAGATTAGAATGTCGTCAAGTAGATATTTTTTATTGGCTCTTTGCCCGTCTCCCGCTGTCCAAGATATAGAGGCTAGTCCCTTCCCATTCAGTTTATATTGATTTGCTATAGCGGGAAGATGGCTGACGCTATAACCTAGAATACTGGCAGTGTCTTTGCTTCCCAAACAAGGATTTGCTCTGGCAATCATTCTTAGTTGATCGGGAATATCCTCAAGGCCCAGCTCACCTTCCAAAATTAGGTTTTCCACTTTGGCAATTCTAAATGCTTGATCTTCACAATTTAATTTCTTAAACAAATTAATAATCATCTCCAGATTCACTCTTCTTGAATATTTTGTTCTTTTTGCACCTTTCCCTACTAAAACTTTAATTGGAAATATTTTATTGCTTTCGAATAAAGAAATGATAATTTCAGGAATGCTGGGAGAGCGATTGTCACTAGAAAAGCCAAAGAGTGGAAAAATATTTCTTAATTCGAAGGAATGATTTTTTAAAGTTTTTTGTTGTGGTTCTTTTTTTATCGCGGCTAGCCTTTGTTGGTAGACTTCAAAAGCTTGATCTTGATCCTGAGCAAACTGCTCACGCAATTCTTGAAGAATTTGAGCCTCGTTTTTCTTACCTTCACTTTTTAAAATTTTAATGACATCCTCAAGCAGGATAAATTTTGTATATTGGCCAGTACCGTAAACATATTTTGAAGCAGAATTCTCAGTTTTGCTAGTTCTTCCCTCCCTTAATCCTCGAATTTTATCAGCCAGAGAACTTCGAATATAAGGTCGACGACGAAGATTGATAATAAGTTCTGCAGTTGTTCCTTGATAGTATTCTTGCAGCAATCTATATGGAGGAGATTCTTTGCCCAGACTCTCACAATACCGCAAAAGTTCTCCGGCACTAATAACACAAGTCTCTTTATTTAAAGAACTTCCGGTTCGTCTCTTAATTATATTGATTCCCGCTTTTTCTAGAATATTTTTCAAATAATGAGCATTGTTTTGGCCAAAACCAAGAAGCATTGCTACTACATCCATATGCAGCAGATCTCCAGCCACTGCAACCTGATGAGCGTCTTTAAGTATTCTTGTGGAATTGGAATTTAGCAATTGGGTCGGATTTTGACTGTCAGGAAATGTTTTTTGAAATAAATCAATTTGGTTCTCCACCGCCAGTAATTCATAGCTTAAGAATAATTCAGGGGACTTATTTAATGTTTGTATCCGAACAAAAATTTCGGCAGACATTTGTAAGCGAATGTAAATTGCCGGTCTTTGTTTTATTAGGGATAAGGTCGCTCTCTTTATTTCTTCGCCATTTTGACCTTTAGTAATGGAATAATAGAGGTCCTTTGCTTGTTCCAGAGAGAAATCTTCCGGGGCAATCATGAAGTGATGAAGTTTCCGCAGCTTCTCCTGGATCTGTCGAGCTCTATTGTTTGTAACTGTTGCTGCATCAAAAGAAGAGTTTTGACTATAATTACTTCTAACCCAATTCCTGATGTCAGTTCTTTTGGGCAGCTGAAATGTATATTCAGGAAGGTAATTGTCAAATATTTTATTTCTTTGATTAATAGCTTTTATTTCTAAACGTTTAATTCTTGCTAAGACAGTGGAAGCTGATTCTTGTTCAATAAATTTTAATTCCCCGGTGCTGAAATCTAATTCCACCCCAAGTTTTCTTGCAAATTTAGCTGTCTGCTTCCAGGCATCGATTTCTCTAGAATAAGAATTTAGAGTTGCAGGAAAAACATTTTGCCGACGATGGCATTCTTCATGGAAGGCGAAAATTGCCAGGATTAAATGTTTTAACCTTGGGGAATAAGTTCTAAAATTTAGGTGCGCGTTTATATCGGCTAGCGTTGGCAAGTGTGTAATGTTTGCTTGCTGGTCATAGAAGGCAAAAGTATTCTGTGATTTTTCTTTTAGTTCTAAAAATTGTGCTGTTGAATGCTCAGCATCATTGTCTAAAGTCTTACTTAAGTATTCTTCTTGTAGTTGTTGAAGATTTGTTTTTTTCCATCTTTGACTTTCTTTTAACTTTTGCACAAGATCGGCTGACTTTCTAGCGCTTGATCTGTCGTCAATAGTATCCAGGCCGGCGGCAAAAACTTTAAAACCCCAGCCGATAAATTTTCTTAATGTTGTTAACTGTTCTTGCTCCTTTTTATAAAAACCGACATTCTCAACATCGAAACCTGTATCAATCATATCTCCCAGTCCGTCGCCAAAATCAATGCCTGCTCTAAGTTTAAGAAATTGTTTATTTGCTTTAGCTAAAGAGGTGTTGAAAGATTTTGTTTTTAAATAGGCGTAGCCCTTGCCTGCCTGAGTGAGACTACCGGAGAAAATAGAACTATGTGCCATGCCGGAATTAAGATTGGTGAGGAATCTTGAGCCGGTAAAACCCTCTTCGCTCATTAATTCTTCGCCCAATGCTCCTGCTGAAGACATTACACCCGAGGTCAAAGTAATATTTTTTAGAGTGTTTAAATTATACTGTTCTTTAGCAAACCAGCTAGCAGCACTATTCATTTTGAAAAATTTAAAAAACTTAGTAGCGTTCGAACTTTGCCTGAGCATCGGGGAAGCTTGTCCGCCACTGGCCAGAGATAATGCTATTCCTAAGCAAAACTCGGCAAATTCAAAAATCCCTTTGGAGAATTTTAGTAAGTTTGAATTTTCTACTTCACAAAGAAATTGATTATGGCTCAGATAACCTGTATCGATGCCGCCAGAACTTTTAATTGCAAACCTTGTAAGATTCATTGATCCTCTAGCTCCTTCTTCCCAAAGCCAATGAGTAATATTAAAAAGAAGCATGATGCTGGCTTCAGAAAGATAAGCTAACACATTCATTTTCTTTGCCGTCTCCCAAAAGTCAGATTGGAAAAATTCTGCATCTTTTCCAAGAATAGATCCGGCTTTGGTATGTTTGTTAAAAAATACTCTGAGCCCCTCGATCGAATTAGCCTGAATATTTGTAACGCTATGGTAACATTGACCAAGTGTGAGAATATTACTTATTGCACCAATAAGACTGAGGCCGAGAAGTGCCGTAGATTCTGCCGTTTTTAATATATTAGTTTTAAAAGCAATCCAAGTTCTCTCATATAAGCGATCAAATGCAGAATTGTTTTGTTTTTCATTAATAGCACTGATTGGCGGAAGTTTTAAAACTTCGGTGGAACTAGAATTTTCTTGGTCTTTTAATAATACTGAAGAATCAACAGATGTATTTTTGATCTCAGGCAACTTACTAGTGCTCTGATTGAATTCTTGATGATGTTTAATACTTCTATTTAATCCCATACCTTTCTTAAAGAATATCTCTCTAAAGTTATCCTCTTTGGCAAAACACTATTGTCTAAAATTTCCTTAAAGGATGTTATGCTGATTTATGGATATTATGTGATAATATGAATAAAAATGGCTTGTTATTAGACTAACTTGCCAATTATTTAAACAATTCATTTAACTATGGGCAACTTTGTAATATTCAGGGGTTATTTTGTTTTCTTTCTTAGAATTGATTTTATAAAAGTTTCTAACTTAAAATCTAATAAGGAATTTCTTAAATATATCCAGGATCATACTTAAAAATTTGCTATAATGAAGATCATAAGTGATCCTTTATTCATCATGTTAAGTATCTCCGCAATTATGAAATCCCTTCAGGAATAATTCTGAAGTAAATTAATTAAGAGGAGTAACTTTTATGAAAATTAAAAAAAATATTACTAAAATCACTTGTCTTCTGGCATTAGTCGTTAGCGCTAATCTGCCCATGCAAGCTTATGCAAGTGGTGGGTCGAAAATATGTTTAACCAGTTCTGGAGATCTCCGAGTTAAAGGCTCATGCAAGTCACGTCGAGGAGAAACAGCGATAACTTCTGTCAATATCGCAACAATAGCCGATATTGGACTTGCCGGGATTCCTTCTGGGCAAACTGTTTATGGAGTAATTGGTGGAGACTTTGATGTGGATAATACATCAAGTACTTTGGGAGTGACTTCTTCACTTCCCGCAGTAGTTGATCCGACATTAACTTCAGCTGATATTATTGTTGATACCACGACGGAACTTTCTAGTGCTTGTAGTGGAGATGCTTCTACTTGCTTAAGTGCGGCAGAAGTAGCTGCTGCTGCAACATGTACCGGCTCAACAGCATCACCTTCGGCTCCAGCTGGAAAAGTTTGTATTTATCCATATACACTTACTAATGCTTCCAGCATCAGTGGGAATGCTCCTGCAGCAGGTGCAAATGTTGGCTTTACAGTTGATTGGACTGCGGCCACTACGGGGGATACAAAGTTTGGCGCAGTATGGGCTTATACAGCACCATAATTACTAATTTTGTTTAATAAAAAGATGCTTGCAATAAATTTGTGAGCATCTTTTTTTAAGAACTGAATTTAGCGGAAATTTCGGCCCATTTTTCAACTAACAAGCTTAAATCCTTTTCCTTTTGATGGAGTTCGTAACAGAGTTTTTCTAACTCGGGAATATTTTTAATAATTTCTGGCTCTTTAATTTTATTTTTAAAATCTGCAATAATTTTCTCTAGTTTTTCAATTTGTCTCTCTAATTTTGTTAATTCCTTCTGTTCAGCTTGTGTTGCCCGCTTGATTCCTGAAACGCTATTTTTACCTTTCTTGTTAAATTGCTCTTCCGAATTTTCTTTAGAAAATTCTTCCCATTGCTGATAGCTGGCAAAAAAAGTGCTTTTCCCTTCTTGATCGAACCCCAAAATAATACTGGAAAGTCGATCGAGCATAAAACGATCGTGAGTTACCAAGACCACTGCTCCAGGAAAATCCTCTAAACTTTCTTCTAATACTTGTAAGGTGTCTATATCCAAGTCGTTGGTTGGCTCATCCAGCAATAAAATATCTGCCGGTTCCAGCATCAATTTTGCAATCAGTAATCTTGCTTGTTCCCCTCCGGAAAGCGATCGCACCGGCATATCTAATTGTTCTGAACGAAAAAGAAATCTTTTAGCCCAAGAGGCCACATGTGTTTCATTCCCTCGGTAAATAAGATGGTCTGAATCAGGAGCAAGAGATCTTTTTAAAGATAGTTCTTGATTTAAAGATGCCCTGTTTTGTTCAAACTTAACGATCTGCAATTGTTCGGCCCAGGTAATTTTGCCAGAATCAGCAGTCAAAGTTTTATCAAGAATTTTAAGCAAGGTACTTTTTCCACTGCCATTTGCTCCGACAATACCTAAACGAATTCCGGAAGTCAGAATAAAACTTAAATTATTAAAAAGCAGGCGATTCCCTAAACTTTTAGAGATGTTTTCTACTTCGATTAATTTTTTCGTTTTACGTCCAGAACTTAAAAAATCAATATTGGCAGTTCCCTGACTATTGCTGCGACTTTGATATTGCTGCAGTTCTTCAATCAAAGCATGTGCTCCTTGAATCCGACCTTTTGCTTTTGTTGTTCGTGCTTTGGCACCTTGGCGCAACCATTCAATCTCTCGACGGACCTTATTTTTTAAACTGTCTTCATAACTGGCGATTCCTTGCAAGAACTCTTCTCGTTTTTCTAAGTAACGACTGTAATTTCCTTCAATACTAAAGAAACCTTGAGGATAAAGGCGATTGATTTCAATGATTCTGGTTGTGACATTTTCCAGTAAAGTCCGGTCATGGCTGATAATAATTACAGCACAATTGATTTTTTTGATAAATTCTTCCAGCCAATTGATTCCTTCTAGATCCAAATGGTTTGTCGGCTCATCTAAAAGTAACAACTCCGGTTCGGAAATAATCTGAGCAGCGATAGAAAGTCTTTTTTGCCAACCGCCGGAAAGACTTTCTGCGGTTTGTTTCAGATCGGGGAAACCCATAATACTTCGGATCTCTCCAATTCTTCCACGAACTTGGCCTTCAGACAGATTTTCCTTAGCTAGTCCTTTACTTAAAGCTTGTTCTACAGTCTCTCCCGGAGAAAAACGCTGATCTTGATCTAAATAAGCGAGCTTCAGATTTTTTTTGCGAAAAAGATCTCCCTGATCTGGATCTTCTAAGCCGGCAAATATTTTTAACAAAGTTGATTTACCCGCCCCATTGGGCCCAAGCATCCCAATGCGCTCTCCGTCCATGATATTGAGAGTAATACCCTGAAATAAAGGACGGGAACTAAAAGATTTACTTAGGGTCGAACAACTTAAAAGAAGAGACATTTAATTTTCCATAGAAATATTGGCAATTAAGGATGCTATCATAATTTGATCAAGCTAGAAAATTGTTTTATATTGACTAGAATTTATGTGCTCTTAGTCTATTTTTTCACAGGGGCTGGCGGTGGCAAAAATATTACCGCATCAATTTTCTTGAGGACTTCCGAAGCTGAAACCTCAACAATTAAATCCGTTTTAACAATATTGTTCTGGGGGGAAATTTTATAAACAGGGATTTTGTAAATTCCATTTGAATCTTTTGCTATTTCTTTTCCAACAAAAGAAAATACTTTTTTATTATCACTGATATAGAATTTGACAACATTATTTTCTGAATCTTTATGACCAGCTGGGATGACAGGAGTAAAAGAAATTTTTTCTCTTACATAAATTTTTTCGTCAGTTAAGCAATGCCAAGTGTTATCAAAATCCTTTTGAGAATTGTAGTATAATCTTTTATCTTCTCCTTTTTGCCAGATAGTTTCCCCAATAAAAACACTTTCTCCGCTACTAAGTTTCAGTAGCTGTTGATGTCGATTCAAGAATTCGTTAATTCGTGCAGGCTCTGTTATGTTTTCAATTTCCTGTCCATGGGCGATTTGAGACTTTCGTAATCTTGAAATTTTCCCCTCTTGATTGAAGGTCAAAGTTTGACTCTTAACTAACCCTCTATCTTCTTTTTCAATAATGCTTAATTCCAAATTTCCTTCTTTATTTTTTTTAAAATGCAGTGTTTCTGTGTTTACATTTAAGGGGTATTCTTTTTGTCCTATATTATAATATCTTTCTCTTCCCTTTTGGTAGATTTTAATAGGATTTTCCAGCCCTACAATTTTTACTTCATTAGCAACTTTTTCGAAGCTCAAACCTTCTCCTAATTTTATATTAACTCCTAAATGTACTTGCTGTTGCTTTGGTTGTTGCTGTAAATTTGCCATAACTTAATGCCTGAGCTTGGAAATTCAACTAGCTCTTAACTTAAGTTATGCTTGTTTTATATAGATCTGCTACATTAGGCATTCTCCCCTTTTTCGCGCGCTGCATATATTCTAGTACTATTTATAGTTTGATGCGCAAAAAAGGGGAGAAGAAAAATACCATTATAGTTACATCTGCTTAGGGAGTGACTTCAACTGCAGCTGAATTTTGATTGACCATTCCTCCAGCGCAACTAAAGATCACATTGTCATTGTGTGCAGCTACTCCTACGGTGCTAGAACCAACCGCAACAGCATCAACAGTTAAACGTAATTCCGCATCGGGATCGCCTCCTGGATTATCTGCATCAACTAATTCAGTTTCCCCTAAATCAAATACCAAAAAAGTGTCTCCTCCGGAACAAGTAACAATATTGCTGGGATTGATATCGCGATCATCAATCGGGCGCTTTATTTCAGCTGTTCCCCCTCGATAAGCTAAAATTGCTGGAAGATGCACGACAAGCTCGACTCTGCGGTCATCATCGAAAACATCATCAGAAGAAAATGAGAATAAAACCGAAGTAACCGTGCCGGCACCTACTCGAAGAATACTGTTTTCTAAACTTACAGAATTGGTAACAGCCCCTCCATCACTTTCTTCATCATTATCATTTCCACAAGCAACGATGCCGCACACAAGTAAAAAAGATGTGATGATATTAAGATATAAATTTTTATTGATCATGGGAGCACCTCATTTTCTTATTGTTTGTTAAAAATTATTTTAAGAGTAGAGGCAGTTTAAAGCTCTAAAAAAATATTATTACTGATCACAGTCAGATCTCGATCGGGAAATATTCCTTTTTGAAATATAAAAAACAGCTCTCTGCTTTAAATTAGTATAAATATTAGATATCAAAATAATGACTATTGCATTATAAGTAATCGAGCTATTTTTGGCGTTTAAAGAATTGTATTTGCTGTTCATGCTTTTTTGCTTTTTCTAAAGTTTTGAATGTTCCAAGATTTCTACGTTTCCCTGTTTTCGGATTTTTAGAACGAGAATATAACCGATACCCTCCGCTTTCTAATTTTCTAATCATAAGTCCCTCTAGGATAAATTTTTAAGAAATATCTCTCCATTAACTCCTCCGTTGCTATGATCGTCCTCAGATTATTCATTTTATGGCGATTAAATATCAGCTGTTTGCTTTTCTATTTTCCAGTCTGTTGCGCGTCGGGCTTTGGCGCAAAGATTTTGTTGTTCTGCACAAAAAACGGAATTAATTAAGTTTGTTCGTAAGAATTCTTTAGTTCCTGTCATTGCAACACGATCAGGCGTTGTTGATTAAAAGGTTAAGGGCAAATCCGGGTTCAGCCTGGAATAAAACTATTTAATCTCAAAAACAACATTTACCTCGGCATTTAATTCTAGTTGTCCTGCTGAAATTGGAGTTGCAGAGCTGACATCAGCTTTAGCAAAACTTCTTTCAGCATACACCGGCATGGGAATAGAATTAGTATTGTAGCTGTTAATAGTTAAAATATTACCTAAAGTTACATTGGCAGCAGCTGCAAGTTCTTTGGCTTGCTCCAGCGCGTCAGTTACCGCTGCTTTCTTTGCATCTGTTAAGAATTTTTCCCGATTAGCGACATCAAATTGCAAGCCGCTAATAGAATTGGATCCGGAATTAACCGCTGCAGAGATGACACTTCCTAATTTGCTGATATCTCGCAAAGTAGTAAAAACACTATTGTCAACGTGATAGCTGATAATTTCTTTTGGTTTGCCCTTATCGTCATATTCTTGTTGTTGATAGATACTAAAGTTGCTTGTTTGAATGTCTTTGGGATCGATTTGAAATTTTTTGAGAGCGGCGGCTACTTGTTCAGAGAGTTTGTTATTGGAAGATACAGCTTCGGCAACATCATTATTTTCCGTGCGCACACTAAAGTTAAGATAAGCAATATCAGGTGTTACGGGAACTTTAGCGTGACCCAACACATTAATTGTTCGTGGGGGAGGATTGTTAGAAACTTCTGCAAGGGCAATCTTAAAATTAAAAATTAGAGCAATTATAACGAGTAGAACGTTTTTTATAAAAAATAATCTATTGAACACAGTTTTCTCCTCGACAATTATCAGAAATAATTTATTAATAAGTTTTAGCATAAGTTAAAGGTCTTAGCATAATTAATATTCTTAATTATAGCTTGAAGATCCGGAAGATATTTAATAAAATGAAAGTTTTTATATAACAAAATCGTCTCTGTTGATGGAATTTTATGTTAAAACTTTCAGTCTTTTATCTAACAGTATTTTTTTGTCAAAATAATATTCTTATGGCAGAGAATCAGGATTGTGAGTTAACACCAACAATAGAACATTTGATTGAATATGTTGAAAAATCTGGTTTAACTTTTATCCGCAATGGGAAAGAGCATGATTCTTTAAGTGCTGCAGGACATATAAGAGATAAATATAATTATTTCAAATCAAATATTAATAGCCCGGAAGATTTTATTGACAAAGCCGCTACTAAAAGTTCTTTCACAGGACGACTCTATTTGCTAAGATTACCCGATGGTCAAGAAAAGCCAGTTAAGGATTGGCTTTTAATCGAGCTAGAAAATTACCGAAAGCAAAATAGTAAAAATTAATATCAGATTGATATCTGAATATAAATTTCTCCCTGCAGATACTTAACAGCATGCCCGGCAATTAGTGTTCGATCATTTTTAAGTTCACAAAAAAGTTCACCACCACGAGAAGATAATTGCCTTGCTTGGAGTTTTTGCTTATCAAGCTGCTTTGCCCAATAAGGAGTAAGTGTTGTATGAGCAGAGCCAGTGACCGGATCTTCGTTTACTCCAACTTTCGGACCAAACCAACGAGAAACAAAATCGACATCGTTGCCTTTAGCGGTGGCAATTACTCCTCTCAGAGGTATTTCATTTAATAAAGAAAAATTTGGTTGGAGATTTATAATGTCTTCTTCGTTTTTATAAACTACTAAATAATCTTCAGCCTCCAGAACTTCTATGGGGGGAATATTTAAAGCTACAAGAAGTTTCTTTGGAGCTAAGCAAGGTTTTGCTATTTGAACAGGAAAATCCAGAACTAAAAGACCATTTTCTTCTGTTACAGTTAGTATTCCACTTTTTGTTTTAAATTTAATTTCATTATTAACTTCTTTAAGTTCTTTTAGAAGAACATAAGCAGTAGCAAGAGTTGCATGTCCACACAAATTTACCTCTACTGTTGGAGTAAACCATCGAAGTTCATAATGCTCTTTTGTTTTTACATAAAAAGCCGTTTCTGAAAGATTGTTTTCTGCCGCGATTTTTTGCAAAAGCTGATCTTCTAACCAATAGGGCAGAGGACAAACGGCTGCAGGATTTCCTCTAAAGAGCTGATTGGTAAAAGCATCGATTTGATATATTGCTAATTTCAAAACACACCTCAAAATATGAATTTAATCGAAAATAAAGATTTTGCTGCATATAATGATGAATTTTAAGTTTTGCAAGTTTTGATTTTGCTCTAGTAAAATTAAGCAAATAGGATATATTATTTAACTTATTGGTTAAAGAAACTTTTATGATTTCAAAAGCAATTAATACTGTAGTTCCGGATTTTATAATTCGTTTTGCGACTAAAGAAGATTTGCCGCTGATCTTAAGTTTTATTCAGGAGTTGGCTGAATACGAGAAGTTGTCCTCAGAAGTAAGTACTACAGAAAAAGATCTAGAACAAACTCTTTTTTGTGAAAATCCTGTTGCAGAAGTGATCATTGGTGAATTAAATAATCAGCCAGTTGCTTTTGCGATTTTCTTTCGCAATTATTCCACTTTTTTGGGAAAACCCGGATTATATTTGGAAGATCTTTATGTAAAACCGGAAGCAAGAAGTAAAGGACTGGGGAAAGTAATGATTTCCTATATTGCAAAAATTGCCGTTGAACGTAGCTATGGTCGTTTTGAATGGTCTGTTCTAGATTGGAATGAACCGGCGATAAATTTTTACAAGAAACTTGGTGCAATTGCGATGTCAGATTGGACAGTGCAAAGATTGACCGGGACTAATTTGCTAAAACTGGCAAATGAATTTGGAAATTTTAAATGATTGCTGAAAACGCAAATAATTTTCAAAACGATAAAATTGCAAAATCCACTAGAGATCTATTTACTATTGGACATCAGGAGATTGATGCGCTGCTAAAAGATCAGGGATCGCAATTAAGTGGTCTTAGCACAACCCAAGCTAATTTACGTGCCAAACAATTCGGTCTTAATCAAATAGCCCGAGAGAAGCATCAATCACTGCTGAGTCGACTTTTCACCAATATTAAAAATCCACTGATAATTTTACTTCTTGCACTTAGTATTCTTTCATATTTAACCGGGGATTTAAGAGCAACCGTAATTATTCTGGCAATGGTCGTGCTAGGAGTTGTTCTTCGTTTCTTTCAAGAACTTCGTGCTGATAATGCGGCAGAGAAACTAAAAGCTATGGTTAATACCACAGCTACAGTTTTGCGAGATGGAAAAGATTTGGAAGTAGCCCTTAAAATGTTAGTGCCTGGGGATATCGTAAAGCTTAATGCGGGAGATATGGTCCCTGCGGATCTGAGGGTAATTACAGCTAAAGATTTATTTCTTAATCAGGCTGCTCTTACTGGAGAATCATTGCCAATAGAAAAAAAAGCTATTCCAAGTTCAGTGGAGATTAAAAATCCTTTGGAGCTGTCTAGCCTCTGTTTTATGGGTTCAAACGTAGAAAGCGGCACTGGACTAGGATTGGTTATTTATACCGGAGAAAAGACTTATTTTGGTTCTCTTGCTGCGAGCATTGTTGAAGAACGTGAGTTAACTAGCTTTGATAAAGGTATCAATAAGTTTACCTGGCTAATGATTAGCTTTATTGCCGTTTTGGTTCCAACAGTTTTTTTATTAAACGGTTTAAGCAAACACAATTGGATGGAAGCTTTTATGTTTGCTCTTGCGGTTGCTGTTGGATTAACACCAGAGATGCTGCCAATGATTGTAACTGTGAACTTGTCAAAAGGGGCACTGACAATGTCGCGGAAGAAAGTTATTGTAAAACGTTTAAATGCTATTCAAAACTTTGGAGCAGCTGACGTACTCTGTACTGATAAAACGGGAACTCTCACTGAAGGTAAAATTGTTTTAGAAAAACATCTAGATGTTTACGGTCATGATAGTGAACGAGTTCTGCATTACGGCTATATGAACAGTTATTATCAAACTGGCTTAAAAAATTTAATGGATGAAGCGATTCTTAATCATGGGCACCTGGAAGAAGATCTTTTTGTTAAAACAAATTATCGAAAAATTGACGAAATCCCTTTTGATTTTATCAGACGTCGCATGTCGGTAATTGTAGAAGACAAAGAAAATCAGCATATTTTAATTTGCAAAGGTGCTGTAGAAGAAATTATGAGTCTTTCCACTCAGGTGGAAGTTGCAGGGAAAGCTCTGGAAAAAGTTTCCGATCACGATGTCGATAGAAAAAAATTAGTAAAAGAATTAAATGCAGAAGGTTTTCGAGTAATTGCGGTAGCATATAAGGTAATGCCTGGGGATAATGATGAGCCACATTATGCCGTAAAGGACGAATCTGATTTGATTCTTCTTGGCTTTTTAGCTTTTCTTGATCCTCCGAAAGCGACTGCAAAAGAAGCATTAGCTCGCCTGAGCAAGCTTAATGTCAATGTTAAAATCTTAACTGGGGATAATGATGTGATCACCTCATATATTTGCAGTAAAGTAGGCATGTCAACAGAGTCCATTCTTCTTGGTTCTCAAATTGAGGAGATGAATGAAGTTGAGCTGGCAAAAGCTGTCAGCACAACCAATATTTTTGCAAAATTAGCTCCTCAACAAAAAAAGCATATCATCCAAGCTTTGCAAAAAAATGGCCACGTTGTTGGTTTTATGGGAGATGGGATTAATGATGCCCCGGCATTAAAAACTGCAGATGTTGGTATCTCGGTTAATGGTGCAGTAGATATTGCTAAGGAATCTTCTGATATAATTCTTTTGGAAAATAGTTTGCTGGTTTTAGAGCAAGGAGTAATCGAAGGTAGAAGAGTTTTTGGAAATATTATCAAATATATAAAAATGGCTGCCTCTTCTAATTTTGGCAACATGCTTAGTCTTGTAGGAGCAAGCGCCTTTCTGCCTTTCATTCCAATGCTACCAATTCAAGTTCTCACCAATAATCTGCTCTATGATTTCTCTCAAACCTCAATCCCGAGTGATAGTGTTGATCCGGACTGGCTAGTTAAACCAAGAAAATGGACACTTGGAGAAATCTTTCGTTTTATTCTTTTTATTGGACCTGTTAGTTCAATTTTTGATTATGTCACTTTTTTTATAATGCTTTATGTCTTTAATGCCTGGGATAATCCTAGTTTATTCCACACGGGCTGGTTTGTAGAGTCTCTTTTAACACAAACATTAATTATTCATGTAATAAGAACTAATAAAATTCCTTTTATCGAAAGCAGGGCAAGCTTGTCTTTAATTTTTACTTCTTTAATCATTGCCTGCTTTGGTGCCTGGTTGACGATCTCACCTTTTGCCGAAGCATTAGGATTCGTTGCCCTCCCACCTTTTTTCTGGCTATTACTTGCTTTGATGATGATCTGTTATATAATTCTTACTCAAATTATGAAAACCTGGTTTTATAAAAAATTTCCTGAATAAATTTTTCAAATATGAACATACATAAAAAACTTTCCGAAGAAGAACTTAAAATATTAGATAGTTATCTAAGGGCAACTAATTTTCTAAGCGGCGCGCAAGTGTATTTACGTGACAATTGTCTTTTAGAGGAGCCGTTGAAATTTGAGCATATTAAAAACCGTCTTCTAGGTCATTGGGGAACGGCGCCAGGAATTAATTTTATTTATACCCATCTTAACCGTCTTATTCGGGAACATAGTGCAAATATTTTATTGATTACCGGACCGGGCCATGGTGCAGCAGCAAATTTATCCAATCTTTTTTTAGAAGGAACATTGGAAGAATATTATCCGGAATTAACTCTCACTAAAACTGGTGTTGCTAATTTAATCAAAATGTTTTCTGTTCCAGGAGGATTTCCCAGCCATCTTACTCCCGGCACTCCCGGCACAATCCATGAAGGAGGAGAGCTGGGCTATGCTTTAGCAACTGCCTTTGGTGCGGTTCTGGATAATCCGAATTTAATTTGTGCTTGTATTGTCGGTGACGGAGAAGCGGAAACGGGTCCAACGGCTACTGCTTGGCACAGCATCAAATTTTTAAATCCGCTAACAGATGGAGCAGTGTTGCCAATTCTGCACGTTAATCGCTATAAAATTTCCTCGGAAACTATTTTTGGAGCAATGTCGGATCAAGAGTTAACACAACTTTTTACCGGATATGGTTACAATGTAAAGATTGTGAAAGCTGAGGGAGATTCGCTGGAGGAAAGAACTGCTTCTCATCAGGCAATGGCCAATGCACTAGAAGAATCATATTCGGAACTAGCGAATCTTAAACTTGGAAAGTCCATAGCAGACCGCCCGCAATGGCCAATGATCGTGCTTCGTTCTCCTAAAGGATGGACTGGCCCAAAGGAAGTTGACAATAAACAAGTTGAAGGCTCTTTTCGCGCCCATCAAGTGCCGGCAGCAAATTGTAAAACTAATCCAGCACATTTAAAAGCGATAGAGAATTGGTTTCGTTCTTACAAAATCGAAGAACTTTTTTCTAAAGACGGTAGTCCAAAAGATATTTTGCTCAAAGCTTGTCCTCCAAAAAAATTATCTATCGGCAGGAATCCTCATGCTCTTGGGGGGAATATCAGAAAGGATCTTCAGCTTCCTGATTTTTGCAAATATGCAGTCAAAGTAACTTCTCCAGGAGCAGTAGAAGCTAAAGATATGGAAGAAGTAAGTAAGTATCTGAGAGATGTAGTATTTGCTAATGAAGAAACAAAAAACTTTCGCTTCTTTTGTCCCGATGAAATGACTTCCAATAAGCTTACTGCAGTTTTTGAAGCAACAACTCGTCAATTTCAATGGCCTACAAATCCCAGTGATGATTTTATGGCAAAGTCCGGTCGGGTTTTAGAAATGCTTAGTGAACATA
>CAYOOT010000002.1:0-2159 GCA_964405665.1 uncultured Bdellovibrionales bacterium | reverse complement strand
GATCATTGTTTAACAAGTTTGGATAAAATTAATCTGGTGATTGCTTCTAAGCAAATGATGCCCCAGTGGCTTTCGATGGAAGAGGCGGTTAAGCATTGTCGAAACGGAGTCTCGATTTGGAAATGGGCAAGTACCAATGATGGAAATAATCCGGATGTAGTGCTTGCTGCATCAGGAGTTTATCCCACAGCAGAAGTAATAGCGGCAGCTCAAATATTAAGAAAAGAAACCCCTGAATTAAAAGTCAGAGTAGTAAATATTACTGATTTGCTTATTTTAGAGAAGGATTCTTTTCATCCACATGGCTTAAGCAATAGTGCTTTTAGCGATTTATTCCCTGAAGAAATACCAGTTATTTATAATTTTCATGGCTATCCTAATGTCATTGAGCAACTTATTTTTCATCGACCAAAGGGAGATCGTTTTGATATTAGTGGTTACATCGAAGAAGGGACGACTACAACTCCTTTTGATCTTTTAGTAAGAAACGGTGTAAGCAGATTTGATATTGTAATGCGAGCAGTAAAAGCCAGGGCAATAAAAAATCCTGCTTTTTCTGGCGCTGCGGATCAAATTGTTTCAAAATATCTGCAAAAACTGAGCAGCCATCGAGAATATATCGAGGAAAATGGCATCGATCCTCCTGAGATCTTAAACTGGAAATGGATCAATGACTAAAAACATTCTTGTTTTAAACCCAGGCAGTTCTACGCTGAAATTTGGTTTTTTTCATTGTGAAAGTAAAGAAAAGATAACTATTAGTCTTCGTGGTGAAGAAGATATTAAATCTCCACTTAATGCAATAGAGCAAATTCTGCAAAAACTTTCTCCAAGTAATATTAATGCAATTGGTTGTAGGGTGGTGCATGGCGGGAACATTTTTTCTAAAACCACCATTTTGGACTTGGAAGCTTTAAAAACTATTCGGAGTTTAAGTGAGCTGGCTCCTCTTCATAATTCAATTGCTGCCGATGTGATTGAAGGTTGTATGAAGTTTCTTCCTAATCTTCCAGTATTCGGAGTTTTTGATACATCATTTCATCAGACTCTTTCCAAAATTGCCTCTACCTATGCTTTTCCTAAAGAGCTTTCAGAAAAATATAATCTTCATCGTTATGGTTTTCATGGAATCTCTCATCAGTATATTTCCAAAAGATTAACAAAGTGTCTCAATAGTTCTCCATTAAATAATAAATTTATCAGCTGTCATTTGGGTAATGGTGCAAGTATCTCGGCGATTAAAGATGGAAAAAGCATTGATACCAGTATGGGCTTTACTCCCCTGGAAGGATTAATCATGGGTACTCGCTCGGGAGACATCGATCCCGGTCTGCTGTTTTATTTGATGGAAAAGGAAAATCTTTCTCCAGCGGTGATGAGAGAAATTCTCAATGAGAAAAGTGGACTACTTGCTTTGTCGGGATGTAGCAAAGATGTTCGTGAATTAGAAATTGCGGCAATAAAAGGCGATAAAGATTCCGAATTTGCCTTAGAGAGTTTTGCTTATCGAGCAGCAAAATATATTGGAGCCTATATTGTTTCTCTAGAAGGAATTGATGCGATTGCTTTCTCCGGAGGTATCGGAGAGCATTCAGCCGAGATGCGCAGAAGAATTTGCAAAAAACTTAATTTTTTCAGTCTGGAACTTGATGAAAAAAGAAACAAAGAAACATCGGGTAAAATTGACGAATGTATTAGTAGTAAGAATAGCAAAGTAAAGGTTTTTGTGATTCCTACTAATGAAGAAGAAGAAATTGCAAGTGAAGTGTTTAATATTTTATAAAATACTTATAATTCAATATAAAGTTGAGCATATTTTTAAAGGATGTACGACCATTGAGATCAGAGATCGAAGAGTTTTTGTCAGAGTTTCCCAATAAGATGAAAGATCATTTTGGAAACTGATGGATGGCTACAAAATTAATATTCCCTTACCTAAAAAAGACTAAGCAAAATCAAGGTTTTTCCTAGCAAAATTGCTATCTTAAGCATTCCAGCCAAAGTCACGTTTCTCAATAATTAAGCATAACATTAACTAGGAAAATAAGTATTACTTTTAGCAAGTTAGCTCTTCAAAGCTACTTCTATTAATGGATTTTTTTAGAAATGTCAGCAGCCCATAATACAGCAAGCGGGGTCAATGTTAATCAGCAGTTAAC
>CAYOOT010000001.1:0-97462 GCA_964405665.1 uncultured Bdellovibrionales bacterium | reverse complement strand
TTTCTGATTTCTGATTTCTGATTTCTGATTTCTGATTTCTGATTTCTGAGGTTTATATCACAATTCCACTTTTCTAACCATTCCTTTCAAAGAATTTTCTAAAGAAAACAATTCAGGATTAAAAATATAAGCCAGCAACTCAATCCCCTGAACCAAAGTACTCAGACTAGGTTGCGTAAACAAATTCGCATCAGCGATAAAAACGCTGTCATTTTTCACAGCAGTTAATTTTTGCCAGGTATCTTTATCTTTTAGTGATTTAATTTCCTCTAAACTTCTTTCAACGGAAAATCCGCAGGGAGCAATGATAATTATTTCCGGATTATAATTTAAAATCTGTTTCAAAGAGAGGGGGGAACTATAACCAGCAGGATTACCCAATTGATCCACTCCTCCAGCTAAATTTATTTGTTCTGTGATCCAATGTCCGGAATTATAAAAAGGATCGATCCATTCAAGAAACAAGACATTTTTTTGTTTGACCTTATTATTTCTTAATTGTTGTTTGAGCAACTCAAGTTTTTGTTCAATTTTAGACAAATAAAGTTTTGCTTTTTCTGGGAAACCTAAAGTTTGAGCAATGATTTCCAAGCTCTCATAAATTTCTTTAAAATTTGTCGGACTAAGAGAAACAAGCCGAGGTTTTTTAGAAAAATTAGCGATAACTTTTTTTGTACATTCCGTATCAATTTGACAAACTTCGCAGCTATCCTGAGTAAAAATCAGATCAGGTGCAAGCTTTCGCAATTGATCTTCCTCAATATAATAAAGACTCTGTCCTTGTTTTTTTGCGGTAGAAAAAATTCGATCAATTTCTAAGCTGGAATAATTTCCCCCTGCAATCAAGGATTTGACTATTATTTCTTTTTCTTTTCTCGCTATTTCCGGACATTCAAAAGTGATGCCATCAAGCAGGTCTTGCAATTCTAAATCATAAATCATTTGAGTGGCAGAAGGAAGAAAAGAGCAGGATCGCATATATTAATATTTCATTATCATTTGAGCATAAAATGAATAATAAACATCCCAAGAGCGATTCGATAGAGTCCAAAACCTTGTAAACTAAATTTTTTAAGTAAACCAATAAAAAATTTAATAGCCAAGAGGGCAGTGATAAAAGAAATGAAAAATCCTAGGGCAAAGAAATTGAAGTCAGCAGAATTTAAGCTATCCAGACTATCTAAGATGTCTTTTGTGGCGGCAAGAATCATAATTGGAACGGCGACTAAAAAAGAAAATTCAGCAGCAAGTATTCGACTTAAACCGACGTAAATACCGCCGACGATCATGCTTCCGGAACGAGAAACTCCAGGAATCAAGGCAAAACACTGGGCAAGTCCGACTAGCAATGCCTGCTTGTAAGAAATTTCTTCTAGTGTTGTGATTTCTTTTTGGTTTTTATTTCTTTCGATTATCAACAAAGCTGCACCGCCAAGGATGAAAGAAGTAGCTACTATAGCGGGATTAAATAAGAAAAGGATAATTTTTTTATGAAAAATCAGTCCCAAAACACAGGCCGGGAAACAAGCAATTGCTAATTTGCTTAAGCCGGCAATACCAGAAAAACTATTTCCAATTTTTTTTGAAAAATCAAATAAAGCTAAAAATCTTTTAAAATATAAAAAGATGACAGAAAGTATCGCGCCCAATTGAATGAAAATCTCAAAACTGGCAGCTCTTTTGCCAGTAAAGCCGATAATACTCCCTACAATTATCATGTGACCGGTGCTGGAGATCGGCAGAAATTCAGTTATTCCTTCAACTATACCAATTATAACAGCAATTAAGGAATCATTCATTACCGGAATCCGACCAGATCATTGATTGCGCTTTTGGCTATATAATCAACAATATCTTTTACTGATATAATCCCGATCGGAAAATTATCATCATCAACAATTGGAATATGCCGATAACCGCCTTGTGACATCATGCTTAGGGCAAAAGCAATACTAGTTGTCATCGTCGAGGTATGAGGATCTAATGTCATTACTTTGGATACAGGGGTGCTTTTTAAATCAAGATCTTTAAGACAAACCTTTAATAAAACGTCGCGCTCTGTAAAAATTCCGCTTAAATGTCCTTGCAGGTCGGTGAGAACAATACAGCCAACTTTATTTTTTTGCAGAAGAGCAATAATTTCAGCAATTGGAGTTTCTTGTGGGACACTAATCGGATGTTTAGGATCCATTACCCCTAAACTTTTTGCTAAAAATCGATTATCTAAAAGTCCAAAATTATCCATAAAATTAACTTTTCATTTCAGTATTATTATTATTATTTGCCGCCTGATGGCTTAACTCAGAGCTAATTAAAGTAGTTCTGAGTTGTTCAAGAACAGTATTTAAATAGCCCGGACTATGCGGCAGCAAAATCGTATTAGTTTTTGAGCCATGTCCCAGCTCTTTTATCGCATCAAGGTATTGCGTAACTAAAATTAAATTCATTACATCATTGGCCGAAGATCCGGGAATACTTTTTTGAAAATCTTCAACAGAATGTTGTAGGCCATTGATGATTTCTCGTCTTTGATCGGCTATTCCTTTTCCTTCCAAGGCTTTGCTCTCAGCGTCACCTTGAGCCGCTTTGACTTTTAAAATACGATCAGCCTCGCCCCTTTCTGTGGCTGCCACTCTCAGGCGCTGAGCTGCGTTAATTTCATTCATCGCATGTTTAACTTTTTCATCAGGATCAATATCGGTAACCAGGGCCTTGACAATTCCGTAGCCAAAATCATCCATTACTTGTGAAAGTTCATTTTGAACAGCATTGGCAATTTCGTCTTTCTTCTCAAATACATCATCCAGCTTTATTTGAGGCACCCTTGCCCTTACTACGTCAAAGACAAAAGCTGTTACTTGGTTTTCTGGATCTGAAAGCTTATAGAAGGCCTCATAAATTCTGTCTTTTAAAATATAATATTGTACGCTGATAATTACGTTTATAAAAACATTATCTTCTGTTTTTGTTTCTACTTTTACATCAAGTTGTTGAATGCGCAGGGACAATCTGCCGGCAATATTTTCGATAAATGGTATTTTTACATTAAATCCCGGTTGCGCAATTCGGGAAAACTTACCAAACAATTGTAAAACGGCAACTGTTTGCTGATTGACAGTAAAAACAGTAAAAAACAATAATAAAAGGAAAGCAAATAGGTATAAAGCGATCATTTAGACTAACCTCAAGTAAATAAGGCAAATACTAACATAATCCCTTTTTATCAAGCCAGACATTATTTACTCCTCCAAATTCTACGTAAGCTACTGTAATCTTTTGCAGACTTCGTTCTTCATGCTGATTTATTCGTTAAAAATGCACATTCCAATGCTTTTAAATCAAATATTTCAAATCTTTGTTCCTTCGGGAAATATTCGATAGTTTTTTTCCCATCTATAACACTATCAATTTTGAATTGCGCATCGCTGCTTTGAATGATTACTCCAGGATAGATTTTTTCTAAACAATTAACTCGATAGACATGGTTATATTTTGCTTTATTAAGAAGCTGAGTTTTTTCCTTGATGATGATTTCTTTACTAAGAATAAGTTCTTTTAATTTATTATACATATTCTGGATTTTTGCTTTTAAATCTGGTTTTAGAAGATTTACTTTCTTAATATCTTCAGCATAGGGGCCCAGATAAAGGCGAAGTAAATTTTCGGCGGACTCATGAGACTTCAATTTTTCAAGCAAGGCTGTATATTCAGCTGAAGATTCAATATCACTAGTGATATTAATAATGGTGTTTGTTCCGCTTTCAGTGCCCAAGATCCGGGCTTCCAAACCACATACAGTAAAAATTTCGCCCCCAATAATTATTCCTTTAGGAATATTAATAAGAGTTTTCGTCCGAACAAGCGAAGATTTAATTTCCTTACTTACATCGATACTTCCTTCTGCTTCGAGACTGATATTGTCCAAAGTGCTGCCACTAAAATTTCCAGCACAGCGAATTTGGGGGAAAAACTTTCGAGAAAATCTGGCTATTTGTTGATTGGTAATATTGCCCGATGAAATAAGATTTTCGTTTTGATTTCCAGTAATATAACCTTTGACTTTTATGTCTCCTGCAAAACTGTGAAGAAAACCGTTAATTACGTCTCCCTGAATTTCGATATTTCCTTTTGCGCTTAGAGCGAAATCTTTTAAGACATTTCCTTTGACATTGATATTTCCCAGAAAATCCAAATCTCCGATTTGATGATCGCAGTCTCCGCCAATATTAAGTTGATTGGAGATATTCATATTTTGTCCTTGGACGACTAAGTACCCAGATTCTTTGGCGATAATATTTTTATAATTATTGGCCGGAAGAGGCTTGATTTCCAGAGTTTGATCAATAATAACTTTTGGTTCTATCGGAATGGGGGCTGCAATGGCTTGGCCAAAAACATCAAGACCACTTTTCCCTTCTACTATCGGATAGATTCTTGCTACGATCGATCCTTTTTCAATCAAATCAAAATGCTTGATATACCAGGGATCTATAAATTCCTGTTTTGCGTGTTTGTTGTCATATGGTTTTACAAGAAGCACTAATTTGCCATCTTTCCCAGGCACAACTTCTTTCCCCTTGGCAATCCTTCTTCTGCTGATGTCTTGACCCTTTTCTAGAAAAGCTGCTGATTGCTCTAAAATTGTTTGATCAATCAGCTCTCGCGAAATATTTTCCGGAAGGAGATTTAATAGGTCAGTTTTGGAAATTTTAATGGCTTGATTGGGTGTTTTTAACTTACATTCGAAGAATAGTTTTAGTTTATCGTTGGAAGCATATAAACTGATTAGCAGATCTGCTGTTTCTATATTTTGAAGTAAATTAAGAGTTTCTTCTTTTAGATCTTGAGCCATGTTTTTGGGTAGATAGTTTTATTTTTTTGATTAAAACCCTTTGATGAAAATCTGGTTTTTCAGAGGAGGGTATATTGTATGATAAGTAATATCTCCGATTTCGACCAAAAATGCCACAAATATTTAACTGCAGATTTTTAATGGATTTTATCTTAAAGGGGATTGCCGCCAAGTCGATGGATAATCCTACTTGCCAAAATTTTGAATTAAGCGAAGCAAAAGTAGAAATTGAATCTCTTTCGACTTTGTTTCTAGATCGTTTTCGATAGGAAGTGAATTCTTTTGCCCAATATGCCCCATTGGGATCAAGATTAATTTCCAAATATTTTGGTTCGGCTTTTTTCGAAATAAAAAGTTCAACCACATCTCTTTTAAAAAGCCCTTCTTTAAAAGCTTTTTTTTTGTAATTGAATTTCCAAATTTCTTTTCTGAAAATTTTTGCTCCAAAAAAGAGTTTTTTTGTTGAAGCCGCAAGATAATATTCCACTTTAAAGGGCAAGGGGTTTTTGAACCAGTCTTTGTTTTGAACCAGCGCATTTGTTAAAAAAAGATCGGAAAAGCCTTTTGTCGAATTTTCCAAAAGAGAGAGAGTAATCATTAAAATTCAACTAGGGCATTGTCTTGAAAGGAATATTTTTTATTTAAAATCGATTTTAGTTGTGGATAGGAATAAATACCCTTGATATCTGAAGCTTCTGCTGTCTTTGGACTTAAAAACTTTTCATAAAAATTGCTTAACCAATTGCTGCCTGAAGAAAGTGTTTTTTGGAAACTTTCCTTGCTGCTTGTAAATTTATAGGAAGGAATGGTTACGCCGCCAGAAGTAAATTCATAATCACTACGCTTATTATTGCGAGCAGAGGCTCTATCTACAAAAGTATTATAATCCCTGATCGCTTTTTTATATTTTTCAGAAAGTTGTTTTGAAATATTATTAGGATAAAATAAAATTTCTTCAGTCGCAGAGCTTAAATATTTCAGTGGTTTTTCAAGAGTTGTTTCTTCGGGAATACTGCAACAAAAATCAGCGGCAAAACTGGAAAATGGAAAAATCAGCAGGCAGGAAAATACTGCAAAAACTTTGCTAATATTTTTTTGATTTTTATTGGCGAAGCAACTAAGCATTTTTAATCTCCTATATTAATTATAAGGAATTTTTCAAAAAGGTTGATGGAAATTGTACAACCCCTTGCTTTTCTCTTTACTTTGCCAATACCTATTAAGAAAAAGCGGGCTGATCTAGCATTTTCTAAAAAGTTATGACAGCCGCCAAAAGTAGAATGATCATTCTAGCCTCAGAAGCAATTTTATTTATCACACTTTTTTTCAAAAAAGAAGAAGTCCAAGCAAATTTTTTAAGAAAATTTTTATCAAGAGGTGATAATCAAATTAATAAATTCTTTGGCCGGATGAGAAAGCAATTTGGATTTTCTGGTGATAATTCCTGTTTCTGCTTTAGGAAGATAAGGAGAAAAGTTTTTTACAAATAATTTAGATTTATCATCATCGGTAACATAGTACTCATTGATTATGGAAAGACCAAGATTCATACCGACATAAGTTTTTATTGCAGTTCTACCGACAACTTCCATGGCAATTTCATATTTAATATTTTGTCTCTGAAACATTTCATCAATTAATTTTCTAGTATTGGAATCTTGAGTGGGAAGAATTAGCGGATATTTGGAAATGTCCTCTAAAGTGATATTACTTTTCTTGGAGATCGGATGATTTTTTGTGGCAATTAATATCCTGTTAAAACTGGAAAATATCTTATAGTCAATATTTTGTGGAATCATATCCAAAGAGGTTATTCCAAAATCAACTTCCCCGTTTTCTACAAGATTAATCATTTCTCCACGATTCCGATTGAGAATCGTAATATGGCAATCGGGATAGGTTAATTTAAATTTCTTAATAATTGTTGGAAGCAAATAAATCATTACTGAACTATGAGTTGCTATTTTAACCGAACTGGTGGTGTAATTTCCCCTGGCTTCATTAAATTTGGATTTAATATTTTCCACTTCGTGAAGTAAGGGAGTAATGATTTCCAGGAGGATTTGTCCCTCTGTAGTGAGGTTCACTTTTTTAGGACCAAGGCGTTCAAAGAGCTTCACCCCTAGTTCATCTTCTAAAGCTTTTATCTGAAGGCTGATTGTGGGCTGTGTTCGTAAAGTTTTTTGGGCAGCAACCGTAAAATTCTTATATTTTGCTACTGCGCAAAAACCTCTTAGTTGCTGAATTTCCATAAACTCGCTATTTTATAGTATTTTTCAAAAGTTATGCTTGTTATTTACGAGCATAACTTTTAGAAAAAACTATATCCCCCGAAGCTTCATTCTTCGCTAAAGCTACGGATGACAAGTTTAGCGAAGGGGGGATCTGTATAATTAATAAATTAAATACTTCCGCTCTAATCTATTAATTTTTTACTATAAAAGACGATGAAAGGAAAGAGGTAGGCCGTGAGTTTAAATAACAATAAAAATAAAGAATTGGACCTAAAAAATAGTGCAGCCAAGATGCTTTTTCATGGGCAGATTTTATCGAGCAATATCTTTCCCTATCCAAAAATTGCTGATGCTGAAAAGGAAACACTTAAATTAATCTTAGATTCAGTAGATAAATTTCTCACTCCTTATGCAGAAAAATTTAGAGAATTTGATGTTAAAGGAGAGCAACCCAAAGATTTCATACAGGGGCTGCGTGAACTGGGATTATTCGGTTTGATTATCCCGGAAGAATTTGAAGGACTCGGTCTTTCTAATCGCAGTTATGCTCGAGTGGTCGAGCAAGCAAGTTATCATGACGGGGCAACTACACTGACGATTGCCGCTCACAGTTCTATCGGGATGAAAGGGGTTTTACTTTCCGGAAACGCGGAACAGAAAAAAAAATATCTTCCCAAACTTGCCAGTGGAGAAATGATTGCTGCATTTTGCTTAACTGAAGCAGGTTCCGGATCTGATGCGGCTTCCATTAAAACAAATGCCTTAAAAAACAAAGATGGTAGTTGGACCTTAAATGGAGAAAAGATTTGGATTACCAATGGAGCTTTTGCTGATTTCTTTACTGTATTTGCCAAGACGGAATCCGAAGCAGGAAAAATAACCGCTTTCCTTGTTGAACGTTCCTGGCCCGGAGTAGAGACCGGACCAAAAGAAGATAAAATGGGCATCAGGGCTTCTGCCACGACTACAGTTCGCTTTGATAATGTCAATGTTCCGGCCCATTGTTTGTTAGGAGAAGAAGGTAAGGGCTTTAAAGTAGCAATGAGTATTTTAAATAATGGAAGAACCGGCTTGGGTGGCGGTTCTGTGGGAGCAATGAAAAGATGTATTGCCCTTGCCACAAAACAAGCAACGGAAAGAAAACAGTTTGGAAAAAGTATTTCAGAATTCGGTTTGGTTCAGGAAAAATTAGCTAAGATGGCGACACTTTGTTTTGCCACAGAAAGTGTTGTGGGTTTAGTCGGTCACTATATCGATAGTGGAGTGGAGGACTATTCAATAGAGGCTGCAATCAGTAAAGTTTATGCAGCAGAAGCCTTATGGACAGTAGCTAATGAAGCTCTGCAAGTGGCCGGTGGAAATGGTTTTATGCGTGATTTTCCCTATGAAAGAATTGTACGCGATTCTCGAATTAATTTAATTTTTGAAGGGACAAACGAAATTCTTCGTTTGTATATAGCTTTGTCTGGAATCAAAGACGTTGGTGAATATTTAAAAGAGATTGGATCAAGCGCTGGGAAGTTACTCAATGATCCGATTAAGGGTTTTGGAGTTTTGTCCAATTATGCGGGCAAGAAGTTTACTGAATTAACTTCTATTGGGATGGATAAGTTTGAACAAGTGCATCCAGAATTAAAGGAGCAAGCAGAATATTTTGAAAAAACAACTTTACAGCTAAGTAAAGCTTCCGGGGCATTGCTCAAGAAGTATAGAAAAGATGTGGTCGATCAGCAATTTGCTCAAAAACGGATAGCGGAAATTGCGATTGATACTTTTGTAGGATTTGCAGTTTTATCTCGAGTGACAACGATGATTGGCACTAATCCGGCAGCAAATTTCTCTCAGGAAATAACTTTGGCTAAGCTTTATACAACTTTAGCCAGTACTCGAATTAATGAAAACATTAAAGCAATTGAACGGGATGAAGATAAATATTACAAAAAGCTTTCCGATCATTTAATTAAAGAACAGAAGTATCCTTGGGATGTTCTTTAGTGGGGGGTTGTTTTCTGATCTCCGATCTCTGATGTCCGATATCGGACATCAGAATTCTGACCTCCGATGTCTGACATCTGATATCCGATTTCAGAATTCCGACCTCTGAATTCTGATGTCTGCTCTTCGAATAATAATGAAGAGTAGCCTAAACGTAATCAACCAAAGAAAAAAAGTTATTTGAATATTTTTTAAGCGCTTCTTTACCTTTTAAAAAATCCAAATTAATCAAAAACGAAAATCCCGCTATTGTCGCCTTTGATTTTTTTATTAATTCAGCTGTGGCAGAAGCTGTGCCGCCGGTAGCAAGCAAATCATCATGAATTAAAACATTGGAATTTGGTTTAAGGGCATCAATGTGAATTTCTACTTCTGCAGAACCATATTCCAGACTATAGGATTGAGTGTGAGTTTTATAGGGGAGCTTGCCTTTTTTTCTTACTGGAACAAATGGAACATTTAGTTGTTGAGCAACTAACATTCCAAAAAGAAATCCTCGGCTTTCTATTGCTGCTACAGCATTGACCTTTAATTTAAGAGCTTCTGCAACAAGGATTTTTGTGATTTCTTTACACAGTGTGGGATTGGCTAAAACAGGCGTGATGTCCTTAAAGATAATTCCGCTCTTTGGAAAATCGGGGATATCCCGAATCGAGTTTTTAAAGGAATTAATAATCGTATTTTCTTCTTTTTTCATAGCTCGTCTCTAGCAGACAAGGCATTAAAAGTCACTATTTAACTCTATGAATATTAAACCTTCATAAATTTGATTTATTCTTGCTGCTATTGTATTTTTCTATAAGTTATGTCCGTTACTGCGGACATAACTTATAGAAAAATATATGAATATCAAAAATAATTTTCCTTATCCCAATATTCGTCCTCGAAGATTAAGAAAAGGGGAACTCGTTAGAAATTTTGTTTCCGATATCTCTTTAAATCCAAAAGATTTTGTAATGCCAGTATTTGTGCGCACGGGGGAAAAAGCAACAAAAGCAATTTCTTCAATGCCGGGAATTTCCCAGTTATCTCCGGATTTGGCCATAAATTATGTCGACTCTCTTGTCGATCGAGGGATAGTTAATTTTCTTTTTTTTGGAATTGTAGAAAAGTCTTCAAAAGATGCTAGCGGCAGTATTGCTCTTGATGATCATAATCCGGTTAATACGACAATAAGAGCTTTAAAAGAAAAGGGAACAAAAGCTCTTTTGGTAACAGATTTATGTTCATGTGAATATACCGATCACGGCCATTGCGGACCCTTAAGTTCCGATCCCGATGAAACAGTGGATAATGATCAAGCAATCGAACAAATAGCAAGGCAAGCGGCGGTTCTTGCCAGAAATGGAGCTGATATTGTGGCTCCTTCTTGTATGTTTGATGGTATGGTTAAGGCAGTAAGGCATACTTTAGATTATGAAGGTTTTAAAAATACTTCGATCATGAGTTATTCCACAAAATTTGCTTCTTCATTCTATGGACCATTTCGAGAAGCAGCAGAAGGCGCTCCGCAGTTTGGCAATCGCCAAGCTTATCAAATGGATTTTCGAAGAACCAAAGAATGGGAAACCGAAACACTTCTGGATATTGAAGAAGGCGCAGATATGTTGATGGTAAAACCGGCAACTTTGTATTTGGATATCATCAGCAAGGTTTCTCAAATGACTACACTTCCGGTAGGGGCTTATCATGTCAGCGGTGAGTATAGTTTACTTCATGCCGGAGCGGAAAAAGGTTTTATCGATTTAAAATTAGCGGCTTTGGAAAGTCTTTATGCGATAAAAAGAGCAGGAGCAGATTTTATTATCAGTTATTTTGCAAAAGATCTTCCCGATTGGTTATAATTATATGATGATTTCAACTACTTTCGATATCGCCCAATATAGAATAGTTAAGACAATGGGATTAGTTCGGGGGATTACCGTAAGAACCAGATCTTTGCCGCTGACAATTGTCGGAAGTTTGCGGACTTTGTTGGGAGGACGAGCCGGGATTTTTTCAGAACTCTGTGATCAAACAAGAGAAGAAGCTTTTCAATTAATGATCAAGCATGCTCAGAAGATTGGAGCTAACGCTATAGTCGGTGTCCGATATGATACAGGACCGATGGTCGGTGCGGCAGAAGTGCTTTGTTATGGAACTGCTGTTGTCGTTGAACCTAATTCGTGAGCATTGCACGATGAAACTACAATCCTTATTTGTAACGTTTCTACTTGTCCTTTTGTTCCAGTCCTTTTTTTGTAAATATTGTTTAGCAGCACCTCAAAAAAAAATTGGAATTGTCTTGGCTTTGAGCGGCCCCGTTGGTTTTCAAGGTAATTCCATGAAAAATGCGATGCTCTTGGCCAAGGAGAAATTCGACAAAGAAAATCTCTTAGAATTGATTTTTGAGGATGACGGTTTTCAAGCAAAAAATACTGTTTCCGCTGTACAAAAATTGATAGTTTCTCAAAAGGTGGATCTGCTAGTTGTTTTTGGAGCTAATCAAGGCAATGCTGTTCTGGATATTATTAAAGCTGCTCAACTACCTTTAATTTCACTTTCTGTTGTCGAAACATTAGCGGCCAGGCGAGATTACGTCACAACCTTTTTGCCCTCTACTACTTCTCTAATGAAACGCAGCGCCGAAGAAATAAAAAAGCGAGGCTATTCCAGTATTGCGGTTGTCGCTACTCAACAAGATGCCTGTGTACTGCAGCTAAAGCATTTGCGTGATGCGGCAGTAACTAATATTTTATTGGAAGAGGAAGTGCTTCCCGCGGAATTGGATCTTAGAACTATTGCCACAAAAATACGAAAACTTAATCCTCAGGCAGTATTTATTTCCATGATTCCACCACAAGGATCTACTTTCGCTCGACAGTTAAGGAGTATTGGCTATCGGGGACAATTAATCACAACTCTGCAAGTGGCAAATCTTTCTGAATTGAAATCTGCTCAAGGCGCTTTAACAGGTGCTTGGGCTGTCAGTGGTGATTCTCGATCTGCAGATAGCTTTCTCCGAGATTATCAATTGCGGTTTAATGAAGATACTACATTCGAAGCGCTCTATGCTTATGATCTGATACCTGTTTTACTTGCCGCGGTGAAGAAAGGTGAAATTAATACTTTTTTACATAGCCCTCAGAACTTAGAGGGAATTACCGGAAAATTTACTCTTAGTTCCAATGGGGTCACCGAATTTCCTGTAATAGTGAAAACTTTTAAGGAAGATCGTTTTGAAGTTAGTGAATAGAAGATTAAATGTGGTTTAAAATTGTAGTTGATCAACTCTTAGAATGATGCGAAACTTTTTATTAAGCAAATAGTAGGTGAGAGAATTGAGGTTATTTCAATTAAGCATATCAGTTCACAGGAAGCTCAATGAAGGAAATGTTAATTGTCGGAATAGGCGGTTTTATCGGCTCTGTCTTGAGATTTAAAACAGGAACGATGTTTTTACAGAATTTACCGGATGCCCGCTTTCCTTGGGCTACTTTTACTGTGAATATTGTGGGTTGTCTGTTAATCGGAATTATCGCTGCGTTTTTGGAACGGATCACATTTTACAATGCCGAAATTAGACTTTTGTTAATCACCGGTTTTCTTGGTGGGTTTACAACATTTTCGGCTTTTGGGTTAGAGACTTTAAATTTATTCCGTTCCGGGCATCTTGCTTTAGCGATTGCGAATGCGCTAATAAGTGTAGTGGTTGGTCTACTGGCAGTCTGGTGCGGTTTGCGTCTGGGAACCAATTAAAGTTTAATTGGTAAACGAAAATTCCGAGCTTTTCAGAGTGAGGTCCTGGAGAAATTTTCAGAAATAAAATTAAAGAAGAAAAAGCTACCGACAAGTATCAATATATTCAAACCCCGGAAGTCGATCGTTACTTTAATTCCCCCATTGCCGTTAAGCAAGTAGCGGGGGAACAAGATAATATCTTAGAGCGTCCGTTCGCTTATTAGCTATTTTTTTTATCTGCTTGATTATTGCAGCCACATTTGGAACAAGATTTGGAATCAGAACTTTTAAACTTCTTGATTAAGAAAATTAAGGCAAGCAATACTAAAAATATTACTATTAAATTTTCAATCATAACTTTATTGCAGTTTGATAGAAAATAAAAGAACAGACATAAGCCAAACCGGTCATATAAAAAAACATGAAAGCCGTCCAACCCCAAGAGCCGGTTTCTTTTTTACACACAGCAAGGGTGGACATACATTGACAGGCAAAGACATAAAAGATCATCAAAGAAATAGCAGAGGCGGTGCTAAAAGTTCCTTCTTCATTTTTTTGTTTTAATGTTTCAATTAAGGTTGTATTGTCATCATCGGTGGAAGCTAAGTTGTAAACTGTCGAAAGGGATGAAATAAAAACTTCTCTGGCGGCAAAAGAGGCGAGAATGCCTACGCCAATTTCCCAATTATAACCAAGAGGTTTGATTGCCGGTTCCATCGCCAGCCCAATTCTTCCAGCAATACTGTATTTTACCGGATTATCATTATAATTGGGCGGAGCTTTGGGATAGCTCGCCATTGCCCAGAGGACAACGGAACAAGCAAGAATTACAGTTCCTGCGGATTTAAGAAAAGTGATTACACTATCAAAAACTTCTCTTAGAATATTTTTAAAAGCAGGAAAGTGCATTGTGGGCAGTTCCATTAAAAAAATTGCCGGTTTTCCTCGAAGGACACTTAATTTTAAAAGCCAAGCAACGACTGCGGCTCCAATTATTCCTAAGAGATACATCGAAAGCATTGTCAGACCTTGCAAAGAAATAAAACCATAGAGTAGTTGATTGGGAATAAAAGCTGCTATTAATACTGTGTATACCGGAAGTCTGGCGCTGCAACTCATTAGAGGTGCGACAAGAATCGTTGCCAGGCGATCTGTTCTAGAAGGGATACTCCGAGAAGAAAGAATTCCGGGGATGGCACAAGCAAAAGAATTTAAAAGGGGAATAAAAGATCTTCCTTGCAAACCAAAAGGTCTCATTAAGCGGTCCATTAAAAATGCCGCACGAGCCAGATAACCGGAATCTTCCAAAATCCCCAAGAAAAAGAAAAGGATTGCAATTTGTGGAATGAAAATAATGACGTTTCCTACCCCGGCAATCATCCCATCAACTATTAGGCTCTCCAGTTGCCCATGAGGCATTGCAGCGCTTACTTTTTTGCTAAGCAGATCAATGGCTGCATTAATAATATTCATTGGAATTTCTGCCCAAAGATAAATTGCCTGAAAGAAAAAGCCCATAATGCAGAGAAATAAAAGAGTTCCCCAAGTTTTATGGGTGGCAATTTTATCAAAAGTTTCTTCAAAAGTTTTTCCTTCAATTTTTTTATGGAAACAGCATTTTTTTATTATTTCATTAATTAATTGATAGCGGGCAGTGGCTTCGCAGCCATATGGATCTTCTTTTTCTTCTGCGGGAGAAATATATTTTCGCCATTCAAAACTTTTTGTTGAGATTTTTTTTTGTTTTAAAGTTTTACTGATTTCAGCTTTTAACAGATCCAAACCTTTTGCTTTATTGGCAATAATGGAAATTACAGGGACATCCAGAAGTTTGGAGAGAATTTCGCCATGAATAACAAAGCCTTTTTTTTCAGCGATATCAAGCATATTTAAGGCAATAATTAAAGGCAATCCCAGGTCAATTAATTGTGTCGCCAGATATAAATTACGCTCCAAATTGGAGGAATCGATTACTGCGACAATACAATCGGGAACTGCTTCAACTTTTAGTTCTCCTTGCAAAATAGCAGTAGCAATTTTTTCATCAATTGAAGTTCCGACTAGACTATAAATTCCGGGAAGATCGAGCAGTACCACGTCATGGAATTCCAAGAGACAGAGCTTCCCCTTTTTTTTCTCAACGGTAACTCCGGGATAATTTGCAACTTTATATTTTAGACCAGTAAGAGCATTAAAAAGAGTAGTTTTCCCGCAGTTAGGATTTCCGGCAAGAGCAACGGAGAGTTGTTTTTGATCGCTTAGATTGCTAGATTGATTTTTCAAAGAATTTTAGGAGAGTTTAATTGCCCGCGCTTCCGATTTTCTTAGGGCAAGTTCAAAACCACGAATCAAAATACTAATCGGATCTCCTAAAGGAGATATTTTTAAAACTTTAATTACAGTGTTTTTTACAACTCCCAAAGATAGAAGCTTTTGTCTTAATTCAGAATTATTACAGCTAACTTCTAATACTGTAGCATTTTGACCAATGCTTAGTTTGTCTAATGTTTTAAATTCAGTTGAATTTTTCATATAATATTTAGATTGATCACCCTCCAATATGGATTGTGTATATTTTATGTCGGCCAATATAGCAAGTACTTAACTATTAGGAAAGCCGCTTGGCATGCCATACAAGCAACAATTTAACACTAACTTATTGTAAAAACACAATATTATTTAGATTTAATTATATAAAAATATTTGATTTGGATATAAGAAAATAATGTTTAATTCTGAGCACTTACCATGCAACAAAAAACTCAGCTTAATTATTTTGGCTATTTGCCCCTTTACGTAAGGTAAATTTTTCTATATCAAGACCAAGTAATTTTTAGTTTAGATAATTTAGGAATCAAAGAATATGAATCAAGTAGAAAATCATAAGAGCTTTATTATAATGAGTTTTATTTTTTCCACCTTAGCATTTGTTAACCCTGCTTTGGCCAGTGAAGGCAGTATCCAGTTACCTAGTTTAGATATCCCTTTTACAATTCTCGGGACGATTTGTTCTGGAATAACAATCCTCAAGGCAGGATTGCTTATTGCGGCAATAGGCATAGTGCTGGCCCTTTCGGAGTCAGTTAAAATCAAAGCTTTACCTGTACATAAATCAATGCTGGAAATTTCAGAATTAATTTATGAAACCTGTAAAACCTATTTATTACAACAAGGGAAGTTCTTAATTGTCCTTGAACTTCTGGTTGGCTCTTGTATTTTTTATTATTTTTCTATCCTCAGAGGATTTGAAACTCCAAAAGTGATGACTATTCTTTTGTGGTCTGTTCTTGGAATTTTAGGTTCCTTCGGTGTTTCGTGGTTTGGTATCAGAATCAATACTTATGCTAACAGCAGAACTTCATTTGCATCTTTAAAAGGAAAACCATATCCAGTCATGGAAATTCCCCTTCGTTCTGGAATGGCGATCGGTACACTTTTAATCTGCGTTGAGTTGATTCTTCTTATTTGTATCCTTTTATTTGTTTCTCCTGAAAATGCTGGAGCGTGTTTTATTGGTTTTGCTATCGGAGAATCTTTAGGAGCTTCAGCTTTAAGAATTTGTGGCGGCATTTTTACAAAAATTGCCGATATCGGCGCTGACTTAATGAAAATAGTTTTTAACATCAAAGAAGACGATGCCAGAAACCCAGGGGTGATTGCCGATTGTACCGGTGATAATGCCGGGGATTCGGTTGGACCAACTGCTGACGGCTTTGAAACATATGGTGTCACTGCTGTTGCTTTGATTAGTTTTATCGCTGCTGCCGTGGGAATGACCATGGGAGCTGACGGTAATCTTGTTCCAACTGCACAAACTGCCAGTTTGCAAGCTAAATTAATCATTTGGATTTTTGCAATTAGCTCAATGATGATTATTAATTCATTTGTATCTTATTGGATCAATGGCGTTATCTCTAAAGCTAGATACAGTAAATTAGAAAAATTCGATTTTGAAGCTCCCCTAACTTCTTTGGTTTGGATTTCTTGCATTGTTTCCATTGCCTCAGGCTTTCTAGTGACTAATGTGATTCTAGGCGATCTTCCGGGAGATATTTGGATGAAAATAGCGATCATCCTTAGTTGTGGAACATTGGCCGGAGCAGTCATTCCTGAATTTACAAAAATCTTTACTTCTTCTAAATCGCAGCATGTTGCTGAAATAGTAAATGCTTCTAAAGAAGGCGGAGCATCATTAAATATTATTTCCGGATTAGTGGCAGGTAATTTTTCTGCTTTCTGGAAAGGTATGGCAATGGTGGCCTTAATGCTAGTGGGTTATAAAACCGCGATGACCGGTTTAGATGTAATCATGGTTTATCCATCTGTCTTTGCTTTTGGTTTGATTGCTTTTGGTTTCTTAAGCATGGGACCGGTTACTATTGCCGTAGATAGTTACGGACCGGTAACTGATAATGCTCAATCAGTATTTGAACTTTCTCAAATTGAAACACTTCCCGGAATCAGTGCTGATATTGAAAAAACTTTCGGCTTTAAACCAAATTTTACTTTAGGAAAAGAACATTTGGAAGCTGGAGATGCCGGTGGAAATACTTTTAAAGCTACTGCAAAACCGGTTTTAATCGGCACTGCCGTAATCGGTGCCACAACAATGATTTTTTCAATGATCTTGTCTTTGGGTGCTGAAGTAAAAGCAGGACTAAATTTATTGGAACCGGATGTATTGCTGGGATTAATGACAGGTGGTGCGGTAATTTATTGGTTTTCCGGAGCTTCGATGCAAGCTGTTGCTACGGGTGCTTATCGAGCAGTGGAATATATTAAGGCTAATATCCGCTTAGAGAGTTCAGATAAGGCTTCTGTAAAAGATTCAAAAGAAGTTGTAAAAATCTGCACGCAATATGCTCAAGCCGGAATGAAAAATATTTTCGGAGTAATTTTTTGTTTAACATTATCATTTGCCTGCTTTGGTCCAATATTTTTTATCAGTTACTTGATCTCAATTGCCGTATTTGGACTTTACCAAGCAATGTTCATGGCCAATGCTGGTGGCGCTTGGGACAATGCCAAGAAAGTTGTGGAAGTTGATTTGAAAGAAAAAGGAACAGCACTACATGCCGCTACCGTGGTCGGAGATACTGTGGGCGATCCTTATAAAGATACTTCTTCTGTTGCACTTAATCCGATTATTAAATTTACAACTTTGTTTGGATTATTGGCCTTGGAAATCGCAGTTCATGCCGATAAGACAACTACCTCTATTGTCGGTGGTGTGATGCTTATTGCCGGTTTATATTTTGTTAATCGTTCTTTCTACGGAATGAGAATTTCTTCAGCGCCAGCCAGCGGTTCTCAGCAAAATACAACTACTTTTGAATCGGCAAGCAAGAAAGTGGTTGCTCTTTAATTGATAATTTAATTTGTTTTTTCTTGATTTTATAATCAAGAAAATCAGATCTTTCTTGATCCTTTATGGGGGTCAAGGAGGATCTGATTTGGAAATTATTTTTTTTCACAGACAATAAGCATACTTTTCCACAAATAAGGGAGTCTTCCACAACCTTTAAAATCAAGAAAATTGAATCCTTCTTCTTCCACTAATTGTGTAAGTGTTGCCGCAGACCAAAACTTAATATGTCCACCATCCCAAAATGGGCTGATATGAGAATCCCATTTGTTCAGTAAAGATAAAGTTAAGTTTTTTATATATCCGTGATAAGGAGTTGTTAAAATCAACAAGCCCTTTTCCGCTAATTTTTTAAAAGCAAAACGCGGGAGTTCTCTGGGATAAAATAAATGTTCAATTACTTCAGTGGAAACTACTGCATCAAAATTGTCTTCTACTATTTTACTGGGATCGTCATAAATCCCCATACAGTAAAATTTATTATTCGGTAAAAGTTTTTTGCAGTTATCAATTCCGCTTTGACTGGGATCGATTCCAACAACTTCCATCCCCAGTTCGGAAAGTGTTTTTGATAGAAAGCCGTTACCGCAACCAAGATCAAGCACTTTCTTTGCCCCCTTCTTTTGCAAAATATTTATAATGGGGGGGAAAAGATAATGATTTGCATGACAAGGATTGTCATTAAAGCGATAGTCTGAACCCGAAGATATTTTGTTCATAATTATTGATAAATAATTCTTTGAATCAATGGATTAATTCAAGTTTTACTGTTAATACAAATTTTTAAAAGTATTTAATTCGTTTTTTAGAAGAAAGACCAATCAATATAATATGCTTTTAAATAACTCTAGGATCGATGTTGTGTCAATGGCTAAAAACTCAAACAACCATTTATAGTATTTTTCAAAAGTTATGTCCGTTACTACGGACATAACTTTTGAAAAATACTATATCTTGCCGTAGCTTTAGCTAAGGTCGAAGCGAAGGCGGATTTGTGAATGCGAGCAATTTGCTAGCGTAAAGAGTTGTTCTAAATTATTTAGTTTGATGTTCAATTTTATCTCTTGTTTTTTCTAAAACTTCTTCGGCATGAGTTAGTTCATCTCTTGTTTTTTTTAATTCTTCTTGCGTATGCTGTAATTCATCAAGGATTTTATTGGCAACAAGGGAAGGGGTTGGAGCAATTTCTTCTTTTAAGGGAACTTTCTCTATCTTCATTGCTATGTTTTCAGAAGTCGGAGCAGGAACAGGGGAAGGAGATAAAACTTTTTTTGCTTCTGTATTTTCCGTCGTAGTTGAGCGATGCTGCTCTGGTAAATTTTCAGGAGCGCTAGAAGGAGGATCGACGTTTGCCGGACATTTGTCAAAAAGCCCTGGTTCCTTTGTTACTTTTGAAGAACTTAGTATTTCTTTTGCCGCTTCATTATCAACTGGCTTAACGGTAGTATTTGCTAATGCCAAAAGATAGTTTTGAAAATCAAAAGCATTTTTATGGGACAAACCTTCCACCGGACCATGTTCTGCCGGAGAGGCCGTAGTAAAACGAAGATTATAAAGAGAAAACAGCAGATCAATTGGTTCTCGATCGATGTAGATATCTGAGAGGGAGGCCAAAGGTATAGAAGTGCGTGTTTTGAAAAAAAGTCCCCGGGAAATAATCAGGTGTTCCAATTCAATTCCGTAATAATAAAGGCGGAAATAAATAAATTCATAAATAATTTTGGTACATACTACAATAATTCCTAAAATCAGGATTGTAGTTTCAAGAAAAAAAAATACCTGATCAACCATTGTCCCGTTGCCTGGTGTAAAAGAATCGACGATCGGGATGATAATCATCAAGATAATTAAGCCAACAATCCAGACAAAACTTCGACGCAAAATTGAACGATAGGCAATAGGATAAATGCGCCTTAAATTTATTGGTTCTTTGGAATTAGAAACCTTGTTCTTTTCTTGTTCTGCCATAGCTTAAATTTTGTTTTTGGAAGTTATTTGAAATACAAAACTATATCATTTTTGTATTTAAAGAATGATATGATCTTAATCAGCTACAGTATTTTTAAAAAGGTATGGCAGTTACGAGGGGCATAACTTTTAGAAAAATCCATAAAGAATTTATTTACAGGCTAATAAATTTTCGTAAGCACCGGCATTGAAAACATTTAGAAATCCTTCTTCTTTAAGAATTTTTTGAGCCATGCCGGAGCGACCGCCGGATTTACAATAAAAAATGATTTCTTTGTTTTTATCACCGCCAAGTTCTAGCAGTCGGACTTTTGTTTCAGTATGGGGAATATTTAAAGCACCTTCGATATGTCCGGAATTAAATTCTTCTATTGTTCTGGAATCTACTAAAAGAGCACCTTCTTTTACTTTTGCCAAGGCAGCTGAAGGCGCGATATCAGCGTTGCTCTGAGGAGCTCCGCTTATTTTGAAAAATCCAAAAAGAATTGGCATTATTTATCTTTGATTCGCTTGAAGTTTAACTTTTCGAAGACGAATACTCTTTGGTGTAACTTCCGCTAATTCATCATCTCTGATAAATTCTATTGCTCGTTCCAAAGTCATGGGAATGACGGGAGTAAGAAGAATATTTTCATCTTTGCCGGAAGCACGCATGTTACTTAATTTTTTCATCTTACAAACATTGATATCAAGGTCATTATCGCGATTATGTTCTCCAATAATCATTCCCTCATAGACCCGGTCGCCTGGAACAACAAACATTGTTCCTCTTGGTTCCAGATGAAATATCCCGTAAGCCACGGCTTCACCCATTCTATCGGAAACCAAAGAGCCATTGGTTCGGGATTTGATTTCTCCGCGAAATTCTTCATAACCGCTCAAATAAGAGTTCATTATTCCCGTTCCACGGGTATCAGTTAAGAATTCATTGCGATAACCAATAATACCCCGAGAAGGAATGGAAAACTCCAGACGAACCCGCCCCGAACCATGATTTACCAAGTTCAACATTTTACCTTTTCTCAGAGCGACTTTTTCAGTGACAATGCCAGTGAATTTCTCATCGCAATCAATAAAAATATGTTCAATCGGTTCTAATTGTTTGCCATCTACTTCTTTGAAAATAATTTGCGGTCGGCCGATCATCAATTCAAAACCTTCCCGTCGCATTGTTTCCACCAAAATCGCCATTTGAAATTCACCACGACCTTTTACGATAAAAGATTCGCCGTCGGGATTTTCTTCAATTTTAATGGCGACATTCAATAATTCTTCTTTTTTTAGTCTTTCGAGAATCTTTCTGGATTGAACGAATTTTCCTTCCTGGCCGGAGAAAGGAGAGTTGTTAGCATAAAAATTTATCGAGATCGTAGGTTCGTCAACAGTTACCCGCTTTAATGCTTTCGGTGCATCTTTCGTACAAATTGTATCTCCAATTTTTACATCTTCAATTCCGGCAAGAATTACTATTTCTCCGGGAAGGACTTCGTCGACTTCTTGAAATTGCACACCTTGATAAACCTGAAGTTTAGAAATTTTAAGCGGAGCAATATGATTGCCTTCGCCGATGCAAACTAAACCCTCATTTTTCTTAGCGCTGCCATTAAATACTCTACCCACAGCCAATCTTCCTAAATAATCGGAGTAGGCAAGATTAAGCACCAGCATTTGGAAAGGTTCTGCTGGGGAATAAGTTGGTCCGGGAATAATTTCCAGAACTTTGTCAAAAAGAGCGCTCAGATCTTTTGCTTCTTCTTCCAAAGAATTTTTGGCGATGCCTTCCCGGCCAATTGCATAAATAACAGGGAAATTGATTTGTTCATCAGTTGCATCGAGATCAATAAAAAGATCATAGATTTCATCTAGCACTTCTTTGGGACGAGCATCTTGGCGGTCAATTTTGTTGACGCAAACAATAATTTTTAACCCAGCATCAAGTGCCTTTTTCAGAACGAATCTAGTTTGAGGCAATGGTCCTTCGGAAGAATCTACCAACAAGATTGCACCATCAACCATCATCAGGGCTCTTTCTACTTCTCCGCCGAAATCAGCGTGTCCCGGAGTATCTAAAATATTTATTTTTATTCCTTTCCATTCTACAGAACAGTTTTTTGCAGCAATAGTAATTCCTCTTTCCCGTTCCAAATCCATGTTATCCATGACGCGATCGTTTACTTCTTGGTTAGAGCGAAATACTCCGCTTTGGCGAAACATGTGATCAACTAGCGTGGTTTTCCCGTGATCGACGTGGGCAATAATTGCAATATTTCTTAACTTTTCATTTACGGCTTTCATGATGACTTATTCCATTGATTCTAGGACGAGTTCGGCGATATCTTTTACCGTCATTTGCTCTTCTCTATTGGTTGTTTTGACGCCGTCTTCTAGCATTTGTAGACAAAATGGGCAAGCTGTCGCTACTATTGAAGCATTTGTTGCAGCGGCTTGATCGGCCCTTAAAACATTGACTCTTTCGCCAATTTTTAAGTCCATCCAGTAATGTCCGCCGCCTGCTCCGCAACACATTCCTTTTTCTCTGGAATCTTTCATCTCTTTGGGCTTTTTCCGACCAATGCTGATTAGCACGTCCCGAGGCTGATCGTATTGATCATTGTAACGTCCTAAATAGCAGGGATCATGAAAGGTATAATCCTGATCGAGAACCTTGTTGAATTTGATTTTTTCGTTTTTAATTAATTCCTGGATGTAGTGAGCATGATGCATAATTTGCACGGAATTTTTTTCAAAGAGATCGGAAATTTGCGAATATTCATTTTTCAGACTGTTAAAACAGTGGGGGCAATTGGTGAGCAGAGTTTTAAATTTTATTTTACTGAGAGTATCGATATTTTTTTTAACTGAACTTTGGAAAAGGTTTTCCTCTCCTAATCTTCTTGCAGGATCCCCGGTGCAGCATTCTTTGTTGCCTAAAATCCCCCATTTGATTCCTGCGGCATTGAGAATGGCAGCAAGGGATTTGGCAATTTTTTGTTTTCGTTTATCGAAAGAGGAAACACAGCCCACCCAATATAAAACATCAGCCTCATCTCCCTCATTTAATATTCTAACATTTAAACCTTCGGTCCAATTTGCTCTTTCATTGGCCGGACCAAAAGGATTTCCTCTTGTTTCAATGGAACGTAGACTGCTTTGGGCTTCTTGAGGAATAGTTCCTTCCATCAAGGCCATTGATCTTCTAACATCCATAATATAATCAACATGCTCGATTCCGACAGGACAAACTTCCATGCAAGCGCGACAGCTGGTGCAGGACCAAAAAACATTTTCCTCTAAAACCTCAGTAGCAAGCTTATGTTCCGGATCTAATCCGATATTCAAAGCAGCATTTTGTACCAAGGGATTATTTGCCTTTTGCAGATCGGAATTGTCATCTAACATTAAATTTTTAAGCAAAAATTGATCCGTTTTGTCCAAAGCAGGGATCATTCCTTCAGGAGTGAATTTTTCAGCGGCATGTAATTTCAAGAGATGGTTTCTACTATCTAGAATTAACCATTTGGGAGATAAAGGTTTGCCGGAATTATATGCCGGACAAACCTCCTGACAACGACCGCAAGAGGTGCAAGCATCTAGGTCCAGCAATTGTTTCCAGCTTAAATCTTTAATTGTGGAAACACCGATTTTAAAAGCATCATCCTCTGTGGATTCAGCTGCTTTTTCCATGATCGCTTCGATATCTCCTGGATAACGAAGCGCGCCTTTAGGTTGACCGCGGTCATTAAAAAATAAATTAACACTGCTGCTGAAAATATGAAAAAATTTGGAATAAGGGATGTAAGCAATAAAAGCAAAAACAGTAAGAGTGTGTGACCACCAAGTAAGATAGTGCAGAAGTTTTATCGAATCAACGCTTAAACCCCAAAACAAATGGGAGAGTAAATTACCAATAAAAGAATATTCTCTCCAGGGATCTTCTGTCGCCTTGATTCTTAAAGATTCCAGCAAAAATCCTTGGAGACATAAGACTAATAAAAATCCCAGCATCACCAGGTCGCCTTGCTGGCGGTGCAAACGATCGGGCTTTTGAATGTAGCGGCGATGATAGGCCTTAAGAACTCCGAGAATTAAGAAGAGGCCAAATAAGTCACTAAGAATTGTAACAGCCAAATAAAAATGTCCCCGATAGATTTCTATTCCCAGATCGTGATCCAAAAAAACCATGGTTGTAGTAAAAAGCAGAACGAGGAAACCGTAGAAAATTGGCGCATGGAACAAAGCAACTTTTTTATCTCTGTTGACAGTTTTTTGTCCGATAATATTTTTAAAAAAGAATACTAGAGCCGAGGGAAGGTTTTTAATTTTCCGTTTCTCCGGTTTTCCCAATGACCAGAGAAGAATCCTCCGATATATTCCATAACCACAAAGCAGTAGCGAAACGGCAAATAAGCAATACATTAAAACAACATTAAAAGTTGTGTTGATGTTCCATAAAATTTCTCGTGAAGCTTGAAAATTGTTTATTTCATTCATAGTCCCTATTTAATCCAAACCAAAGCAAATAACCAGTAATTTTATTGGGTTAGCTTGATTTTATTGAAAAAAGTTGAAATCTGCCTTCCGATATGAAACTATAACATCTGATTAAGAATCTAAATAACTTATGAAAATAGTCTTACAAAGCTCTAAAAAAATAACCTTCCTTATTTTAATCACCAATTAAGAATATTGAAAAATGGATCCCGGTATAGGTCTGCTCGACAATATTTTACTTTTATTCTTTTTAGTCTTTATTGGTGGGATTTTTACAGCAGCTGAATTTTCAATTGTTCGTTGTACCGCCTATGATTTTAAAAATGGAAGCACCAAAAAATTAGGTTCTGAGACAGCACTTAGTTTAATTGAAGATATGAATTTAACTCTTTCAGCTTCTCACTTTGGTTTAATCCTTAGTGTAATTTTGATTGGTTGGTTCTCCCAGTATTTCTATTTTGATTTATTAGCATATTTTGGCAAGTTCGGATTTGAACGTAGCTCGCAGCTGGAAGTAATAGTTTTATTTTTTACCCTAGTTTTTACATTGTTTATTTCTGTACTTTTTGGTGAATTAATACCAAAATCTTTAGCGATAAGTTATCCCATTCAAACATTAAGATTGGTTGCCGGAACCATTTGTGTATTTAAATTGATCACTAAGCCATTTTTGTTTTTATTAAATATTTCAACACGTCTTCTTTCTAAATTGATTAATTTGCCCAATATTGCTTATTCCAATGAAGTGAGTTCTTTTTCTGAATTAACAAATTTAGTAACTAAAAGTGCCGAAGAAGGTTTGCTTGATCAAGAAGGTGGGGCAATGGTTAAAGGAGTAATCGGACTTTCCAATACAGTTGCCAGAGAAATAATGACTCCGCGAACAGATTTGGTGACCATTCCTGTTGCCGCTGATTTTCACGATGTTTTACATATTATCAGAGAATCTGGTTTTTCCAGGTTCCCTGTTCATGGTGATAATAACGATGACATTTTAGGAGTCTTGCTTGCTAGAGACATTTTGAATTTTACCGTTCCGGAATTAATCAGCCAAAAACAAATTAAAGGTTTTAATGTTAAAAATATTATGCGGGAATCTTATTTTATTCCTGGAACGATGCCTGTGGATCAGTTATTGGCGCAATTCAAAAAAAGGAAATTGCATTTAGCGATAGTTTTGGATGAGCATGGTGGGGTTGACGGAGTGGTTTCTTTGGAAGATTTATTAGAAGAGATTGTGGGAGACATTTTTGATGAGTCCGATGTGCCGGAGAAAACAGTAGATGTACAAGCCAATGGAGAAATTTTGATTGATGGTGGTCAATTGGTAACCGATATCAATACCCAGTTTTATTTAGATATTCCCGAGGGGGATTATGATACAATTGCTGGTTTCATTTTCACCACATTAGGAAGAATGCCTAAGCCGGGAGATAGTATTGTTGTTGATCGAATACTTAATGAAGTTGAAGTAGAGCAAGATTCGCAGAAAGAATCAAATGGTCATGAGGTCTTTTTGACTCAATCCAGTTCTAAGGCTTTAATAACAGTAGAAAAAGTTCAATCACATCGGATTGAGTCTGTAAGATTAAAACCCTGCCAAGAAAATGATTTAGCAGAATCCGTTTCTTAAATAGCGCTTCTAAACCTCTTAAGGCCTGGGGTTTATAACCCCAGGCAAAAGGTTAGCAAAGGTTATTAAAAGGGGCGTCATGAAGCTAAAGTCAAAGAATAAAAAGGCTGAAAAGAAAGTTGTAGTAAAAAAATCTTCTCTTAAAACTCTTCCTATAAAAATACTACAGAAGAAAGCCATTAAAAATGATGTAAAACTGGTCTTAAAAAAAGAAACAAATTCAGTTAAAAAAGAAGTAAAGACAAAAATTAAAGTAAAAGAGCCCAAAAAATTACATGCTTTAGTCAAAACAGAAGAAGCAAAAAATGCAATTAAAGAAATGATTCTTAATCCTTCGGTAAAATTACTTAAACCTTTTAGAGAGGCGGCAAAAGATAATAAAAGAATTATTCATGAACAACGTAAAAAAAAGAATTTGACTAGTAATTTTTTAGCCAAACCCGTTAAGAATGGGAAAAAATATTTACTTGATTTAAGGGTGCATTCTCCGGGCACAGCCGGTTATTTTTTCAATGCTGGTATTGAACCGGGACCGGCCATTGCCCGGCTTGCCGAAGTTAAAGGTTTGCAAATGATGGGTTTGGCTGAATATTATAATGCCTCTTTTATAGATATGGTAGTGAGTAATAATCCTTGTGGAAATTTAAAAATACTTCCTGGGGTAATTGTTTGTTCAGAAATTGCCGGTTGCAAGGAGGTTTTTCTGATTGTTCTTTTTCCAGAAACTGCTAGGAGTGCTGAAATTTATAATTTTCTTGATGAGCTGGAAGTTCCTAAATCTGCTTATGGAAAAAGAGATTATTGCTTACCACAGGAATTCGGAAAAATTTTAGAAATCGTAGAAAAACATGGAGCAGTAGCGATTCCTAGTCGGGTTGATAAAACTCCCTATCGCCAGTTGGCCATTGCTGAACTGGTAGAAAAATATGGCTTAAGATCTTTTGATTTGGCACATCCGGATAGTCCGGAATATTTTAAAGAACGTTGGCCTGATGGAGGTTTTACTTTTTTTACTTTTTCCAGTGCCAATGCCCTGGGGCAAATTGGAAATAGGGTAGAAAAAGTTACCTTAGGAGAGTTGGGATTCAATGGGATTAAGCAAATTGTTAGTGCCAAGAATACTAAAATTGATGACACTGTAGTAAATTAAAGATTTTTATAGTAGGGGCGCCAATCGAATGGGTGCCCCTACATTCAAATAGGCTTCTTGCATTTCATAATACGATAAGTATACTGCAGGCATGCTCTGCCGCTTTTTGTTCATATTATCTTTTTGTTTATTAGTTTCTTCTTGCATCACACCTGCAAACATAGAAACTTCTCAAGTCATTCCTCAGGGTGAATTTAATTTAATCAGCACAATCAATAAAGCCAAAGATTTTTATCAAAGAGGCAAATTAGATCAGGCGGAATTGGAATATAAAAAGGCTCTACGAGTAAATCCCAATCTGACTATGGTCATTAACGATCTCGCCGTAGTTTATGAGCAAACAGATCGCCTCGAAGAAGCAAGAAAACTTTATCTTCAGGCGTTTAATTTAGATAAGAGAAATTTTGTAGCTTTAAAAAATCTTGCCAAAATAAATTTTCGTTTGGGAAATTTCGAAGAAAGCCTCGAGCAGTTTGAGGAAGTTTTGCAAATTGTGACTTCGCTTAGTCCGATTACTTTAAAAAATATTAATAATAAGGATTGGGGAATCAAAGATTATCAAGAGCTTTATGGCTTAATTAGTTTAGCCAATTACAATGCGGGCTATTTCGATGAAGCAATTTGCAATTCAGAAAAAGTAGTAAGTTTAGCAAGCGATCCATCTTTAATCTTGCAGTATGAAAGATTTTTGGGTGTTTTGGATCGCAGTGCTCAGGCAAAAAATTTTTTAGATAAAAAATTGGCTCTCAATGCTGATATTCCAGCAGATTTGCTTTTTGATTATGCAATAATTCTTTATTTAAATAATGACTTGCAAGGAGCCCAGCAAAAGCTAGATTTATGTAAAATTTCCAATTCTTTTAAGACAGTAGATAGTCTGCAATTTAATCTATTTCAGTTGCTTCTTCTGCGCAAAGAGCAGAAAAACAATGAGGTATTAGAGAAAAAAGCAGAATTGTTTGAAGTATCTCCTGAAATATGTAAACGTGCTTTAGTGCTCCCTGCTTACCGACCTACTGAGTTTGAAAAAGAAACTCAGCAACTAATAAAAGAAATTTGTAAAAATGAAAGAGAGTAGTTCTACAACAAAAGAATTTTTTAATTATCAAAGAGACGATGAAGATCTAGATATAGATACTGATCGCAACAGCTCTTCTGAGGAAGCTCAGGTAGTTGGAAAAATCCCCCCTCATTCTTTGGATTCGGAACAGTCAGTGCTGGGCGCTGTTTTGTTGGACAATGAAATTCTCAATCAAGTTGTAGAAATAATTAAACCGGAAGACTTTTATAAAAGAAATCATCAGCTGATTTTTGAAGCGATGCTGGCCTTATATGAGAGAAGAGAACCAACGGATCTGGTTACGCTTTCTCAACAATTAAAAGCTGTAAATCAATTGGCCCAAGTCGGTGGAGTGGATTATCTTTCGCATTTAGTGGACATTGTTCCTACTTCGGCCAACACTCAGTTCTATGCCCGAATAATAAAAGAAATGTCCATCCGCAGAAAATTAATTCATGAGGTTTCTGAAATTGCTTCAGAAGCATTAAGCGGCAGAGGGGATATCGATGGCTTTATTGATGCTGTCGAACAAAGAATTTTTAAAATTTCCGATACCAGAATTAATCAAGGTTTTTCTCGTGTTGCTGAAGTTGTAAAAGATTCAATCAAACAAATTGAAACTCTGGCCTTTAATAAAGGAGGAATGACCGGAGTTGCTTCTGGTTTTTATGATCTTGATGCTTTTACTTATGGGTTTCAGCCGGGAGATTTAATTATTATTGCAGGGCGACCCAGTATGGGGAAAACTGCAATGGCTCTGAGTATGGGTTTGCATGTTGGTATCACTTTGCAAAAACCAGTTGCAGTTTTTTCTTTAGAAATGTCCAAAGAGCAGATTACGATGAGACTGCTTTGCTCTGATTCTAAAGTTAGTAATTCCCGTGTGCGCAGTGGGAAGTTGTCGGAATCAGATTTCCCCAGATTGGTTGATTCTGCTTCTAAACTTGCAGCATCTGATATTTTCATTGATGATACTCCGGCCATATCTGTCTTGGAAATGAGAGCCAAGGCTCGAAGGCTGCACCGAGAAAATCCTTTAGCCTTAATTATGGTTGATTATTTGCAGCTAATGCGAGGTTCCAGTAGAAAAGTCGAAAGAAGGGAGCAGGAAATTTCGGAAATTTCCCGTTCACTTAAGGCATTGGCCAAAGAATTGTCCGTTCCGATTATTGCCTTATCCCAGCTTAATCGTGGAGTAGAAACTCGTCAGGACAAGCGACCGATTATGGCCGACCTGCGGGAATCGGGAGCGATTGAACAAGATGCGGATATTATCGGCTTTGTTTATCGTGACGAAGTTTATCATCCCGATACGCCGGACAAAGGAGTCGCCGAGTTAATTATTTCTAAGCATAGAAATGGGCCGATTGGAACAGTGCGCTTGGGATTCCAAGCGGATCATACTTTATTTGTTAATCTTGATGAAGATCCGGAAAGTTCGTCTTCTTCTTACGATTATTTAGGTAAGGGACTGCAGGCTGAGGAAGATGAGGAGTTGATCTAGTCAATTAGAAATGAAAAAAAAACAGTATAAAATATTGTTTGTGTCTTCACATCCGGTTCAATATTTTTCCCCTTTATGTAGATTAATGGCTACTGATCCCAGGTTAGATATTCTAGTTGCTTATTGCAGTATGAAAGGGGCGACTGAGAGTTTTGATCCTGGATTTCAAAAGTCTTTTAAATGGGACATCCCACTGCTTGATGGATATAATTGGGTTCAACTAAAAAATTTTTCCTGGAAGAAAGAGAGCGATAGCTTTTGGGGATTAATTAATATCGGAATATTTCCCTTGGTAATTAAAGGCAAATTCGATGCAATTTTTATCCATACCGGTTATACAAAATTTGTATTTTGGATGACGATGATTGTCGCAAAAATTATGGGAGTGCCTTTCTTATATGGCACAGATGCCCATGAACTTGTCTCCAGAGATAAAAAAGACTGGAAGATTTCTTTAAAAAAGATCCTTTTGCCGAGGATATTTAATTTAGCCGATCTTGTTTTAGCTCCTTCAACCGCTACGAAAAGATTTTTTCAAAAATTGGGTATTAAAGATAAAAAAATCCAGCTTCTACCTTATGTGGTGGATAATAATTATTGGATGTCTCGTTCCCATGAAGTAAACAAAACTGAAGAAAGAAAGAAATTAAATATTTCAGCTACAGCAACTGTTTTTTTATTCAGTGGCAAATTGCAATTTTGGAAAAGACCGATGGATGCCTTAGCGGCTTTTAGTAGAGCAATGTTGGATAACTCATATTTGATTTTTGCAGGAGAAGGCCCTTTAAGAAAAGAATTGGAAAATGAAGTATCTCGATTGAAACTGGGGGAAAAAGTTATTTTCCTTGGTTTTGTTAATCAATCAGAACTGCCAAAAATTTATACAATCAGTGATTTTTTAATATTTCCTTCGGAATATGAACCTTTTGGGTTGGTGGTTAATGAAGCGATGTTATGCGGGTCTATTCCAATAGTTAGCGATCAAATCGGAGCAAGATTTGATCTAGTAGAAGATGGGAAAAATGGTTTCATTTTCAAAACCGCAGACATCGAACATCTGAAAGAAATTTTAATAAATGTTAGTCAATTAGGTGCTCAAATTGATCAGTTGAAAAAAAGAAGTTTAGAAAAAATAAGTCATTGGTCTCCCCAAGACAATTTGGAGGCCTTAGTGGAAGCCATGCAAAAAGTTTGCGCCAAATAGCAGGATTTACTTCGAATGTTATTGTTGATTACGAAAATCTTAATATGAGAAATCGAATACGTTGATTTTTTCGGCTGCACTCAGTCTTTTTTGAACAAATTCCGGATCTCTAATGAAGATTAGATTTCCCCAAGGGACGTTAGTTAAATCGTTATTGGGAATTAAGTTTCTTTTAAAAGGATCATAATCAAATTTATTAAAACCGTAATCTTTTAAGAAATCACTAATACTGGCATTGGATTCGATAATTATTGCTTTTAAGGAACTATTATTCAATAATTTTTTCGCACCGTTTAAAACACTTTTTTCATGACCTTCGACATCTATTTTAATTAAGAGGGGATTTTCTTCTTTAAGAAAACCATCAAGAGACTTAATTATCACTTGCTCTGTGTTCTTTTTATCCGAAAAATTCCCGTCAGTGTCATCTATTATTTTATTTGAAGTATCTAGATCGTTGGTAAAAGAAACAAAACCTTCTTTTTCTCCCAAAGCAAAATTGAAAACCTTGATATATTCTTCAAGATTGTTAATTTTGACATTCTGCGAAATTTGTTCAAATGTTTTTTTTATTGGTTCAAAGGCATAGGTAACAGCTCGTTTGCAGCCCGAAGCCAAAATACTATAAGTGCCGCAATTTGCTCCAATATCAAAAAACAAATCGTCTTTTCTTAGCAGATGCAACAATAAAGACATTTCTTTAAAATCAGCTAAGCCATTATAAATATTCCCCGTAATTCCGTGCATGCCTTTTTGAACAATTAATTTCGATCCCAGAAAAGGATAAACAACCGGATAGGGATTAATCAGCTGGTTTATTTGCCAATGCAAAACTCTTTTTATAAAAGCAAATTGATGATTATGGTTCAGAGGATGTTTGCTATTTCCTTTATATATTGAAATGATACTTTTTAGCATATTGGGGATTATCTTCTAAAATTACATATTGAATTGTCCGATATTATATACATCGGACAATTCTCCAAATATCTTTTTAATTTACGAAGTACCAATCAATAGGACAACTGTTATTTATTTATTGTTTTGCCTGAATCTTTCTGCCGTAGCTCACTTCGCCTTTATCGATTCTAAGAGAATAACCACAATCGGGATTAGTGCAGGCCCAGGCTTTGTAGGTTACAGAAGCGCCATCTTGACCATAATCGGAAAGCGGAATTAGTACACCCGCTTTACACTTCAAACATTCGGGAAAATCCTTATTCCTCTCCATACGCTCATCCACTCCAAATTTTAGGTTATTAACCTCTAAATATTTAGTTTTTATGGAAATATGAACAATTAGTCAAGTCCAGTGCTTTGCTTAAATTTTTGAGATTGTAAATTAAACTGTGTAATTAATTGGAATTTCCGTATACGTAATTAAAAGCATAATACGTACGGAGCGCGGACTTTAGTCTGCTTAATACCAAACTTTTATCCTGCTATATTAATATATTTGGAAATAAGCGGACTAAAGTCCGCGCTCCGTACGTATATTGGAAATTACAAAGTTTAGGTTACAGTCTCAAATTTTCTTTCTAATTTCATTTAATAAAAGACTTAAGGCATAATCTATAGTTTGATAACAAAAGGCAAAAACCCCAGGATCGTGCCCATAAGGATCATCAATAAGATACTCTGGTGTTTTACTGAGTAATATCGAGCCCAGATAAATGGATTTTTGAGGACTATTGCGATCAAGTTTTTTTAAGGCCAAATAATGAGGGGTCCCCATAAAAATTATCAAATCCATTTCTTTAATTATTTCTGCAGTTATTTGTTTGGTGCGATGAGAACTAAGATCAATTCCCTTGGACCGAGCAATTTGCAAAGCGAAGGGATCCACCTTTTTCCCGGCGGTAGTGCTTGTGCCGTAAGAGGAAATTTCAAAGCGATTAAGATTTAATTGATTGAGAAGTGAGCGCATTTTTGCTTCGGCATAGGGGCTGCGACAAATATTGCCCGTGCAGATAAAAGCAATTTTAATTTTATTTTTATTAAAATTTATTTTTTCAAGCGGTTGAAGAAAGAGTAAATTTGAGAGTTTTAGATTATAGGCAATACTTGCCAGGATATGATGATAAGAATAAACTGTTAGATAGTGCATTTGATGCTTTTGCTGATAAAGCCTTCTCGGAATTTTGTGAATTCGGCTCAGAATATAAAAAATTTTTTTAATAATTTTTTTTATATTTCTAAAAATATTTAGAGTTTTTTCTCCCATTATTTTTTAATTTATGTTGAGTGCCAATAAAAATTTATCAAAAAGAATTATCTCTAAGGATCAGCATACTATAAAACTTTTTTCTCCAGCAAAGGTTAATCTTACATTAAAAGTATTAGGAAGACTAAAAAGCGGATATCATTTGATTCAATCAATAATTTGTCCCATTTCATTGGCTGATTGTTTAACTTTGGAGATTGACGAAAAAAGAAGAGATATTTGTTGTGAAGTTAATTTAAGTGAGGATTTAGAAAAACATTTTGCAGCATTAAAAAATAAAGATCCAGAACTGATTAAGCCCTATTTGACTCTTAATGCCAACGACAACTTAGCGATTAGAGCCTTGGAAAATGTTCTTCCAGCGCTAAACTTAAAAAGAAAATTTGGCCTGAAATTAAAAATTGAAAAACACATTCCTTTAGAAGCAGGCTTAGGTGGTGGAAGTTCCAATGCGGCAAGCTCAGTGATCGCACTAATGCAGCTGTTAGATCTGGAGATGGAAAAAAAGAAACTAAGGGTAATTTTATCAAAAATAGGGACGGATATTCCAGTTTTTTTTAATGAGGGAATGTCTTTTGTTTCTGGAATAGGGCAAAATATTGAATCAATAACTGGAAGCGGTGCCTTAAATCTTAAAGCATTTAGCGCATTGATTGTTAAACCACTAGCCTCTGTAAATACCAAAGAAGCGTATAGTTTTTTGGGATTTAAGCCAGAAATAGAAAATTTTGAGGAAGACTTACATGGAGTATCTTCTGTGGAAGGACAAAGCTTATTGAAACACCTTTCTTTGAGAACAGGAATTTCAGATAACTCTAATAATCTATTGACTTTATTAGAGCAAAAAGGTATCTGCGATATGCATTTTTCAGAGACTTCGAGTAATTTGCTAGGAAATTTATTTAATGATTTTCAATTAGCTGTTTTTCAAAGGGATGAGGAAATTAAAAATTGCTTTGAACGCCTAGTCTCTTTTGGTGCAAAAAAGGTTTTATTGACCGGAAGTGGTAGCGCTTTGCTTGCTTTTTTTGATTCTGAAGATCGAAGAATGAAAGCGGAACAAGAATTATTTCAAGCTCCTGGTTTATTTTGTAAAAAGGTTAATTTAGAACTTTGAATAACGTGATTTGCATAAATTTAAAATTTTTTTTTAAATTTATGGAGATCATGTTGGGCGGTCGCCAAGCGGTAAGGCAACGGTTTTTGGTACCGTCATTCGGAGGTTCGAATCCTCCTCGCCCAGCTTCATTCTCCCCTTTTCCTTCTGATACCAAGGCTTTTGGATTAACAAGGAAAAGGGGAGAATAAAAAACTTATTAGGTATATCTATTGTGATGCGTGGACGAGTTTCCATCATAGCTGGAAGATCAAATCCCAAACTGGCAACAAGCATTGCTTTGGCAGTTGGAGTTGAGCTTACGAGTTGCGATGTGAGAAGGTATAGTGATGGGGAACTGTCGGTTGAAATAGGTGATAATGTTCGCGGTCAGGATGTTTTTGTAATTCAAAGCACTTCGACCCCGGGAAATGATCATTTAATGGAATTATTAATGATCATGGATGCTCTAAAAAGAGCCAGTGCCGAAAGAATTACAGCAGTTTTACCATATTTTGGTTATGCCCGCCAAGATCGTAAGACTAAACCGCGGGTGCCGATTACTGCAAAACTTGTTTCAGATCTAATAGTTAAAGCCGGTGCAAGCCGTGTTTTAACTATGGATTTACATGCTGATCAAATAATGGGTTTTTTTGATATTCCCGTGGATAATTTATATTCCCGGCCTGTGCTCTTGAAATATATTACAGAGCATTATAAAGACGCTGACATTTGTATTGTTTCTCCTGATGCAGGGGGAACCTCACGTGCTCGGTCTTTTGCTAAACGTTTAAATGCGGGACTGGCAATTATTGACAAAAGGCGAGCGCAGCCTAATGAAGTGGCAGAAATGCACGTTGTGGGTGATGTGGAAGGAAAACTGGCAATTGTGGTAGATGATATGGTTGATACCGGCGGAACCTTAATTAAAGCAGCTGATGCTTTAATTAAGGAAGGTGCGACAAAAGTAATTGCCTGTTGCACACATCCGGTGCTCTCCGGTCAGGCAAAAGAGCGTTTGCCGCAGAGCAACATTTCGCAAGTGATAGTAAGTGATACGATTTATCACTCAGACTTACATAAGCATGAGAGTTGGTTGGTGCAGTTATCAGTTGCTCAATTGGTGGGCGAAGCAGTTAAAAGAATTAATCGGGAAGAATCGATTAGTGTTTTATTTGAGAGTGATTAGATTTATTTATATAGTAGGAAGGATGGATCATGGAAACAAGAATATTAGAAATAGAAGATAGAAAAGATAACGGTACGGCAAATGCAAGAAGAGTGCGTAGAGCCGGTGCAATTCCTGCTGTGGTGTATGCTGATGGGAAAGAAGCAAAATCATTAAGCTTGGATAAATATAAGTTTCAAATGGCTATTCGTGGAGCAAAGCCAACACAAATCTATAAATTTGCAGGGAAAAATTCCGCGCTTAATGATTTAATGGCAATTATTAAATCTGTTCAAATTGAACCAGTTAAAGGTTTGCCCTTACATGTCGATTTTGTATCGATTAGTGAAGATCATGCTCTTACTCTAGCAGTGCCTTTAGAAATTTATGGCGAAAGTGCGGCGATTAAAGAAAATAGGGCTTTCTTGTTTCAAGCAGTTTATGAAATTGAAGTGGAATGTCTCCCTCGAGCAATTCCCGAAGCAGTAAAAATTAATATTAGTAATTTGAAGGAAGGGGGATCTCTTCCTGCTTCCGCTGTAGAACTACCTCAAGGTGTAAAACTTAGAAGTCAACCGACTCTGACAGTGGTCAGCGCTATTTCCAAAAAAGCGATGGAAGAAGAACAAGCCAAAGCCTTGGCTGCAGCAACTACTGCTACAGCGGCGGCAGCAGCAACTACTGCGGCGACAACGGCTGCTGCTCCAGGAACTGCTGCTCCGGCTGCTGCTGGTGGCGCAACTCCTGCTGCTGCGGGCGCGGCTCCTGCAGCAGGTGCCAAGACAGCAGCTGCTCCTGCAAAACAGGAGAAGAAGAAATAGTAGAGCTGCGGTTCGTTCGGAAAAATATGCAACATTCGATTTGTCATTGCGAGCGAAGCGAAGCAATCTAACTGTTGAGTTTATCAAAGGAACAACACGACTAGATTGCTTCAGTCGCGATGCTCCTTCGCAATGACATGAGTCATGGACGCTTGTAAAATGTTAGCAATAGTCGGCCTCGGAAATCCTGGAACTCAATATGAGCAGACTCGCCATAATATTGGATTCTGGGTGCTGGAGTTGCTTGCTTCCAAATTTGGACAAGGGGCTTTTTGGAAAAATCAATCGGGCTGTCGTTATCTCAATCTAAAAATAGCCGAAAAAGATGTGATCCTAATTCTTCCGCAAAAATTCATGAATCTAAGTGGACAAGCTATTCAGCCAATTCTTTCTTATTACAAAATTCCGATCAAGGATCTTATTGTAGTACATGATGATCTTGATTTAAAATGCGGAGAACTCAAATTCCGTCTAGGGGGAACTTCCGCCGGACATAAAGGAGTGGAGGATATTATTTTGCATTTAGCGGGAAAGGATTTTTTAAGAGTGAAAATAGGGATCGGGCATCCTAAGGATAGTGAAGAAACTGCTAAAATTGAAGTAAAATCCTGGGTTTTGCAAAAACCCTTGGGCCAAGAAATGCAAGTATTAAAAGAAGCTTCACAGCGGGCCGCAGATGGATTAGAATTGTATCTGAAAGAGGGATTGTTGGCGGTTCAACAAAAATATCATACAAAAACCTTATGAGCTTTTTTACAAAATTACTTTATTGGTTTAATTCCTTAATTACCATTTTTGTTCCGGTTGCCGGAGCCGTGGGTTTAATCACTGCTTTTGAAATTTACAATTCTCTTTTAATCGAATCAACAGGAACCGCAAAAATGCAGGAGGCGCAACATGCTCTTGCTTCGATGATTAGGAACTTTTTTAAATTTCAAAGTAAAACTTTAATAATTTTTATTTCCGTACTCGGTTTAATTTTATTTTTCAATTCATCTTTTGGACTCCTCGGTGCTTTAAGTTTTGTTTTTGGAGGAGCTTGTATTTTAATTCCTTTATATTTTGCCTCAATTGCCGTGACTGAAGCTAATATTCGGGCAGTGGCGGTAGCAAAAGATAAAGGTAGAAATGAAGCATTTTATCTTTGTTTCTGTGGTTCGGCAATTTCCGGTTTATCCTTTGGAAGTACAATCCTTCTTGGTTTTGGTTTATTATTTTATTTTTTTAATTCTGCTTATTCGGTACAATATTTTATTTGCTTTACTTTTGGAGCAGCATTAGTTGCTTATATCATCTTGTTTAAAGCTTGCATTTTGGAAGCTTCGATTGCTGCCACCAAAAAAGATTCCTTGGAAGATTCTTTTAAAGAGAGTCAGCTTTTATTGATATATACCGGCCTTGATTATTTTGTCTGTTGTCTTTCTTTGCTTACAGCGGCAATCATTATTGCCGCCTCGGCCACTCCGGAGTTGTTAACTATTCTCACCACAGCCTCTTTAGATTTTCCTGCCGAAGAATTAGATAAGTTTAATTTTTTACTAATGGCTGTTCCCTTAATTTTGTCTTTATTGGGAATAATCAGTTCGATTATTGGAATAAAACTGGTAAAAAATTATAAAGACGAAGACCCAGAAAGAGCGCTGAGCGTGGCAAGTCTAATGTCCACTTCTTTATTTTTAATTTTTTCATTTCTTTTAATTTTTTCACCTGTAAAATTCAAAGTTTTAGCGGTGGTTTTGCTGGGAGCAATTGTCGGAATCCTGGTTTTTTATTTTAAAATTCAACAAAGAATAGAAAGTGCTTTAAGCAAACTGTTGAAATTGGAAGAATGTTCTTCGCTGGAAGTGATTTCTCAACTTGTTTTGTTGGCAGTGGTGATGTTGTTGATGAATTATTTTGCGGGAGCCTATGGGTTTGCCATTGGGGGCGTTTCCTTATTCTCTGTATTGGCGATAAATTATAGTATTCATTCTTTTGGGCAAATCGCGGCCAGTGCCAATGCTATTGCAGAAGTTTCAGATTTGGATGCCGAAACAAAAAACAGTCTTTTGGAACTTAAGGAAATTGGCAATAAAGCGGCAAGTCAAGGAGGAGCTTATTTACGTTTTGCCAGTATTATTACGGCAATCTGTTTGTTTATTGCCTATACTCAGTCAGCACAACTTGATGAATTAGTTTTAACTGATCTCTATGTAATTGCTGGCTTGCTCCTTGGTTTTTGTTCCCCTGGCTTTGCCAGTGCCTTATTGCTTTCCAAGATAGTGGATTTTCTTAATAAAGATTATTCAAGAGAAGATTTGCAAGAGTTTAGTGAAAAAGCGATCATTGTTAATTTTGCGATACTTTTGGTTTTGCCTTTTTTAATTGGAATACTTCTGGGAAAAGATGCTTTAGGTGCTTTTTCTTTATCCTGTCTTTTGGCTAGTCTTCCTTTGGTTTTTGTTTCTAGCAGAAAAGAAATAGTGGTAAATGATAAATGTACAATAAAATCAAGAGGATTAGTCGCCCACCAAATATTTCTCATCAAAATGCTGCCATTACTATGTTTGTTATTTGCCTATTTGATTTAGGCAGATTTCTTTGATTAGTTGCAGTTTTCTTAAAAAAATTATAGAAGCACCATTCCCTAAAAGCTAAAGATCGGCTTTAAAATTTTGAAATTAAGTAGGTATAAATAATGAACAAAAGATATGAAGTAGTGGTGATTTTTGATCCCGCTTTGAGTGATGAAGATGTAGCTCAACAAGTTGAAAAAATTTCAACTGTTATTAAGTCTCATCAAGGTGAAATCGAGAAAAATGATTTTTGGGGCAGAAAAGAACTGGCTTATGAAATCTCCGGCAAGTCCAAAGCAATTTATGTAGTTTTGGTTTTTAATGGTCAATCGACTGTCGTAGCTGATTTAAGAAGACAATTGAGAATTAATGAAACAGTATTGCGTTCTTTGATTGTCAATAAAGATCAGTATGCTCCGGATCTACAAAAATCTGCTTATGATGAAAAGAGAGAGCTTCCGGAAATATTGCCTGCCTTGGAAGTGGATGAAGCCCTAGTATAAATTTTTAGGAGAATTTTATGCATATAATACTGACTGATGATGTTGCCGGACTGGGAGATATTGGCGAAACTGTAAAAGTAAAAGCCGGATATGCCAGAAATTTTTTAATTCCTCGAGGTTTGGCTCGGGAAACAGGCACAGCAAGTGCTAAGCAACTTGCTCATTGGATGAAGCAAATTGAAGCCAAGAAAAAGAAATTAAAAGTTGCTGCTTTGGATCGAGCAGAAAATTTAAGCAATGTAAAAATAGATTTGGAACTTAGAGTTGGTGAGCACAACAAAGTATATGGTTCAATCGGCGCAAGAGATATTGCACAAAAGTTAGTGGAACTTGGCTATGAAGTTGATCGCAGACGAGTGCTGCTTACCGAACCAATTAAAAAACTGGGAGAACATAAAGTTGCCGTAAAACTTCATCAGGAAGTCGAGGGTTTAATTTCAGTTATGGTGAGTGCCAGAAAGTCAACTAAAGAAGATGAGCAACAGGCGGTTGCTGAGGCCAGAAATGCTCTGGAAGAAATTTCAGAAGAAGAAGGGGAAGAATAATTTCCTCTTTAAGCAGTTAGACAAGTTATCAATAGTCAATTTGTGCGAAGGATCATTACATATCTCTTACTTTTTTCTTTAGGTTTGTTACTTCCTGTATCTTTTGCAGTTTATTTTTCCAATAATTCAAAAAATATTGAACAGAATTTAATTTATAAAAGAGCGGCACTAGATACGGAAGCGATAAAAGAAATACTCCCCTCTCAATTTCAGACCGAAGAACAAGAAGGGAAAAGTGATTTTTTAACAATTAATTCTGATAATAATCTCGATCCTTCTGCCGATAATTTTTTTATTGTAAGTTCTTATCTGAAAATTGATGAACTTCCCAAGCAGGGCCGACGACAAAAAATTATCGGCAAATATTTAGATCAAGCTCCTTATTCTGGTTGGGCTTTGGGAATTAAAAGACTTAGCACTTCCGTTCGTCCGGAGGTCTATTTTCAAGGAACGGATAAAGAAAACAATTCCTGGTACACTTTTGAAAAAGTGAAATTTAAAAAGAAACATTGGTATGCAATTACCATGATTTTTAAAAAAAGTGAGGCAGTGAACTTATTTTTAGAAGAAATAACAAATCCCTCTGACTTTCAATTGGAGACTGAAAAAAATGACAACAGTGCGGTTGCTGCCGCTGAAGCAAGAGATCCAGAACTTGCAGAGCCCTTGTTTTTAGGAGGCTATAATTTCCCCGAGGTTGCTTATAAAAGTACAATAGCGAATATGGACTTTGCGCCTCCAGTGATGGAAAATGGTGAGTTTAAAGGTGAAGTTTCGGATCTCTTAATAATTAATACCAAAGAACTTAATTTTTCCAAGGATGCATTAATTAAAATGGTTAAAGGCGGCCCTAAAAAATTAGCTGGTAATTTTAATTCGGAAAACATTGTGTTTTGGGCAAGCAAAGAAGGGGACAAGAGTAAATATCAAAGACAAATTCAGCGTAAGTCTTAAGAGATCGTTTTGCATCCTAATTTGACAATTCAGAACAAATCTAATTTAATACTTTAACTATTTCGGGGCGTAGCGCAGCCTGGTAGCGCACTCGCTTGGGGTGTGAGAGGTCGGCGGTTCAAATCCGCTCGCTCCGATTGATTTAAATACTGTTTGAAATACCGTAGGGGCACCCATTCGATGGGCGCCCCTACATAAGATATTATGTTTCAATCTCCATCAACAATTCACCTTCTTTTATTTCACTTCCTAAACTAACAAAAATATTTTTTATTTTCCCCTCAGTCTGAGCAAAAATACTATTTTGCATTTTCATTGCTTCAAATTGTAAAAGTAAATCACCAATTTTAATTTCTTGCCCCCGAGAAACATTGATTGAAGAAATGAATCCCGGCAATGGGGAGAGAATTAACAATTTTCCATCTTTTTGAAGAGCAGTAGTTTTTTGGGGATGAGTTGTTGCGGCAGTTTTTTTTAAAGTATTTTTTTGAGGGACTTCTTTTTCAAATTCAACAAGATATTCTCGATCTTCAAAGAAAAATTTTACTTGTTCCCGAGAACGAGAAATTAGTTCTATTTCAAATTTACTGCCATTAACTAGAACACTTATTTTGTTACTCATCTTCTGCGCTGTCTGAAGTTTGATTAAAAGATAAAAGGTCAGTTCGAGGAGCATAGATAATTTTTCCTTGGGGACTTAAACTTTCCTGCTCATTAAATAAAAGAGCGGTGGCAATGGCGATTATTATTTCCTCTGAGGTTTTTTCTTTCATTTTATAATGGGATATTGCCGTGTTTTCTTTTAGGATTAGTTTGTAATTTATTTTCTAACATTTCCAGAGAACGAATTAAATGGATTCTTGTCTCGGCAGGCTCAATTACAGCATCAACATAACCTAGAGCTGCCACCATCCAAGGATTGGCAAAATGTTCTTTATACTCTTTCACTAATTCTTCCTGCTTCTCCTTGGGATTTTTTGCTGCTGTTATCTCATTTTTAAAGATAATATTCACTGCGCCTTCGGGACCCATTACGGCAACTTCGGCACTGGGATAAGCCAGATTGATATCGGAGCGTAAATGTTTTGAACTCATTACATCATAAGCGCCGCCATAAGCCTTTCTGGTAATTAAAGCTATTTTAGGAACGGTTGCTTCAGCGTAAGCATATAGTAACTTTGCCCCATGTCTGATGATTCCTCCATACTCTTGTTTTGTCCCGGGTAAAAATCCTGGAACATCGACAAAGGTAAGCAATGGAATATTAAATGCATCACAAAATCTGATGAAACGAGCGGCCTTTGTGCTGGCATCAATATCCAAGCATCCCGCTAAGTGCATTGGTTGATTGCCGATTATTCCTACACTATTACCATTTAGTCGTGCAAAACCGACAATAATATTTTTTGCAAAAAGAGGCTGTATTTCCAAAAAATCTTCCGAATCAACTATTTTCAGAATTAATTCTTTCATATCATAGGCTTGATTAGACTGTTCTGGAATAAAGTTATTAAGGCTTTCCTCTTTCCGATTCGGACTATCATTTGAACTTATCTTTAAGGATTTATTTTTGTTGGATTGCGGGATGAAACTGAGAAGTCTTCTAATTTGCAAAAAACATTCCTCTTCGGAAGAAGTTAGAAAATGGGCAACGCCGCTTTTTTCATTATGTGTCCAGGCCCCACCCAAATCTTCCTTGGAGACTTCTTCTTTGGTTACAGTCTTAATCACTTCCGGGCCGGTAATAAACATATGACTGATTTGTTCTGTCATAAAAATAAAATCAGTGATTGCCGGTGAATATACTGCTCCTCCGGCACAAGGTCCTAAGATTGCAGAAATTTGTGGAACAACTCCGGAGGACAAAACATTTCTTAAAAAAATATCGGCATAACCGGCAAGACTTTGCACGCCTTCTTGAATTCTTGCACCTCCGCTATCGTTTAAACCGATTATGGGGCAACCCACTTCCAGAGCAAGATCCATAATTTTGCAGATTTTTTTAGCATAGGTTTCTGAAAGTGAACCGCCAAAGACAGAAAAATCCTGCGAAAAAATAAAAACCTGTCTTTCTTCAATCAAACCATATCCGGTAATTACCCCATCACCCAAATAAATCTGCTTTTCCAAATCAAAATTCATGCAGCGGTGGCTTACAAACTTGTCTAGTTCTACGAAAGTACCGGGATCTAGAAGTTTGGCGATACGTTCCCTGGCGGTAAGTTTGCCTTTGTCTCGTTGTTGTTTAAGTCTGTCCTTACCTCCACCTAATTCTGCTTCTGCATGCTTTTTTCTTAGTTCAGCTAGTTGTTTTAATGACATATTTGTTTTTTATATTTTATTATCTTGAAAGCCTCTAATTCCTAGTATAGGTTTAAGCATAAACATAGGAGGCTTATTTGTCACTGAGAAAGATTCAAGCTGCAGAGCAAAAATGGAAGAAAAAAAACTCGGAGGTGCAATCTAAGGCTGTAAAACGTTTTACCAGTTCCGAAATTGAAATAGCTGAACTTTATGGACCCAATAAGCATAATTTTTCAGCAGAATACTTTTTGGATCAAATAGGTTTCCCCGGTGAATACCCTTTTACTCGTGGCGTACAAGCAGATATGTACCGTGGTCGTTTGTGGACAATGAGACAGTATTCCGGCTTTGGAACTGCAGAAGAAACCAATAAACGGTATCATTATTTGTTGTCCCAAGGCATCAGTGGCTTGAGCGTGGCCTTTGACTTGCCAACTCAGATGGGTCGAGATTCCGATCATCAATTAGCCGCTGGCGAAGTTGGGCGGGTGGGGGTGGCAATTGATTCCTTAGAAGATATTGATCAACTTTTTAAAGGAATTGATTTATCAAAAATATCAACCAGCATGACGATAAATTCCACTGCTCATATTCTTCTTGCATTATATTTAGCTCTTGCCAAGAAAAGAAATATTGATTGGTCAAAGTTAAGAGGAACTGTGCAGAATGATGTCTTGAAAGAATACATCGCTCGGGGAACTTATGTTTATCCACCAAAAGCGGCACTGAAAATTGCTACAGATATTTTTGAATTTTGTAAAGATTATGTTCCGGAATGGTATACAATCAGTATTTCCGGATATCATATTCGGGAAGCAGGATCTTCTGCTGTTGAAGAAGTAGCTTTTACTTTAGCCAACGGAATTGCCTATGTGCAAGCGGCCCTCGATCGAGGATTGAAAATTGATTCTTTTGCGCAAAGACTCGCTTTCTTTTTTAATTGCCATAATAATTTTTTGGAAGAAGTGGCCAAGTTCCGTGCTGCTCGGAGAATGTGGGCTAAAATTATGAAAGAAAGATTTTCGGCGAAAAATGAACGTTCGCTGCAGCTTCGTTTTCATACGCAAACTGCCGGCTCTTCTTTGACCGCCCAGCAGCCGCTTGTCAATTCGGTGCGTACCACATTGCAGGCACTTTCCGCTGTTTTCGGAGGAACGCAATCATTGCACACAAATTCTTATGACGAAGCGCTGTGCTTGCCCACTGAAGAATCGGCAAAACTTGCTCTGAGGACGCAGCAAGTGATTGCCTATGAAAGTGGAGTTGCCGATTTTGTGGATCCCTTTGCCGGCAGTTATGTTATTGAAAATTTAACAGATCAGATAGAAGAAAAATCTTGTGAACTAATTAAAAAGATAGATTCTTTAGGGGGCATGATTAAAGCAATTGAACAAGATTTTCCCCAAAAAATAATTGAAGAATCTGCTTTTAAATATCAACAATTAATCGATCGGGGTGAGCAAAAAATTGTTGGCGTGAACGCATTTAAGGAAGAAGCAGATACCAAGATTAATCTTTTAAAGATCAATCCGGCTTTAGAAGAACAGCAGAAGAAAAATTTAGCTCAATTAAAAGCCAGACGTGAAATGAGAAATGTAGAAGCTTCTTTAAAAAATCTAAGAAAAGTAGCTTCTTTAAATCAAAATATTGTTCCTGCCGTGATTGCAGCAGTGGAGAATTCTGTCACCTTGGGTGAGATTTCCGATACTTTAAGAGAAGTTTTTGGAGAATATTAGAGATTAAAGAAAATACTTCTCCTTGCTTCTACAAATCTTAGCAGGATTAATCTATTGCCAGATCAGAACATGAATAGTATCGTTTATTTTACTTTTCTTTAAATTTACAAGAATTAATAATATGACCCGTGTTCCCAAAGCAGTAATTATAGGAATTTTTGATCCCAACGGAGGAAGCGTTGTCTCTGCCAATTATTTTATTGTTAAAGAATTACTTAATCGAAATTATGAGATATATAATTTTGCTATAGCAGAAGATTTTAATCCTTGTTTTACTTCCTTGGAAAATTATAAGCCGATTTTGATACCGGAAAATAAACTTAAAAAGTTTTTAACCAGGTTGCCTCTTTTGAAAAAATCATATTATTGGCTTTTTTTAGTAGAAGCACTAACTGTTGGTTTACAAAATAAAACTTATAAAAAACTAATATTAGAGTATCATACTAAGATCAAATTTGATTATTTAATTTTTTTAGGACTATCGGCGAAATTTTCAATTCCTGAAATCCGAACTATTAGTTGGCTACAGAGTCCTGCGCATACCGAAGAATTATTCATTAATAAGCTCGCCGGCAATATCATTAAGCATTGCGGACTTTTTTGCTTTCTTAAATTAAAATTCGGTTATTTATTTAAAAGACTGAATGAGACAAAATTGGATCAAGCCTCGGATCAATTAATTTGTGGAAGTTCCTGGTCTAAAGAAGAAATGATTAGTGCAGGAATCAATAGCAGTAAGGTCCACTTTTTACCTTATCCTATTGATTTAAATGTTTTTAATTATCAACCATTGCTTCCTAGGGAAAATAAAACCTTTCAAATTCTTTGGTTGGGAAGAAATGTTCCCAGAAAAAGAATTGATCTACTGCTTTCTGCTTTTGAATTACTTTGTCAAAAACATAAGAATGTTCGCTTGAAAATAATCGGAGGGTTTTCCTATGCTCCGCAATATCAAAAACTATTAGTTAATCACAAATTCAAAGAATATATTGAATATACACCAAATATTGCCAAGAACTCAGTCCCTGAACTTTTACGACAAACAGATTTGGTAATACAAACCAGCGAAGGTGAAAATTTTGGCTCCTCGATTGCTGAGGCTCTTGCTAGCGGGGTACCAGTAATTCTCGGAAAAACAAACGGAACAAAAGACTTTATTGATGAAGGAGGTTTTGTTTTTACCGAATATACTCCTCAGGCAATTTGTGATTGTATCGAACATTTGATGGAAGTCTTAAGTAAAGACGGGAACCTGCTTAGAGAAAAAGCAAGAAACGCTGCCTTGAATCATTTTGATATTAAGAAGATTATTAATAATTTTGAAAATATTATTAATAAATAACTGCCCTATTTTACAACAATCGGTGCACCAACCTGAATCATATAATATATTGAGGCCAAATCTGCTGGTGCTACTTTGAGTCCGCCTACATCTTCTGACCAAAGAGGGGCACAGTGAATGGGAAAACTGGTGGTAGGGAACAATGCAAATTTACCTAAAGCTCCTTTACGATAACGTAGTTTGTCTTCTACGGAGGGAACTTTTAATTGTCTGCTCGTAAAATAATTATCCGGAGCATACCAAATTGGTTCTTTCTGTTTTCTTTGTAAAAAATAATCTCCATTAGGTAAACTGGCCATACCCTCGACTTTCATTTCTTTGATTAAAGCATTTCCTTTATATAAGGCAATTTTAGAATTTTCTTTATTAATTTCCAACCAAGTTTCATTATCGGCCGGCAGGTAAGATAATGTCGGAGGAAAATATCCAATTAAGGGAGCGAAAAGTTTTTCTTCAGGAGTATTGAAGCCGGCGACAGATTCTTTAAGAGGAACTTGATGACTAATGACAATAGTCCCTGATTCTAGAAAATCAGCATTTTTCGATTTGTATAGAGAACAACTTGATAAAACGCTTAAATTAACTAAGCCCAAAAAAACGGATAAAAATATCTTTTTCATAAGCACATTAATAACTATGATTTTTAATAAACATGAAGTTATGCTATCTTTAGGAGCTTTTTTAGACAATGAGAATTTTAGTTCAACTTAAATGAAATTAGTAAATTATCTCGGTTTTTTGATGTTAATACAGAGTTTTACTGCTTGCTCTGTTTTTTTGAATAAATCGAAATCTAAGCAAGAGATTGTACAGACCAATGAGCAGAAATCAAAAAATAAAAAAGGCAAAAAAAAACTTAAACCCGGCAGACTAGGTCCTACAGGGGGAATGTCCAGCATTACAGAGGATTATGTCTATCCTGATTTTCCTTTTGTTTATCATCCGGAAGTCAATAATTTTGTTCGTTATTACACGAAAGTTAAAAGAGATTTTGTTCAAGAAGCTCTAGGCAGAAGAAAAAAATATTTGCCAATTTTCAAGAAAATTTTTACTAAATACAAACTTCCACTCGATTTAATTAATATCGCTTTCGTTGAAAGCAGATTTAAACCCGAGGCCAGAAGCGGAGATGGTTATACAACAGGAATGTGGCAACTTTCCGCACCAACTGCAAAAAATTATGGGTTAAAAATAAATACGGGCATTGATGAACGAATGGATGTGGAAAAATCTACTGAAGCGGCGGCAAGATTTCTTGCTGCGTTATATGATACTTTTGGCGATTGGTATTTAGTGGCTGCCGCATATAACTCCGGTCCAAAACGAGTCACTCAAGCCGTGGATATTATGAAACAAGAGATCCCGATGGATACTCTTGATGTCTTTGAATTAACTTCGCGCGGATTGGTTTGTGATATTACGAGAGATTTTGTGGCAAAGATTGCCGCTTTAGTGATCATTACAAGAGATTTACCAAAATATGGGTTTGTAGAGCCATGAATAAAGATTTAATTAGAAATTTAAGAGTTGGTCAAGGAATAGATATTCATCCCTTTGAAAAAAATCGGAAGTTAATAATTGGAGGTATAGAAATTGACTTCGAACTGGGTTTAAAAGGACACTCCGATGCCGATGTCTTGTTGCATGCAATAACAGATGCTGTTTTGGGAGCTTTAGCTTGGGGAGATATCGGCCAATGGTTTCCGCCTTCCGATCAAAAGTATAAAGATATAGACAGTAAAAAATTATTCTCTATTGTTTGGGATCAAGCAAAAAAAGAAGGATGGAACTTGGTTAATTGTGATTGTGTTTTACTTGCAGAATTCCCTAAATTTAAAGAGCATACTGGGGCGATTAAAAAAAACATCGCTTGCTTGTTCGGAGCGGAAGATAATCAGGTGGGAGTTAAAGCTACAACCGCGGAGAAATTAGGTTTTGTCGGAAGGGGTGAGGGTATAATGGCTAATGCGACTGTATTGTTGTTTAAGGAATAATTAATTTTTTTAATTGGAAGATTTCTTGATATAAGATTTCATCTGATCGCTTTTTACCAAATGAAATTTCTGCAATAATAATGCAGGGGGCTTAAAATCAAAATGTTCTTCCATCACCAGATAATTGATATTATCCAACCATTCTAAATTTTTGCTAAAAAGATCAAACTCCCCCCCTTCAATATCTATTTTTAAGGCGATATTTTTTTCTTCTTTACCTTTTAATAAAGAAGACAGGGCAACAGCTTTAACTGGGAATGTTCCATTGGAAAGAGAATTGATATTATAAGATCTGTCATTAAAATTAAAATGAAGTATTTTTTCTTCACAAGCAATTGCTCCTTGAATTATTTCGCAAGGGAAAAAAGACGTATTTAATTTTAACAACTTAATATTATCAGGACTTGGCTCAACGGCAATTACGGGACATCGATATTTGAGATGAAAGTAGATTGAGGTATATCCGACATTTGCTCCTAAATCCACAAAGAGAGAGGGCTCTATTTTTTCTGTGGTTTTATATACTTCATGACAGAAAATTTCATATAAAATAAAAATGTCTCCGATGAATTTTCGATAATGAACCTGAACGGGATGTCCTTCAAAAACTATATTAACAGCTTCAATTTTAGTATCAACTTTAACAAAATTGAATTTATTATTGAGCTTATAGAGAAATATATGCAATAAAAGCTTAAATTTGTCTTTCTTTGTTTTCCCTAATTTCCAAGAACAAAGTATTTCTGCAAAAGTATGTTTCAACATAAGATCTTGATATAAATATTAAATGTTTTTTAAATATTCCTATTAAATTTCATCCAGTGACCAAAGAATCAATAGAGTAATTATCTTCGTCATAATTCAAGCAAAATAATAGCCCTCAATGAAAAGAATTATTCAGCCGATAGACTAAAAATTAAATATTATCCGTAGTTTTGTAGAAATGAGAGTTTTACTCTTAAATCAAGCCTTTTATCCAGATTATGCAGCAACAGCCTTGCAACTTAGTGATTTTGCCTGTGGTTTGGTTCAAGCAGGACATGATGTCACAGTAATCTGTAGCCAAAGAGGATATGCCGATCCTAGTTTGAAATATTTGAAATATGAAAAATGGAATGGGGTTAAAATATATAGAATCCCTACAACTTGCTTCGGCAAAAATTATAAAATAAGCAGAGCCCTAGATTTTTTTAGTTTTATACTTTGCTGCTGTTTCCGAATGCTCTTTCTAAAACGTTTTGAAGCTGTAGTTGCATTAACTTCACCGCCACTGATTTCTTTCATCGCATCAATATATTGCAGAATTTTTAATGCTAAATTTTATTATTGGGTAATGGATTTAAATCCAGATGAAGCAGTGGCTGCCGGTTGGTTAAAAGAAAATAGCTTGATCTGCAGGTTCTTGGAGTTTTTGTCCCGATATAGTTTCCAGACTGCAGAAAAAGTCATTGCTTTGGATCACTTTATGGCCAATAGAATTACTACCAAGGGAATTTCTTCGGATAAGATAGAAATTATTCCTCCGTGGTCACATGACGATGAAGTTTCCTATGATAATCAGGCAGGTGAGCAATTTAGAAAAGAACATAATTTAGAAAATAAATTTTTAGTGCTATATGCCGGGAATCACAGCCCTTGTCATCCCCTGACAACAGTGATTGAAGCGGCAAGGGTCTTGAAAGAAAATAAAAAAATAGTTTTTTTATTTGTCGGTGGAGGCAGCGAACATCGAAAGGTAAAAGAATTTGCAAAAATCCACAACTTAAAAAATATTTTGTGTTTACCCTATCAAGCGACTGAAAAACTCTCAGGGTTGCTTTCTGCAGCAGATTTACATGTTGTTATTATGGGCGAACCATTTGTCGGAATAATCCATCCTTGCAAGATTTATAATATCTTACATATCGGAGGATCTGTTTTATATATCGGACCGGAAAAGAGCCATATTGTAGAATTAAATAATAAGTATTCCTCTGAAATGAAATATTTTGCCTTAAAGCATGGTGAAGTTAAGAAATTGGTCCAATTACTTCAAAATTTCTCTGCTGCGGAAGTATCGACAAAGAAAGATAATCTTCAAAAAATCAATGACTTTAAAATATCTTTTTTGATGCCTAAACTCATGGCTCTATTAAATTAATTAAAAAATTCTTTCTTTAATTTCAGCTAGTTATAAATAATAAAAAAAACTATTTTTACTCAATAATTTCATCAACAATGTCGATTTACTACCAGAACACTGAATAAAGGGTAGTTATGATGAAAGATGTATTAATTACAGGCGCAAATGGATTCTTAGGTAAAAGATTAACAGCGGAGTTAGCAAAAAATTGTTCCAATCTTAAGAATATCCATACCTTTCGTTCTGCGCAATATGATCTTCGGGATAAGCAAGCGATCAAAGCTCTCTTACAGGACAAACCTGTTGATACAATAATTCACCTGGCTGCGTCTGTTGGTGGAATCGGAGCTAATTTAAAAAACCCAGGAAAGTTTTTTTATGACAATTTAATTATGGGGGTTGAACTGATCGAGCAAGCAAGGCTTTTTGGCATTCAAAAATTTGTGGCGATAGGGACAATCTGTTCTTATCCAAAATTTACAGCAGTGCCCTTTAAAGAAGAAGATTTTTGGGTCGGATATCCCGAAGAAACAAATGCTCCCTATGGTTTGGCTAAAAAAATGATCTCGGTACAAATTCAGGCATATCGGCAACAATATGGATTCAATGGCATTACGCTTTTGCCAGTTAATATGTATGGCCCGGGAGATAATTTTGATCTGGAATCGTCTCATGTGATTCCGGCAATGATTCGTAAAGTTTACGAAGCAAGAGAAAGGGGGGATAACTCTGTTACATTTTGGGGGGATGGAACACCGACTAGAGAATTCATGTATGTTGAGGATGCAGCCAGAGGCATTAGGCTTGCTGCGGAAAATTATAACAAATCCGAACCAATCAATTTGGGATCGGGCAGAGAAATAAGAATGTTAGAACTGGGGAAAATGATTAAAAATATAGTTGGTTTTGCTGGTGAAATTATCTGGGATCAATCAAAACCAAATGGGCAACCAAGAAGATGTTTGGATGTTTCCAAAGCGGAAAAAGAATTCGGGTTTGTTTCGCAGGTTCCCTTGGAGCTAGGATTAAGTCAAACATATGAATGGTATTTAGAAAATAAAGATGCGATTTCAGCAAAAGACAACTCAACCAAAGAAAGAACATTTTCCAAAAATGATTTTTCTTTTAATAAGGCAGTATTCCCGAAATAAGCAATTCTTGAAGATATTTTTGTTAAAAAAAGTTTAACGGCTCTAAGAAAAAACTGACATATATTTTTTCGCTATTTTTTTCCAAGAAAAAAATTCTTTATATACATCTTCATTTTTTCTTATTAAATCTTGATATAAAAGATCATCACTTAAAACAGCATTCAAATTTGAAGAAAGCAGGGAAGAATTATTTTTTTCAGCTAAAAGAATCCCTCCCTCTGTAAGGGGGGCGCTGGTTAGTTTGCTCTGATAGCCAATAATAGGGATTTTTGCGGCAATCCCCGCTAAGGCTGAGCCTCGTGCTCCTGTCAGCGGCCCTCGCACAAACAACATTGCCTTGGCTGAGTTTAAAAGTTTTGCGATATTTTCTAAGGAAGTTTCACCAATGACGGTAAGCTTTATTTTGCTATTTTCTAATTTCGATAAAAATTCGTTTTTGGATTCCAATGCTCCGTTGCCACAAATTATTAATTCCAAATTATCATGTGTTTTAGACAAAGGAAGGACAATCTCTGTGATTTGCTGGACTTCCGCGGGCATCAAAAAACCCTTAGTAACGCAAAATACGCAGATTCTGTTGCTGCCCTGAGGTAAAATATTTATTGGCATTTCAGGGACATTCGGTCCGATCGGCACAAGGAATGCTTTGTTTTTATTATTTGGTATCCAAGAAACACACTTTGGTTCAATGGCGATGAGAGTGGCATCAGAGTAGAAATACAGGAGTTTCATGATCATTGATTGCAGTGCGGATCTGATTTTTTGCAAGGAGTTATAATAGGGGGCACAATCCGGATCATGGAAGTAGATTCCCACTTTAATTTTATTTAATTTTAAAAAAAAAATTATGGGGAACAAGCTAAAAGGAAGCCCTCTTTGAGACCAAGAAAGCGCAGTGTATTGAATGACTACTGCTTTGTAATCTGATTTTTTAATTTCTTTTATTAGCTTAAAAAAAGAATTGATCCAGCCCTGCGTTTGCCAATTGAATTCAAAGATATTTATTTTGCAATTTTGTTCTTCTAAAGCCGTTCCCAGCAATTGCAGATAATCACGAATTCCGCAGGCATTAGAACCGAACCGGCCCAAAAGGGCCAGATGAGAGGTTTTTTTTATTTGCATCTGATCTGGAATATTGTTCAATCAAGCCTGTATGTTTTTTAATTTGCAGCTAACGCAGTTTAAGGATACTTGCATAAATTGTCTAATTTTAAATTTCTTGTTCCTGTTTTGCTGAGATTTAAAAGTTCCTTTTGGATTTTAATTGAGATTTCTGAGGCGATAATGATTCTATTAATCGCTAACTGTTCAATTATTTCTGAAATTGTATCGCAACTATCATTTAAGGCAAAAATAGGGCAAGGGTATTTTATATCCTGATCATCGCTAATAATGCCTGCCAATCTGCTAAAAGCCATTTCTGGTAAAATAAAATCTTTGTTTTTTATAAAATTATCGAGTTCTAAGCCCGAACCCAAGACTAATATATTTTCTTGTCTCTGAGAAGGCTCTTTTCCTTTTAAGACTCTTTGCATCATTAAATGTCTAAGAAAAGTTGGAATTATTCTAGTAAAATAAATTGCGCTAAATGAGAGAAAAAATAAAAGCAGCCCTTGAGTAAAAAGTATCTTTGGGTTGTTTGATAATTCTTTACTGAGATAACAAAAGCTTAAGGTAAGGCTGGTTAATAATGCTAGCGAAAGTAAAAGGTATCTGTTTCTTATTTTCGTTTTCCAGTGTCTGCTGTGAAATTCACTGAGGCTGATGAAACAGGCAAAACTCAAGTATATTTTTGGTGCCAGAGCGAAGAATTTTTTGTTGATTTCGGTGCTGGATAAATTAAGTTCGGTTAAATGGAAAACTATCAGGAGGGCAAATAAAAAAGTAATACTGTCTAAAAAAAGAAAAGTTGCCCGGGCGACATTGGGTCGTTTTTTATGTTCCAGTAAATAAACGATAGCTCTTCCGCTGTCCCAGATTTCGATAGTGGCGGTCTTGTATATATAGTATAAAATAATAAGAGCTGAAAAACTAAAGATTAAAATTTTGTATTCATTGATAAAATGTGAAGTCAGTAAAGCAAAGAGCACTACGAGGCAGGAAGTAAAAATTAAAGTGGCCGTAGCATGTCTCATATCGCGGCCAGTACTTAATAAACGATGATGGAGGTGTTCCAGATCCGCAGACATCACACCGCCATGGGATATTTCTTCCGAAAAGACAAATTTAATAATTTTTTTAGCGAATCTCCTCCAGACAGCAAGCGCGGTATCGAGAATTGGAATTATTAGAGAAAGTACCGGTACCCAAAGAGCAAACAAAGAATTTGCTTCTTTGCCAATTAGTAAAGAAAAAGCAGCCAAAGTAAAACCTAAGAAAAGACTCCCCGAGTCTCCTAAAAAAACTTTTGCCGGATGATAATTGTATCTTAAAAAACCGACGCTTGAGCCGATTAAACCGCAAAGCATTAATGTTTCCAGATATTGTCCTTGATGAAAAAGAGTTCCCCCTATCCCTAAAGCGGCAATAATTGCTACACCCGTGGCTAAGCCATCGATTCCATCGATTAGATTGAAAGCATTTGTTATTAAAATCAGCCAAAAAATACTTATTGAAATATTTAAATAAAAAGGGAGACTTAAACCAAAATTGTCACCAAATTGAACATTCCCTAAATATAAAATGATTGAAGCGACTATTTGACCAGCAAGTTTGATTTTTGGTTTTGTGCCCAGCAAATCATCAATAAAACCAACGATAGTTATTGTCAGTAGCGCTAATAAAAAAAGTTTTAATGAATATTCTTGTTTATTATAATCAATTACTTCCGGTAATGATAAGAGGAAGACTAGGGTTACAATAAATCCAAAACAGATTCCTAAGCCCCCGGCTCGAGGGATAGCTTTTTTATTGATTCTTCGTTCTGAAGGATTGTCGATAATTTTATTTTTTATGGAAAATTCTGCAATATAAGGCATGATGAAGAAAGCGGATAAAAATCCAATCAAAGTGATACTGGTAATCTCGAAGATAATTTTCATGCTTTAAAAATTATTAAATTCTTTCCTAATATTAGTATCGTTAAATTAGGGCCATTTCTTAAGCATAACCTCAGGTATTTCCTCTTGAAAATTAGTGCTCAAGAAAAAAAAACAGATACCCGACAACTTAAGTAACCATATGTAAATTATTAGGTGTATTGTCATGAGAAATGATAAATCTGGCCATCACGAAGTAGTATCCGCAGGCCACAGCAGTGTGATGTTAAACCATTATGGTGAGTACGGCGGATCGTATGCTGGCTATGGTGTTAATTTAAATCAAACTGAAAAGCCAATTAGAGAATATGCAGCTATATTTCTTCGTTATTGGTGGTTAATTGCTTTATGTACATCAATAGGAATGACCGGAGCGATAATTAAGAATAAGAGAACACCGAAAGTATATAAGAGTTCGGCAATAATCAGTATCGGGACTTATGTGCCACCGTTAGAAGGTCCGATGGCAGAAATCCTTCGAAGTGAAACAACAAAATCTGATTATATCAGTTCTCAATTGCCCTTACTTCAAAGCTATGTTTTGGCAATAAACGTTTTAAAAGAAAATGCAGAAATTAGAAACTATTATAACCAGAATATTTCTAATGCGGAAAAAATCGCCAATGAAAATTCCGGTGGAGAAAATATCTCAATACCGATCCTGGATGCATATTTGGCATCAACAAGTTATTCTCAGGTGGCCAATAGTTCGCTTGTTAAAATTACAGCACAATCAAATAAGCCGGAACTTGCTTCAAAAATAGCTAATGCTCATGCAGAAGGTTTTGTCACTCTGGTAAGAGGACAACGATTGCAATCTGCCACAGTAAACGTCGATTTCTTGAAAAACAGATCTAAAGACTCAGAAGCTAGGGTAAAAGATATTTCAGAAAGGATTTATCAATTATCAATTAAATCCGGCATAAATTTTTCAGAAGAAGCTACTGCTTTAGCAGAAAAAGGGACCATGGTTCGGACTTTAGCAGATAGCTTATCTCAAGCGAGATTGAAAAGAGCTTCCGAAGAATCAATTTATAAAGAGTTATCAAATAGTGCCGGTTCTTCAAGGCTTACTGTGCTCAATCCCGATCCCAATACTCAAGCAAGATTGTTTGAAATTAGTCAAATCCAAAATGAATATAAGGCAATCAAGAAACTTAATGCCAGAACTCCTTATCTGAAATTTTTAGAGGAAAAAATTGATCTAGCAAAAGGAACGATTAAACAATTCGTTGAAAGACAAACCAGGGAACAAGAAATCAAATATAAGGCTGCTGCCTATCAAGAAAGATTAATCCAAAATGAATTTGAAAAATTAAAATCAAATGAAACACAGAATACAAGACAATTAATTGAATATAAAGTTTTAGAAAAAGAACTAAAAGCGGCAAAAGAAATTAACGATCAGATTGCCCGAAGACTAGAAGATGCTACGGTTAACGCCGAGAATGGACAAAAAAACGTTCAAATATTAGACAAAGCGTTATCTCCTGTTTTTCCAAGTAGTTTAAATACAATGGCCACCTTGATTTCGGGGATACTTTTGGGTACTTTGTTGGGAGTATCCTTGGCTTTCTTGTTGGATTTTAGAGATAATTCCATAAAATCAGTAGCAGATTTAAAAAGAAGTATTGATTCTCCAGTATTAGGCGTAATCCCAAGTTTTTCCTCTGAATTTCAGGGCAATACATTAATTATTCCTGAAAGTAAGAATGAACGTTTGGATAAAGAAATTTCAGGCAATGAACAAACGCGCGTGGAATTAAGTAATGAATTTTTGGGTGGTGCAATTTCTGAAGAGGAAAATGCAATTGATGATCCAAAAGATTTAGATGAATTGACAATAATTGAAACAGAGGACATTGACTTAACAAATGGTGTGACAAAAATTGAGACCAAAGATCATACCAAAGTAGTTTCTGAAACAAAAGTTAACGGCAAGGGATCTTTAGTTGATATTGCTAAAAATTTAGTCAACAAACAAAGTAAACAAGCAAAAATAAAACTAGAAAGTAAAACAAGTGAAATAGTTTTATTAAGTTCTCCCCTCTCTAGGGAAAGTGAATCTTTCAGAGGTGTTCGTGCTTCAATTCAGTGCTCAGGGCTGACTGAAATTCCGCATAAAATAATGGTTACCAGTGGACAAAAAGGTGATGGTAAAAGCACCGTAGCTGTCAATTTGGCGACAACATTTGCTCAAGCATCAATTAAAACTTTATTAATAGATGCTGACTTAAGAATTCCTTCAATGTATAAATTTTTTGAATGCGGACGTAATACTCCGGGTTTGGTGGATTATTTAAACGGTGAAGTCGATTATACAGATGTAATCATGGAATCCCCGGTTCCTTCACTCCATGTATTGTTATCCGGACATCACACCAGAGCACCGGGTGAACTTTTAAGTTCCCGTCAAATGGTGGAATTAATAGAATTATTAAGTATGGAATATGATCAAATTATTATTGATACTCCCCCAGTATGCCATGTGGCTGATGCTCTTTTATTGTCAAAGCTGGTAGATGCTGTAGCCTTAGTTGTCAGAAGTAATAAAACACCTCGGCCTGTTGCTGAATATGCATATGCCCGTTTAAAACAAGTACATGCGCCTATTTTGGGAACTATTTTAAATGCCGCTAATAAAATTTCATCCTTCAGAGAGCCTGAGTACTACTATATTGAAGAACAATATACAGAAAAATAGTAATAAATCTATAAAATATATTTGATCTACCACATTTTCTGAGTCAATGGTAAATCCTAAATCATCTTAAGTAATTAGTTGAGATATTCAACTAAACTCATAAAAATTTCAAATATTTGTATATCAGTGTTAAATATAACGTTTTTTTCAAAAAAGAATTCCTATTACTTAAAAAAGCTTAACCAACAGCTTAAAAAATCAAATATTAGTTATTACTCCTTTATCCTTCCTCTGTTTATTTTTATCGGCGCTTCTTTATGTGAAGGATTTACAGTGATCTTATCGATTCCGGTTTTAGACTGGATGATGAAGAAAGATTTAAGCTCTATTAAAAAATATGATTTTTTTAAGGAGCTTGCCAATCATGAAACATTTTCCTTTTTAAATGATGATAAGACACTTTTTATATTACTAATAGGTGGAGTTTTTGTCAGTGCAATAGGGAAAAACGTTCTTTTTCTTCTTTCTGCCTGGGGTACTTCCAAGCAAGTTCGTAAGGTAGCAAATTTCTTAAGGAAAGGTATTTATGCAAGATACTTAAGTTTTGGTAAATTATATTTTGAAAAGCATAGTCTTGGTTATTTACATCAATTAATTACCACTTATGTTGATACTGTAGCCTTGGAGTTTCGGAATTTACAAGGTGCAGGTTATGCGATCAGCACTCTTTTTGTTTATTTAACTATCATGTTGATGATCTCAGTTAAGCTCACAGTAATAGTGCTTTGTATCTTTCCAATTTTGCATAATGCCTTAACCAGCATTATTAAGAAGCTCAGGGATTCTTCCAAAAGTTATGCTGAATCCTACAATATCTTAGGCAGAAGAATTTCTAATGCTCTCAACTGCATTCCCTTAATTAAAGCATATTCCACAGAAGGAAAAGAAATAAAAGATTTTAATAAAACAAGCGATGCCGTGCGCAATCTTCAATATAGTGTAGATAAGCATATTGCGATGATTAATCCTGTTCAGGAAATTATCATGCTTTGTTTAATTTTTGTATTAATTGGCATTATTTCTTATATTGCGAGTGTTGAAAATTCTGACGGCATTGCCAAATATTTTGCGTTTATCGCTATGTTAAAAAGAGCTTCAGGACTCTTTGGCTCTTTGAATACGGTAAGAGCTTCTTTAGCTTCATTATCCGGGCCGCTTCAAGAGGTAATGTCGGTTTTTGATAATGAGTTAAAATATATGATCCCCGATGGAACTAAAAATTACCTTGGTTTGCATGAGCACATTGAACTAAGGAATTTAAATTTTACTTACCCCGGAGGAAACCAGGTCTTAAACGGAGTTAGTTTTAAGATTGAAAAAGGAACGATGACAGCAATTGTCGGACAAAGCGGTTCAGGAAAATCGACAATAATTAATCTCTTGATGAGATTTTATGATTGTGAACCAGGAAATATCTTTATTGATGGCATTGACATAAGAGATTATAAAATTAATTCTCTTCTTAAAAATATTGCCCTGGTCAGCCAAGAGGCATTTTTATTACATGCAACTTTTAAAGAAAATTTGCTGTATGGTTTAGAGCGTGAAGTTAGCAATGAAGAATTAATCGAGGCTGTTAAAAGCGCCCGACTTCATGATTTACTTGGCAAATTGCCCCATGGTTTAGATTCCGATTTGGGAGACAAGGGGATGCGCCTATCCGGCGGAGAAAAACAAAGAATTTCAATTGCCAGAGCGATATTAAAAAAACCTGATATTTTAATTCTTGACGAACCGACGAGTGCCTTGGATTCCAATACCGAAAAACAAATTCAAGTGGTTATCGATGAAATGTTTGGAAATAAAACAATAATTGTCATTGCTCATCGTTTGGCTACTGTTCAACACGCTGAAAAAATAATAGTTTTAGAAAAAGGAAAAGTAGTTGAAATGGGCGCTCCGAGACAATTATTGGCACAACGTGGTAAATTTCATTCATATTGGGAAGCACAACATTTAACAGGTGTTATTTCTCAAATGTAACAGTAGAAAATGTTAGAATGAACCTAAAATATAAACCTAAATTGTTTAACATATTAAGATCTTTTTCTTCAAGTTAGGGGAAATTAATTAAATGCGTAAGAATTTTCTGTTAATAAATATTAGCTTAATTATCTTAATTATTGTGCTCTATTTTGTTTTAAGCACTAAATTATCTAATGATGTAACATTGAGTTTGGGTAATCTTCGAAAAAATTTCAAAGAAAAAGGAATTAATGTTTGGGACACCTATTTTGAAGAAGTAAGCATTAACTCGCTTAAATCTTTTAATATTAGAAATTTTCATTTTGACTTTGATTATCCAACTAATAATTTTAAGTTAAACCTTTCTTTAAAGGTTGATAATATTTCTGTTAGTTGGCCGGACTTTTCAGCAAAAGAAATAACAATTAAAGCAAGTGGTGTTCGTCTTAAATATCTCGATTCGGATAATATCAGCAGAGGCAATTGGATTTATGATAATTATCCTTTTGTCGGTTTGCAAGGCAGTAATTTTGAAGTCAATTTTAAAAATGATCAACAAAATATTAGAAAAACCATTGAGACTAATTTGCAAGAGTTATTTGAGTTATTAGAAAAGGGCCGTACAAAATCAAACTTCACTTTTGAGGGTAAATTAAAGTTTGATCAAAATGATTTCCCCATAAAAATATTAAAAGATAATGAGAACTATTATTCTTTAAGTGTAGATTTTGATAAATTAATTTCCAATATCAAATACTTGCAATTTGATAAAAGTAATTTGAAAAGCTTTAAAGATTATATCGATTGTGTCTATGTGCTTGATTTGGAAAATTATCTTTCAAGAGAACTGGAAAATGTTTTAAAAACAAAGAATGATTTTCCAATTGATGTTTACTCTCAAGTTTTGACAGGATTCATTTTGCAGCTTTATTTCAAAGAAGAGTATGTAGCTAAATTTATTGAATCAAGAATTAAAACAAATGGATTCGGTCCGCAGAATCTTTTTGATATGAATCTAAATAATTTTAAAGTAGGCGTATCTTATGCTGATTCCTCAGTAAAGGAAGATGATCTAAAAAGGCTGATCTTTGAAGATAAGAAAATTCTGCTTAGACCTAGTAATTTTTCAATAAAAATAAAGTAAATGTAAACGGTTTAATTTTTGATTATGTGTGATAAAACTTTAATAGAAATATTGGTTTGCCCTTATGATCGTTTGAATTTATCGATGAATCAAGGCAAGCTTGTTTGCGAAAACAAGCATTCATTCAATATCATCGATGGCATCCCAGTTCTTTTAAGAAATGATGTTCCGGAAACTCTATGGGTGGCAAAAGCCTCGCTAACTGCTGCTGAAAATTCAGATTTTTATTTCAAAAATGACCCCTATTTTACCGCCACACTTGGAATTGACGAGAAAGACAGAGAATTAGTCAAAGAAAAATGCAAAGATAAAAGTCATTCAGTTGATCCTGTCGTGCAAGAATTAATTGTCGCCACCTGCGGCAATTTGTACAGAACATTAAAATCAAATCTGGGCAGATATCCGATCCCTAAAATCGCTTTAGGTTCGGCGCAGGGAAATCTATTGCTTGATATCGGCTGCAATTGGGGCAGATGGAGCATTGCCGCTGCAAATAAAGGATATAAAGTGGTGGGATTAGATCCTTCTCTAGGGGCTGTTTTGGCTGCAAAAAGACTATCTAAACATTATGGTCACGATATTTCTTTTGTTGTGGCTGATTCCAGATATTTGCCTTTTAAAGAAAAAACATTCGACAATGTATATAGCTACAGTGTTTTTCAGCATTTTAGTAAAGAAGATTTTTTGTTAAGTGCCAAACAAATCAGCAATGTGCTCAAAGAGCGGGGAATATGTTTAGTGCAAATGGCGAATAAGTTCGGCTTAATCAGTCTTTTTCATCAATTGAAGAGAGGCTTTTCTACTGCCAGTGAATTTCAAGTGCGCTACTGGTCGATTAAGGAATTAAAAAAAGCATTCAGTTCGATTATCGGACATTGCGAAATAAGCATCGATACTTATTTCGGTTTAGGTGCCCAAAGTTCCGATATTGATATGATGCATCCTCTGATCAGGTTAGGATATAATTTATCAGAATGTCTCAAAAAAATTGCCAATAAAGTGCCTTTATTTATTTATTTTTCGGATAGTATTTTTTTCCTCTCCAGAAAGAATGGAAAATGACTTTAAAAAAAATCGCTTTTTGCCATCCCACAGGAAACCCTAATGCCAGGAATGCTCTTTTAAGTTTATTAAAAAGCGATTTGTTGGCATCTTTGACGACCTCATTTTATTATAATAAAAATTCAAAAATTTTTTCTATATTGAATTTTGTTTCAAAAAAATTATCAAAAGAATTTGCCAGAAGAGATTGGGTTCCTGATGAAGTGGAAAAGATTTTTAGTTTTCCCGGCCCTGAACTTTTAAGAATATTTTTGATTCGCAGTAAAATCGCTAGAATTTTAGGAATCGAAGAAAAAAGTTTGTCTGATTATTTATCCGTACATATTGATCGCAAATTTTCTCAGGTAATTGAGCGGACAAATAATCTTTCTGCAATATATAGCTATGAAGATACTGCTGCCGTAAGCTTTCAAAAATCCAAACAATTAGGATTAATAAATTTTTATGATTTGCCGACTCTGCATTATAAGGAAGTTTATAAAATTCAAAGGGAGGAAGCAGATTTATTTCCGGAATTTAAAAACTCCTGTGCGGCACTTTTAGAACCAAAATGGAAAATTGAAAGAAAGGAACAAGAGCTTAATTTGGCCGATAATATTATTGTTGCTTCTAATGCCACCCGCAATTCTTTGATTAAAAATAATATTAGTCCGGAAAAAATAGTTGTCATACCTTATGGTGCTACAAAAGTAGAAAATCTTAGTGTCGTTTCTAAAAGAAAAGATAAAAAAACTTTTAATATTTTGTATGTCGGAAGACTTAATCCTCTAAAAGGTGTGCATTACTTAATGGAAGCATTTAGACAATTGAATCTAAAAAATAGTACCTTACATTTGGTCGGAGGCAATGAATATCCCTCAGGTTGGTTGGAAAAAAATTTAAGTAATAATACCAAGATAAAATATTATGGCAGCGTTCCTCATAATCAATTATCGCAAATATATCTCAATAGCGACCTTTTTATCTTTCCTTCTTTATATGAAGGCTTTGGTTTAGTAGTATTGGAAGCACTTTCCCATGGATTACCGGTGATTGCAACAGTTACTGGAGTTGCGCCCGATATTTTATCCGATCCCAAAATCGGCTTACTTGTCGAAAAAAGGAATATTGAAGATTTAAAAAAAGCAATATTATTTTATTATGATGATCCTGATTCTTTAAACATCGATCATCAGGAAATACTTAATAAAATAAAGCTTTACAGTTGGGAAGCTTATTGCCTAAATTTAGCTAAATATTTAAAAGAAAATATACCTAGCTGATATGGCCAAAGAGAAAATTATATTTTGGTGTCCTAATATTTTTGATTTTAAAGGAGGAATTCAAGTTTTTTGCAATTATTTTTTTCAAGATTTTTTTAATATTTATCCGAATCTGGAGAAAAAAATTTATTTAAAAGAGGATCGGCCCGCAAGAAAAAAACTTCAAACATTGGTTGAATATAATTTCTCGGGGCATTATCCTAAATTTTTGAGAACATTGATTTTTAGTATCAAGCTATTATCTTCGGGATTATTCAATAAAAATCCAATAATTTTTGTGATGCATGCCAATTATTTGCCTCTGATATTTATTTTATCAAAGTTTAGAAAAATTAAATATTTTGTTGTTATTTATGGGATCGAAGTCTGGAATTGGAAAAGTCCGATGAAAATCCAATCATTGCGGTCTGCGACGGCCATTATTTCAATCAGCAATTATACAATAAGTAAAGTTAAAGAATATTTAACTGTCGATCAAAGTAAATTTAATATTCTTCCGTGCAAGTTCTCAGAAAATAATTTTCAAATTGCCGATAAATCAAAAAAATTATTGGATCGACACGGAATTACCAACGAAACAAAAGTTATTCTTACAATTTGCCGTCTTGATAATTTTGAAAGCTATAAGGGATATGATCAAATAATAGAATCCTTAGATCTAGTAAAAGAAAGTATAAAAGATCTAGTTTATATTTTAGTGGGCAAGGGAAACGATCGTCACCGCATAGAGGATTTGATCAAGAACAAAGGACTGGAAAAATCAGTTATTATGACAGGTTTCATTCCCGATGAAGAAATAGTTGACTATTATAATCTTTGTGATCTTTTTGCCATGCCCAGTAAAGGAGAGGGTTTTGGAATCGTTTATTTAGAAGCTCTTGCTTGCGGCAGGCCGGTATTAGTGAGCAATCAAGATGCCGGTCAAGAGGTCATTAAAAATGGCGAATTGGGCATCGTTGTCGATCCTGATAATATTAAAGAGTTGGCTAATATTTTGATTCAAGTGCTTAATGGCAAGCATCCAAACAAAAATATTTACAATAGAGAGTTTTTAAGACAAAAGGTTATAGAGTATTATGGCTTGGATGTTTTTCATAACCGTTTAAAGAAAATATTGGAACAACATTTAAATTAAATGAATATACTTGGAATTAATGCATATCACGGAGATTCTTCTGCCGCACTGATTCAGGACGGAGTGCTGATTGCTGCCGTTGAGGAAGAAAGATTTACTAGAATCAAACATTGGGCGGGGTTCCCGGTTAATTCCATTAGATATTGTTTGCAAAAAGGAAATGTTCAAGCCGCAGAAATTGATCATGTGACGGTTTCTTTTAATCCCAAGGCGCACCTCAAGGAAAAGTTACTTTTTACTTTAAAACATCGACCCGCTCTTCGAACAATAATTAGCAGACTGCTTAGACAAAAAAAATCCCTTGATCTTAAAACAAATTTGTCGCAAGCGCTTAATTGTCAAGAAAAAGAACTAAAAGCACAATTTCATTTTATTGGGCATCATGAATCTCATATTGGAAGTTCCTTTCTTTTATCTCCTTATGACTCTGCGGCGATACTCTCTTTGGATGGAATGGGAGATTTTACAAGTTGCGTTATGTCCTCGGGAGAAGGTTCTAAAATAAATACGAATTATTTTAGCAAAATATTTCATCCTCATTCTTTGGGATTTCTCTATAATGCAATAACTATCTATTTAGGATTTCCCAATTATGGAGACGAATATAAAGTTATGGGTTTAGCTCCTTACGGCGAACCAGAGTTTGTTGATGAATTTAGAAAAATGTTTTTTTTAACTAAAGAGGGATTTAAACTTAATCTAGATTATTTTGAGCATCATAAAAAAGGTATAAAAATGGCTTGGGATGGAGGGTTGCCCAAGGTTGAATCCTTTCATTCTCAATATCTGGAAAAAAGATTGGGAGCAGCAAAAAAACCCCGAGAGCAGACAACTAAAAGGGAAGAAAATATTGCTGCTTCTTTGCAGAAGGTGACTGAAGAAGTTATTATGCATTTATTAAATATCTTGTATGGCAAGTTTCCTTCAAAGAACCTTTGTTTTGCCGGCGGTGTGGCTATGAATTCTGTTGCTAATGGAAAAATTCATAAAGAGACTCCTTTTAAAAATATTTTTGTTCCGGTTGGAGCTGCGGATAACGGCACCGCTTTTGGTTCGGCATTTTATTTATGGAATCAAATTTTAGGAAACAAAAGAAGTTTTGAACTAAAACATGCCTATTGGGGTTCCGAGTATGGAGTGCAAGAATGTAAACTTGCTTGTGATAATCATGGCGTAAAATATAAAATTTTGGAAGAGGATTTATTAGTTGAACAAGCAGTAGAAGCGATGATTCAGGGGAAAGTAGTTGGCTGGTACCAAGGGAGAATGGAATTAGGCGCCCGGGCATTGGGTAATCGTTCCTTAATTGCCGATCCCCGAAGAGAAGATATGCGAGATATCATTAATTTGCGAATTAAATTTCGTGAAAAATTTCGACCTTTTGCACCAAGTATTTTAAAAGAAAAAGTTGGAGAATATTTTGAAGACGATGTAAATTCCCCTTTTATGGAAAAGGTTATTCCTATTAAAAAAGAGAAACGGCCGATTATTCCTGCTGTGACACATGTTGACGGTACTGGCAGGTTACAAACTGTGGAGAAAGAAACTAATCCCTTATATTATAAGTTAATAAAAAAGTTTGAGGAAAAAACTGGAATACCAATTGTTTTAAATACTTCACTTAATGAAAATGAACCAATAGTCTGCACTCCTGATGAAACAATAAATTGCTTTTTACGAACAAAAATGGATTGTTTAGCGCTCGGCAATTGTTTTATCGTAAGAGATAAAGATTAATTCCTGAATTATTGTTTGATTTTGGGTTTCAAAACATCCGCTTCTTGGAAAAACTTGCTATATAAGAAGTAATTCTTCAAAAACAAAAGCAATCTTAATATAAAAATAGATAATCAAACTTATGCAAGATAAAGCATAGATAGCAAGTAAAATATTTTTTCTTTTTTTCTTTTTCCTTAAATCTCTAACTCTAGAAGAAGTTGTTTCTTCTTGGCTTTGAATAAAATCTGCAGGATTAATGTTGAGTTGTGATCCACTTTGAGAAAGAGATCTAAGTTTTCCTGAATTCATTGTTGTGGTAACTGAAGGAAATTTGCCACTGAGAGTAAGGGGTTTGAGGTTTTTTGAATTTGCTTGAATTATTCTGGAGATTTCATTGGCAGATTTTGGTCTTTCATGAGGTGCTTTTGATAACATTTTTAGGATTAAATGATTTAACCAAGCAGGAATTTCCGGGTTATGTTGTGCGGGCGGAGTAGGAGGCCTTTTGACGTGATACATCATCATTTTTGAAGGTTCATCATCGGAAAATGGTAATTGGTTTGTAATCATCTGATAAAAAATTATTCCTAAACTATAAATATCAATTGCAGTAGTCGTTTCATTTCCTAACCAAATTTCCGGCGCCATGTAATCAACTGAACCTATTATTTCATTATGTTGCGTTAGTTTTGAAGATTTAGGCTTAGCTACGCCAAAATCAGTAATCTTGATATTGGCATCGTTTAAAAGCATAATATTACTTGGTTTAAGATCTCGGTGTATGATCGAAGCTCTATGAATTGCATCAATTCCTTCACAGATTTGAAGTGAGATTGTGCAAAATTGATTAATGCTTAATTTGCCATTTTGGCTAATGTAGTCATCCATGGGAATTCCGGCAACGAATTCCATCGTAAAATAAAGAATTGCGTTATCCCGACCGGCATCAAATGTTCTAACAACATGGGGATTACTAACTGAATTCATTAGTTGAATTTCCCGTAGGAACCGCTTTTCTAAATTAGGATCGGTACAAAATTCTTTATGTAAAACTTTAACTGCTACCTGGGTGCCTTCTAGAAACTGATCATCGCACAGATAAACACTGCCCATTCCTCCTGCTCCAAGCAGCTTAATTACTTGATAGCGATTGGCAATTAGATGACCTTTCTCAAATGTGTTTAAATCGTAATTGGACATTCTTAAGTAAAATAGTGACTAATTGTTAATTATATAAAGCTTTTTACCTTAAGAAAACATCTTAATTCTTATATTTCAATAACATATCTCTATTAGAGTATAACGATCATGAAACCTTTGCCAATATTTTTTATTTTGTTTGGTTTAATCGGAGTTATTCCGTTGACCTGGCAAAATTGCTTGCATATGGTTTTTTATTTGACTGTCTTTGAAGGAGCAATTAGAAAATGGGTTGTTCCGGGAGCCGCAGATTTAGTTTACTTTATAAAAGACGTCATAGTAATTATTGCTTACATCAAGTTTTATCTACAACCTCCTGAACAAAGAACTAATTTTTTAAAAGCACCGACTTTGAAATTTGTTTTATTTCTTTCATTGTTGGTTCCTGTTTTACAAATATTCAATCCAAAATTGGGTTCTGTTATTCTTGGTACTATTGGAATCAGGGGCTATGTCTTATATATGCCGCTGATATTTTTACTCCCCAGTTTTTTTCAAGACAAAGAAGAGTTCATTGCATTTATCAGGAGATATTTAATTATTTCTATTGGTGTTTGTTGTTTAGCTTTAGTTCAATATGTCAGTCCCGCTAATAGTTTAATAAATCGATATGCTGCGGAAGATGTTAAATATATCGCAACAATGGGAAGTTCAGACAACGTTAGAACCACGGGAACTTTTTCTTATATTTCCGGTTTTACAACTTATCTTACCTTCTGCTTTGCTTTTACCATACCATTATTGACTTATCGACAATCAGCAAGAAATCACTTTTTAGTTCTGGCCGTTTTATTGTTTTTAATAGGCGGTTTCTTGGTATCCGGTTCACGAGGACCTTTATTTTCTTCAATAATATTACTAGCCTTGTATCTGATATTAAATAAAGGCTTAAGAGGAAAAGGTTTTTTTAAAAAACTTATTCTCCCAATTATTTTTATTGGGTTAATCGTCCCCTCAATTTTTTCGGCTCAATTGACCAATTTTATCGGCAGAATCACCCAAAATAAAGATTCATCGGAACGGATAAGTTGGGTTTATAGAACCGTAATGGAAAATATTACCGACAAAGGTGTTTTTGGTTACGGAACAGGTGCTTCCAGCAATGCCGATGCCAAGATCAGAAAAGCTTTTGGATTAGATAGTAAAAAAGCCTTCGACGGTGCATATGATATCGAAACAGGTAAAATAATGATCGAACTGGGCCTGATTGGTTTTGCATTTTGGTATTTTATGCGTCTTTATTTAATATTTGCACTATGGAAAACTTTTACCAAAGTAAAAACCGATGTGATGAAGAACTATGCTTTGATTGCTTGTCTTTTGCATTTTATTAATTATAGCGGAATTACTTCTAATCTTGTTTATAACGTTACTTTCCAAGTTTATTATTGGTTTATGGCCGGTTTTATAATGTTGTTGCCTCAACTTGATGCCATAGAAATTGAAAAATCCAGAAAACAATATCATCAAAGACTTCTTTATGAAAGATTAATAAGAAGTAATGCAATTAGCACAAAAGAACTAAGATGAAAAAGATACCAACAATAAGAGTTAAAGGTTATCGCAGCTCTGAACATTTAGATCTGATTCGAGGAATATCGGCTTGGGCTGTTTGTATCGGACATTTGAGGAATTTATTTTTTGTTGATTATGAATCGATAACCAAAAAGAATATTTTTATTAAAATACTCTATTTTATTACTGGATTTGGGCATGAAGCTGTAGTGATATTTTTTATTTTAAGTGGTTTCTTCATATCTGCAAGTATTTTCAAAGCGGTTTCTGATAATCGTTGGTCTTGGCTAAGTTATTTATTGGTCCGTTTAGCTAGATTATATGTGGTTTTAATACCAGCATTATTACTTACAGCTGTTTTTGATTTGTCGGGAATATATTTTTCCGGTGCGGATAGTATTTATAGTGGACATTCATTAATTGGAAATATTGTTAGTTTTAAAGTAAGTGATCATCTTACAGTTAATAATTTCCTGACCAATCTTTTTTTTCTGCAAAGGATTTTTTCACCACCATTTGGTTCAAACGCTCCTCTTTGGAGTTTGAGTTATGAATTTTGGTATTATATGATTTTTCCGTTACTGGTTTTATCCTTTGTGAGTAACAATAATAAACATAAGTTACTTCAGCTTTTGGCAGCGCTACTTTTATTGTGTATGGTCGGTAAAACAATCTCAATTTATTTCTTAATCTGGCTATTTGGGGCTTTCATTCACTTTACTTCTAAGTTCGAATTAAAAAGAAAATTAAAATATTTAATGCTTTATTTAAGTGGAATTGTTTTTTTAGCCACCTTAGGTGCTGTGCGAGTTAAGCTATTCTCCGGTTCTGAAACTTTCAGTGATTTTATCTTGGCAATTTTCTTCAGCATTTTTCTCTACGCAATTTTACAAGATCGCTCCCCTTGCCATAGTGAACTATACAAAAAAATTGCACATAAAATTGCGGGATTTTCTTATACTTTATATTTGGTTCATCTTCCAATTTTGATTTTCTGTAATTCCTTAATCCTTAAAAATCAAAGATGGCAGCCCGAACCTCTTCAGTTAACTATCGGCTTAGGAATTTTTGCTTTTGTAATTATCTATGCTTATTTAATTTCAATGGTTACTGAAGCTCAGACAGAAAAAGTAAGAAGCAAATTGGCTAGGCGATTCAATATTAAGTAATATTGTCGGCAAAGAATTACCTGTCGTTGTGAGTGAAGTGAAGACAAAATTATCGGTCGCTTTGCTCCCTGGCAACGACAGATGATTTTATTGTTTTGCAGCAGCAGGCGATTTATTATTAACTCGCAATACTAACCTTCTTAAAGGTTCTATCTGGTTTTTTTATAATAGATTCAAGGCAATCAAAGCATTAAAGATCGAATCACTGATCTCGCCCATTTTAAGGACCAAAATTTTAAATGTAGATTGTAATAAATAGAAGCCAACAATTACTGTTAAAGGCAAACTAATTAGGAATACATTGACCTGGGGAATGAATTTGGCGATCAAGCCTAAAACAAATTGTGTAAGTAAAGCAGCTACGATAATTGGCGTCGAAATTACTAAAGCCATTTCAAAAGTATTGGAAAATTTTTCTACCAATAATGCTGCAATGTTAGAATTAGTCTTAAAAATTCCTAGCCCGACATTGGAAACAACCGTAGATGCGCTTTTTACAATAAGTAAATGACCATCAAGTAAAAGGAATATTAAAATTCCCAATTGATATTTGATTCTAGATACAACAGAAATACTTTCTCCCAGAGAAGCATCAATCATATTTGCTTGTCCCAGACCGATTGAACCAGAAATCACCTGACCGGCGACAGTGAGTCCGCTAATTATTAATAAAGGAATAAAGCCCATCAAATAACCCAGGGCAAATTCTAGAATAAGCATTAATCCGCCTTCGGCAAGTCCAGGAGGTAAGTCAACTTTCATTCCACCTAGAACAGCACAGACGGAAAGAGTTATTGCCGGAAGGAGGCGGAAACTATCTGGTACTTGCTCAGTTCCGATACCGGGCAGGGCATAAAATAAACCGGTCATTCTTGTAAAAAGCAGTACCCAGGCCCAATAAAATGTGTAATCGAGGTTCATATAGTTTTCTATATGGGCGGGTCTTGACTTCGACGAGCTCAGTCGAGTCGTGCCCGCCCGAATTAAAGTAGCTATGCAAAACGGGCACCCATAAAGGGTACCCCTACATTATATATTAATTCACCACACTGGGAATTTGATTAATTGTAAAAACTGCAAAAGCCATCATTTTTGTAATCATCCAGTGACCAAAAACTGCCATCGCAAATACTACTGCAGTCATCTTTGGTATAAAAGAAAGTGCCGCATCATTAATTTGAGTTGCTGCTTGAAAAATACTGATCATAATACCGGCAGCTAATCCCAAGAGTAGGATTGGTGCAGAGATAAACATTGAAGTTTCCATGCCATAGCGGGTAATTGCCAAGATGTGATCAATATTCATAAATTAACCAAGATTATAAGTTTTTACTAAGTTCCCAATAATTAAACCCCAACCATCAATCAAAACAAAGAGCATCATCTTAATCGGCAAAGAAATTACTGTCGGTGGTAAGGTGATCATGCTCATTGAAGTTAGAATTGCAGAAATCACCAAATCCAAAACAAGAAAGGGAAGAAAAATTAAAAATCCCATTTGGAAGGAAGTGTTAAGTTCGCTGATGATATATGCAGGAATCAGTACTGAAGCCTTTATTTTTTCCGGGCTCTCGGCTTTTTCTGATTTAGTAATTTCTGTAAATAAGGTAATATCTTTTTCTCTGGTTAAGGGAAGCATGAAATCGCGTAGCGGTTTATACATTCTACTGATTAGCTCATCATTGCCAATTTGATCTTCAGTATAGGGTACAATCGCATTATTATAAATTTCAGTAAAAGTTGTATTCATTATTGCAAAGGTTAAAAATAAAGAAAGTCCGATAATAATTTGATTTGGTGGAGTTTGTGCTGTGCCCAAAGCTTGCCTGGTTAATGCAAGGACTATGGAGATACGAGGAAAGCAGGTAACGGCCATGATTAATGATGGGATAAAAACCATCGCCGAAAGCAAAATTGTCAGTTTAAGGCCGGTATAAACTTCTTTATTATCAAAGCCTGCTCCACTAAGTGTATTAATTGTCAGACTGGGAGCAAAAGGATCGGCAAAAGCCGGCAAAATTGGACAGAGTAACAAAGCAAAGGCGAATAAAAACAAAGATTGTTTATTTTTAAGCATTTATTTTCTTCAAATCCTTTTCAAAAACATCATAGGAATCTTTGTCTTCTTTTTGGAAAATTTCTGAGATCATTTCCAGACGTTCTGCTGATTGCGATAAAAGGTATTTACTGCCCAGAACTTCCACTACCAGCAAAGCACTTTTATTATTTACTGCTTTTTTGGAGATAATATTGATTAAATCGGGAGCATTTTTTTTTTGATTTTTTTCAAAAATCTTTTTGTAAAGACCAAACAAAAGACAAATAGTCAGTAAAATCACACTGAAACCATAAGCTGTTTTTTGTGTAAGCAACTTAAGTTCGGGAACCTCACTTCCAACTTTAATTTGTTCTTCCATTTTATCCTAAACTTTCCAATCTTTCAGCTTGAGAGATGATGTCGGTAACACGAACGCCAAATTTTTCATTAACAATTACCGCTTCTCCTCTGGCTACCAGGCGATCGTTGATGTAAATATCAAGAGGTTCTCCGGCAAGTTTTGCTAATTCGATTACTGAGCCTTGGCTAAGTTGTAATAAATCCTGAATTGTCATTTTGGAACGACCAACTTCTACGCCAACTTGTAAAGCCACATCCAGAAGAAAATCCAAATTCTTTGGCATTTCCATTGTAGCCTTGACCACTCCTTCAGCTGCGTTTGCTACGTTTTCTACTGCACTAGTTGTTTCATCTGCCATTGCTTTCCTCCGTTATAACTTTTCATCTGTATTAATTATTGCTCTTGTGATCTGAATCGCCTTGCTCCCTTTAAAGCTTCCGACATGACCAAAATATTTTGGAATACCTTCAATTCTGACAATTGCTTCATCGCTGGGACTTGTTTCCAGTTGGATAATATCGCCTGCTTTTAGGTTGACAATTTCTCTGGTTTTGACCATCCCTTTGGCTAACTGAACAGATAGATTAACTTCGGTTCTTTTAATATTAGTTTCCATTTTTTTTATTATCGAGGAATCCGCTTCCATCCGATTACCTTGGAAACCTGTAGTTAATTTATTTTTAATCGGCTCAATTGTAGAATAGGGGGTGCAAAGTGTTAACGTCGTGCTTTCTTGTTCCAGTTCAATTTCCATTGTGATGATTATTACAATTTCATTGGGGGGAACGATCGCTATTGCCAGAGGATTAAATTCGGAACGAACATAAGTAAAATCTAAAGGACAAATTGGAGCCCAGGCTTCTTTTAAAACCTCTAAAGCCATCATGACTACTTTACTGATCAGTTTTGTTTCAATTGCCGTATATTCACGGCCTTCGGTTTTAACTTTACCTCCACCTTTGCCGCCAAAAAGAGTATCAACCATGCCAAAAACCAAAGGAGAAGAGACGACCATCAAGGCGTTTCCCGGAAGCGGAGGCATGCGGTAAATATGCAAATTAGAAGGCAAGGGAAGTTTCTTCATAAACTGCCCAAACTTAATTATTTCAATTCCGCCCAGATTGATGAAACAGGTTTTTCCAATAAATTTAGAAAGAGAATTTCTAAAAGAACGGGCGAAACGATCATGGATTAATTCCATGCTCGGCATGCGACCACGGATCATTCTTTCTTGGCTTGTTAAATCATAGCTTCTGATGCCTTCACTGCTTTGCACTTCCTCTTTGACTTGTGACTCATCAGAGTCCAAACCTTTGAGCAAAGCATTGATTTCATCTTGTGATAAAACTTGACTCATATCTACTATTGAATAATAAACTCTGTAATATAAACTGCGATAACACTTTCAGACTTTAAAGCTTCATTTGTCGAAATTTTAATTTCTTCTCGCAGTTGATCTTTCCCTTCAGGTGTAAGTATTTCCTGAGCAGATTTAGTGCTCAGAACCCTAATCACCGCATCTCTGATTTTTGCAGTATCTGATTCCACTTTATGCGGTAGTTCAGGTTTATTAAACTCTAGTTGGATTGTTGTTTTTAGAAAACTGCCCTTTACTTGTAAATTGACGATGAAGGTATCCAATGGAAGAATGGCATTGCCTAACTTCTCTCCATGCTCACTTTTTTCCCCATGTTCGCCTTTTGATTCTTCGCCACTTTCTGCTTCTGAATCTTTTTCTTCTTCAGCATCAGAGCTTTCTTCATCTTCGTTTTTAACAGATTCCTTTTTATCTTTTTTATCGCCAGAACCCTTTAGTGCAAAGAAAACGCCGCCGCCAATAGCCAGGCCCAAGACAACAATGCCGATAATGATCAGCATCATTTTATTCCCGCCTTTTTTTTCTTCTTTCTTTTCGCCGTCTTTTTCTTTATCTTTTTTTTCTTCAGCCATTGTTGCTCCTTAGTCCTTAGAGATTGTCAAATTTTCGTCTTTTGCTGACACAAATTCCTAGCTTAGGACTTTAGTTACAGATTTCGTGCCAAGTTATTTTTTTATATACAAAATAGAATTTAAAACTTCTTTCTGGAAATTATGATGTCAAAACGAGAACTTGGGAGCAAAGAATTATTAACAATATTATATTTAGGAGGATAATTCGCCGGGGATTTGCTGCTGGAAATCATGTTTTCTTTAACACCTAAGTCAATTAGTTGACTCAATAAGCTGCTTAATTTGTTAATAGCCTGAGTTTGCTTGATTTCTTGATCAAAATAGCCGGCAACGTGAAAATAAAATTTTTCCGGAGAAAAAGTACTAATAATTGTTTTGATAGTTTCATCTTCCTTGAAATTAGATTCAATATTTCCCGAATAGGGCAGGGTAGCGACCCAGAGATCATCAACTTTTTTTATTATGGAACTTTCTACAATAACAGGTTCTGCAAGTTTTGATTTGATGGGAAATAAAATATTACTAATTCCTTCATAAGAAGTTTTATTTGTTGTCATTGAATAACTTAAAATAAAAAATCCTAGAAGCAGAGTTAAAAGATCGGTGAATGTAATCAGCCAAAGACTGCTGGTGTCTTTGGGTTGAGGACGGTTTTTCAAATATTGTAAATATTTTTTTTGAGTAGTCATAATCTTACTCAAATTGATTTATTCTCACTTCCGAAGGCAAGAAAGCAAGTAATTTATGCTCAATTAATTTTGGATTTGTCGCTCTGGAAATTTCCATTATCCCTTCTAGGGTCATTGCCTTAACGGTTAATTCTTCTTCGCTTTTTGCGCGCAGTTTTCCGGCAATAGGCAGTAAAATTATATATGCTAAAATTGCGCCATAAAATGTAGTAAGCAGAGCTGTAGCCATTCCCGGACCTAATTGTGCTGGGTCATTAAGGTTTTTTAACATTTGAACTAGGCCAATTAAGGTTCCAATTAAGCCCATTGCTGGAGCAATTGTGCCCATCGTTTGAAATACCTGTGCTTCGCGGCGATACCTTTCGTCGGACTGAATTAACTCAATTTCTAAATTTCTTTGAATATCGTCAGCAGAAAATCCATCAACTAAAAGTTGAATTGATTTTTTTAAAAAGGGATCTGCTTCTTGATAAATTTTTCCTTCAAGAGATAATGTTCCTTGTTCTTTTGCTTTGCGTGCCAGTTCAAGAATTTTATCAAATCTAAAAGCGGAAGAAATTTCATTTTCATTAAATACTTTTTGCAAAGCAATGAAACTTCGTTTTAGATCCAAAAGAGGGAAATTTAAGAAAGTTGTTCCAATTGTTCCTCCTACTACTATCAGGAAACTTTTTAAATTTAAGAAACTTAGTGAATCTCCACCAAGAAAAATCGCCAGTAACACCAATCCAACGGAGATACTTAGACCAATGATTGAGGAGGAATCTAAATACTCATTTTTTATTTCTTGGTATTTCTTTATTATTGCCATCGGTTTTACCTTTTTAGATGCATAGGTTAAGATGTTAGGTATCTGGCAACTTTTTCAGGAGAATTCTAATGAATATTTCATATCTATATATTGTGCATGTAATTTCTGTAACAATCATGTTGTGCTTGAACTTCTATGCTTTTGCAGCGCAAATCCCTGAGCGACGAAAGAAAACTTTGATGCGTTCGGGAATAGCGAGCTTATTTGTGTTTTTAAGCGGTTTTGGGCTTCAAGGAATTTTGAAGGTAGGTTTTCCAGGTTGGCTTATTGTAAAAGTAGTCTGTTGGTTTATTCTTTCTGCACTTGCTGGAATGGCCTATCGTTTTGGTTCCAGAGTCCAATTACTGATGCTAATTAATTTTTTAGCAGTGTTAACTGCTTTGACAATGGTCTATTTGAAACCGTTTTAATTCTCCCCTTTTTCACACGCTGCATATATTTTAGTACTATTTATAGTTTGATGTGTGAAAAAGGGGAGAATTAATTAGCACCCTCTCTTAGAAAATTAATCAGCCAACTTTTTTCAGCAATGCTGGGCAGAGCATATTTTCTTTTAGCAGCCGTAACTCTTGTAGCAGAACCTTCATTGTTATAATAAAGTCCTTGATAAGAAGCGGTCCAGAGAATAAAAACATTGTTATTTTTTGAAGCAGCATCACGGGCATCCCTGAGATCATCAAGGTTAAGAGAATTTGGGGCATTGGCATTGCGAAAATCAAAATCAGTAACATCTCCGTCGTTGGTAATTAAACTATCTTTTAAGTTACTGGCGTTTTCAATAGAATGGCTTTCTCGAAAAAAACCGGAAGGGACATCACGATCGTTTCCTCGATAACAGCCGGGGCAGGGGTTTCTTCCCATTAAGACATTAAGATTTGCAGGTAGGCTTTTAAGAGTTAAATCAGCCAAAGCCTCGAAAGAATCTTCTTTTAAATTATCTTCTAGCATTGGAGCAACTGAAAGTACGGCACCTTTGCTTGCTGCATATTGCATTGCTGGAGCAACCTTTTTAACTAACTGCTGATATTTATCTCTTAGATTGGAATCTTCTTTAATTTCTTCTCTAAATTTTTCTGGAGCAATTTCTACGGCAAAACCGGCACTATTTGTTGATTTCCATTTTCTTTGGCTGGCACCATTTAGGAAATAAAGATGTAAAAATAATCTTCTGCCATCAGAGGTCAATAAATCGATATGTTCTTTTAATGTTGCCTCATCATAAGAAAAAGTTCCATCGACTAAATAATTGATAGCGACATTTTTTAAGCAGGAAGCGGCGATAGTTGTCACAATTGTTTTTGCTTGTTCTTTAGCTTCCGGTTGTAAGCAATGTAAACAAGATAAGCCTCGGGGAGTTGATTCAATAAGGTAAGGACAACTAACGGAGCTCTCCGGAGGTTCTCTGTCGGCACTAGCAGCTACTGTTGAAGAATTTGTGGGAGTTGGATAGGGGTAAGTTGGTAATTGGCAACTCTCCGGATTAACCACAGCAGTTGAGGCCATTAATAGAAGAAAAAATTTAGGGAATAATTTTACTAACATAATAACTTATATTATAGCATTATTTTGCTATCGATACACGGATAATATTTGTTAATAATTAAGATGCAAGACCTTGCTCAGATATTCATAGATATTAGCATTCTTGGGACTAAAACGCTTAGTGATTAAAATCACATGATGATTATTTTAGATTTCATACTACTTGTTTTTGTGCGGATTTATATTGGCTTGCTTTATCTTTTGCCCGAAAAAATAGGCTTTTATTTTGCAAAAGGCTTAATTCACTTGATTCTTATTTTTATTCCCCGATCAACTTCGGTTGGACTTAGAAATTTAGAATTAATATTTCCTGAAAAAACCAAAGAAGAACATCAAAAAATTCTCAAATCTTCCTTTGATACTCTTGCTTGGAATTTAATCGGTTTTGCAAAAATTCCCCTGATGACTAAAATAAAAAATTTGAAAATGATTGATTATACTGAAGTGACAAAGCTGATGTCAAAAGTGAGGAATAGAGAGACTAGGGCAGGGGAAGAGAAAAGTATTCAAGCAGGGTTTTTAGTTCCGACATTACACACTGGGTGTTTTGAAACATTTGTGCAGTTTCACGCCTTAAATGACAAGCCCAATTCTTTTTTAGCCAGAGGTTTTGGCTTTCCCATGGTCGATGCTTATTGGAATAAACGTAGAGAGACATTTGGAGCAAAAGTTTTTTTTAGAAAGGGCGGTTACAATGAGATAATTAGAAGAATAAAATCTGGTGATGATGTGGCCTTGCTCTTTGATCAAAATGTCAAAGCAAATCACGCGATTTTTGTGGATTTTTTTGGAATTAAAGCAGCAACGACAAGAACTATTGGGATTGTGGCATTAAGAACAGCTTGTCCTATTATTTTTGCGACATCTGTTTATTTAGGTGATAAAAAACATAAAATTTATGCTTATGAAGTAAAAAATCCTATTGATGAAACAAGGACAATTGAAGAAAAAATTGAAAAGATCACGAAAGAGTTACACAGCCGTGCCGAAGAGATTATTAGAAAACACCCCGATCAGTGGCTTTGGATTCATCGAAGGTTTAAGACGAGGCCTCCGGGTGAGCCGGAAAATATTTATTAGTTCATAGTCTTTTTTTCTCTGCGCCGAACCAGTAAATTTATTTCCAATTAATTCCCCCTTTTTAAAAATCAACTTTTTTAAAATATTTTTGAACAGAGCTCTTGCGTTGACTAACTAAAAGATGTAAAATAATTACATCAAGCTAAAAGATGTAAAATTATCACACTAGAATAATAATTAATCCTGAAGTTTTTAATTAGGGAATGAAAATAATGAAAACATCAATTAAGACTAAACGTAATTACTTTCTTAATTTTATTAGCTTGGCCATCCCAGAGAAATGGCATTTAGTAGTAAAATCTTTAATAATTGCTCTGCTGATAGCTTTCTTTGCTCCACTTCTTCCAAAATTCCTTGAGGAGGCATTGGCTGTGAATCAATCAGAGGCTCCTCCTGAATTTTCGCTAATTTCGCTAAACGGCAAAACTGTTTCTCTCTCTGATTATCAGGGCAAAGTAGTATACATTGATTTTTGGGCATCTTGGTGTGGGCCCTGTCGTCACACTCTGCCATGGATGAAGCAGCTTCAAGGTAAATTTAAATCTCAGGGTCTTGAGGTTCTTGCAATTAATCTAGATGCCAACCGGGCTGATGCCGAGAAGCTTCTTGAAGGACTTAATCCAACATTCACTATTTTATTTGATCCTTCAGGAAAGGCTGCAAGTAACTATCACTTGCCGGCGATGCCTAGTTCATATCTCGTTGGCAAAGATGGAAAAATTGCCGTTGTTCATTCCGGATTTCGCGAGGGTGATGATCAAGTGATCGAGTCTCAGATCGAAAAACTCCTAAATATCAAAGGGTAAGAGAATGTACAAACAAAAAAATATAATTATAACATTATTACTTATCACAACTAGTCTTCTGTCTGGTTGTGTAGATGTGCAGCCTTGGCAAAAAGGAAATCTTGCCAAATCTTATATGGGCTTTGATCCGGATACGCTGGAAGCGCGTCAGCGTCAGCATATCTATTTTTCCAAAGAAGCTAGCTCCGGTGGTTATGGAGTTGGTGGTGGCGGTTGTGGATGTAATTAAGTGGCGGCTAAATAATAATCAGTTAGATAAAGAATAAATTTATGGCGACAAGAACAGGCTCCCGGAAACAGCGAAGAGCTAATAAAGTTTGCAACAAGAGACGACACACCGGCCATTTTGAACTCTTGCTTACTGCAGCTTTGGCACTACCGGGATTAGCTATTTCAACGGAAGCTTTGGCCCAATCTGCTGCTGAGGAAACCACACTAAGTCTTGGATATCTTGACTATCAGGATCATCAGCATGGAGGGAAGGGAATACAGGTTCAATCACCAACACTTTATTTTAAAACTCCCATCGGACCAAAAACAGAATTGGAAGGGGGATTTGTCTATGACAGTATTTCTGGTGCCTCGGCTTTTAACTTAGCTCCGATAAAACCAAATTCTTCTCCTACAGTTGCACCGTTACCGTCGGCAGTAGTGGCTCAGCCGCAATGTCGAATGGTCACGGTGCAAACTGTCTCTAAGGCAAGTGGTAGTTCCTCCAGTTCCCCTAAACCTTCTAGCTCTTCCGGATCTTCTTCCGGTAGTTCGTCATCCGGAGGATCTTCGGGAGGGTCATCCGGGGGATCACATGTTGTACAGGTCTGTGGAACGGGATCGAATACTGTATCAACACCATCCTCCGGGAACAGTAACGGAAGTAGTAGTGGCGGTAGTAGTAACTCAGGTTATCAAGAAGAAGATGAGGATGATGATAATGAAAGTCATGGCGGCGGTAATGAAGGTGAACACGAGGGCGAAAACGATCGCAAATTATATCAACTAACATCAAAGACAGATAGTTTTTCAGCTAACGACTACGGAAATTTTACAGACGAAAGAGTTGCCGGAGACATAAAAGTTACGCACTATCTGGATTCACTTAGTATTGGCACCGGCATAGCTTATTCCACAGAAAATGATTACGACTCGTTATCTCTTGTTGCTGATACACGAATTTGGACGCCGAATAAAAATACAACTTTTGCCTTAGGCGTCTCGGGGAGTTTTGATACAGTTAGTTCATCAGCAGATCCAGCGCTTAGTGAAAATAAGAATTCCCAGGACTTTCTCTTAGGTGTGACTCAAGTGTTATCACCGATTGCGATAATGCAATCAAATATCACTTTTGCCAATCAGCAAGGGTATCTCACAGATCCATATTTAGATGGAGACAATAGACCAGGTTCACGGCAGTCATTTGCCTGGTTAACTAGATATAACCTTTATATTGAACCAGCTGATGCTGCACTTCATCTGGATTACCGTCTCTATAAAGATTCTTGGGATATCTTATCGCACATGGTGGAGTTGGCCTGGTATCAACCGGTAACGACCCGATTAATGTTGCGACCAAGCCTGAGATATTACACGCAGAGTAATGCAAGTTTTTACTCCTACGATGGAACTCCTGTAGACAATCAGGAAAACTTCACAGTCGATCAAAGGCTTTCTTCTTTTGGCGGAATTACCATGGGCTTGAAACTAATTGCAGATCTCGGAGATGGATTCTCAGGGAATATTGGCTTTGATTATTTAACTCAAAGTTCAGCACTGCAACTGGGCTCAAGTAAGAGTTCGACTTCTCGAGATCCCCTGGATGCGCAGTTCGTTTTTGTAGGACTGACAAAGAAATTTTAATTATGGAAACAGTTCCATTTACATTTAGATTTCAAGCCATGGGAGGAGATAATGAGCTCCAGATTTTTTGTGAACAAAAATTACAGGCTCAGCAAGCTGCAGATAGTGTCATTGCAGAAGTTAGAAGGATTGAGCAAAAGTATAGTCGCTACCGTAAAGATAGTGTAATTTCGCTAATTAATGCTTCGGCCGGCAAGGAAGCAGTTGTTCTAGATTCTGAGACAGCCTCTCTTTTAAACTATGCCGATGCTTGCTTTCGTCAAAGTGGTGGGCTCTTTGACATTAGTAGTGGAGTTTTAAGGAGAGCTTGGAATTTTGGTAAAAAGATTCTGCCGCCGGTTGAAGAAATCAATAAACTACTGCCCATGATCGGGTGGGGGAAAGTCTCTTGGAAAAGTCCAAAACTATTTTTGCCACAAGAAGGAATGGAATTAGACTTTGGTGGAATTGGAAAAGAATATGCAGTCGATCGGGCTGCTGCAATATTAAAAGAAAAAGGACTTGTTCATAGCCTGATCAATCTGGCAGGAGACATTCGTGTATCTGGGTCGCGGAGCAATGATTCCCCTTGGAGCATTGGAATTACCGATTCCCGAGATGGAGTACGTATCTTGGGGGCTGTTGAAATGCGTTCAGGAGCAATTGCCACAAGTGGTGATTATGAACGAGTTATTGAAATTGCCGGAAAACGATATTCACACATCTTAAATCCAAAAACCGGATGGCCTACTGAAGGCTTGCAATCTGTCAGCGTAATTGCAGATTCTTGCCTCGTCGCGGGCAGTATTACAACGACTGCAATGTTACGTGGCAAAAATGGCGAAGCCTACTTGCGAGAAATGGGTGTTCCCTATGTGCTCGTTACTTCTGGAGGAAGGATTTCCTATTCTAATTCTCTGGCTAAATTTTTTCAGGGCATTGATCAGTCGACAGCTTGGACAAATCTACATTTTTCCGAACAACTTAAGCAACGTAAACAATGTTATAAGGGTTAATAACAATGGAAATAAAATTAAAAACTTTCTTTCTTTTGTTTTCTTGTTATCTAAGTCTTTTTTCCTTATCTGCTTCAGCGGAAGAACAATCTAATGCTTCGTTTGAACATATTGATGTGGAAATGCTAAGTGATCAAGGATCGGATTCTTCGGATCCAAAACTTGGAGTTCATTTTAAAATTGAAACTGGATGGCATATTTATGCAAAAAACCCTGGGGATGTGGGATTGCCAACTGTTGTAAAATGGAATGTCCCCGAAGGAACAAAAATTAGAGAGCCTATTTGGCCGGCACCCAAAGAGTTTCATGCAGATGGCTTGACTAGTTACGGATATGAGAATGAATTAACTCTTACTAGCGAATTAATTGCAACAGAGAATAAAGATAACGAAATCAAAAATAATTTATATCCGCTAAATGCCAAGGCAGAGGTGGAATGGCTGCTTTGTAAGGACGAATGTATTCCGGGGCAAGTGACATTGAATAAGCCAATGATGTTAAGATTTCCTACTGCAAAACTTAGTGATAACTTATCTCAAGGTATTGGAACTTCAAAGACAGATTATTTGAGTTTTACTCTTTCTTTATGTTTAGCCTTTATCGGAGGGATTTTACTAAACCTCATGCCCTGTGTATTCCCGGTTCTTTCTTTAAAAATTCTTAGCTTTGTCAATCAAACTGATACTAAAAGAGCACTGCGGCATGGTGCCGTGTTTGCTTCTGGAATAATTTTATCTTTTTGGGTTTTAAGCGGTATGCTGATTGTCGTGCGCGCGTTTGGTTCCAAGGTTGGATGGGGTTTTCAATTTCAGTCACCGACATTTGTAATCTTGATGGGATTTTTGATTTTTTCAGTTGCCTTAAATCTTTTAGGAGTATTTGAAATTGGCCTAACTGCACAGAGAATAGCAGGCAGAGCCGATCGCAAGAGTGGTTATTTAGGTTCTTTTTTTAGTGGTGTACTATCAACGCTACTTGCAACTCCCTGTTCTGCTCCTTTTATGGCATCAGCAATTGCCGCCGCTTTGGTTCTGCCTCTCTGGATGGCTTTCTTGGTATTTACTGCGATCGGTCTTGGTATGTCAGCGCCCTATTTACTTCTCTCTGCCTTTCCCAGGTGGCTGAACTTTTTACCAAGACCAGGTGCTTGGATGTTAAGACTGAAGCAGATTATGGCATTTCCGATGTTTGCAACTGTCATTTGGTTAGTTTGGGTACTTAGCGTTCAAGTGGGCAGTGTTGGTCTTATTAATTTTCTAATTGGACTGCTTTGTCTTAGTATTGGATTTTGGACGATGGGACAGTGGTATCAACCGGGAGCACGAACACATCATCGTCGTTTAGCTCTGGCCACATTTGCTTTATCAGTCATTTCGGCCTCAGCAATTGCACTGCCAATAGATTTTATTTCAGACGGAGTTGCACATTCGATTACAAATGCTAAAGAGGAAATTCCGACAGAACCTTATTCTGAAACACGATTAACAGAATTAGTCTCTTCTCAAAAGCCCGTGTTAGTGGAATTTTCTGCTGCCTGGTGCCTCACTTGTCAGATCAATCATCTTCTTTTATTTCGTTCAGAAAAAGTTCGACAAGCTTTAAATGACAAAGGTATTGTGTTGTTGGTTGGCGATTGGACGAAAAGGGACTCTGTCATTACGCAGGCTATAAATTCTCTTGGTAGGGAAGGGGTGCCACTTAGTGCCTTATATCTTCCGGGCAAAAATCAGCCTTTGGTTTTACCGCAAATTTTGACAGTGGATGGTTTACTGGGGGCCTTGAAAGATATTCCCGATCGAGTAATATAGTGGTATTACTTTGTGGTTAATGAAAAACGATCTCTTACGAAATGCACAGACTTATATCATTTTACTTTAGTAGATGTGAAAACCACTGATGATGAAATTCCAATTCGTTGCTTGAAATTACTTCTCCTTCCGGTGATGTCGTTTTGTCTGCGCCGTTCGCTTAAATTGCAAGAAATTATAGAGGCATGTAAATCAAGTTTGGTGCATGCCGCAGAACGCGAGCTAGAGAGAATAGGGGAGCGTAATACAATCAATCGGATCAGTATCATGACTGGAATTCATCGTGCCGATGTTCAGCGATTGGCCAGTGACGATCAAGAAAACGTAGTTAAGGCCCCGGTAAATATTATTAATCGACTTATTTCGCAGTGGCAGGTGGATAAACGTTTTATTACATCAAATAGCAAGCCGCGCGTTCTTACTTTTGATGGGAAAGATGGTGAATTTGCCGAACTGTTACGATCGGTAAGTGCGGATCCTAATCCTTACACAGTTTTGCTTGAATTAGAACGAATTGCTGCTGTTGAAATAACCACACGAGGTGTTCGTCTACTGACCAAAGAATATATTATCAATGCTGATGTGTCTCAAAGTTTTGAGCATCTTTCTCAGGATAGTGACGATTTGATTAATGCCGTTGAGCAGAATGTGTTTTCAACACAGACTGAGCTAAATCTTCATCTTCGCACGGAATACGATAACATCGGCTCTAAAGCATTGCCCGGGATTCGTCGTTGGTTGTTGAAAGAAGGTTCAGCATTCCATAACCATATCCGCGAATACCTTTCGGGTTTTGACCGTGACACCAACAAGCATTTGAGAGATGATAGTCCGGCAATTCGCGTAGCTGTGGGCTCTTATAGTCGTACCGATTCTAAAGTCTCGAAAAGCGTAGCTCGACAAAAACCACTATCAAGGATTGCTAAATGAATATGAAAAAAATTATAAATAATTTTACTCGCAATTATATTCTGAGACACATATTATCAATCTTAACATTAATTCTCTGCTCTTTGGCCGGGACTTTTTCCGGTTGTGGAAGTAGTGGCGGTGGAACTAGTGGTACCGGCGGCGGAGGTTTTGATATTGTTGGAGTATTGCGCACTAGTACCAATATTCCTGTTCAAGGCGTACAGGTTTCTGTAGCAACTGCCCCATCTGGTGGAATGTTAATGAAGGTATCATATTCAGGCACTCCGGAATTTAACAAAAGCACACCGGCAGATGTTACTGATAGTCAGGGGCAATTTAATTTATCTCTTGATAGTCGACCGCAAACAATCACTTTAGTTTTTCAGGGAGATACTTTTGATTCCACAGTTGATATTGCCAGCGTTCCTGGGACAGCAGTAAAACTGAATCTAGATCTTGTTCTCGATACTGATACTAATGAAATAAATGAAGATTCCGAGAAGTTTGAGGATGATGAGGGTAACGACATAGACAAGAACGATACTAATGAAACAAATCAAAATTCTGAGCAGACTGAGGATCAGGATAAACAGGGCAGTGACATAGATAAGAACGATACAAATGAAACAAATGAAGATTCTGAGCAGCTTGAGGATAAGGATAAGCAGAATAGCGAGATAGACGAGGAAGTTTAGAAGTATAGAGATCGATGCCTGATAAGTAGAGTTATCGGTCATTATAATACTAAATTGTAAATGGACCATCAAGCCCTGTTGGAAACCAGAAGAAAGGTGAAATTATTAGCTCAAGCAGAGGGCCTATGTTTTTTCTTAAATTTTAACTAATTACCTAATTTAAAAAGGATAATTTTTTGTAAAAAAACCTTTCTTATGAGCACAAAGATAATTTTGGCGTAATAATATTAGGTACATCTATTTAATAGCCTGGAGATTGTATGTGCGCAGAAGTTGCTCAAAAATCTAAAGTAAAAGCTGGGGAACCAACTGAAAATCAAAAAACCGAAGAAGCTATTAATAAGCGTTACGATGAACTTCACCCCGCTAGATTAGCAGGTAAAGGAAAAGCTTTCATCGAGCCTGGAGATAGAATAGAGAAATTAAGACAGCTAATTTTAATCGATGGAGTTTTAAATAATATTTTTTCAGAAAAAGTAAATCCAAAGTTAGAACAGACATTTAATCGTCGTGGTTTGCAGATTATTTCTGTTGAAAACTTAAAAGATGGAGTTAATGATTATTTTCCCGGTACCAAATTTGAAGACCCTCAAAAAGATTATTTGGTAATCACCGGCAGAAATAAAAATGATTCGAACATAGCAAGTGGAACTGCAATATTTCTCACACCAAAAGCTTTTCAAAGTCAAAAAACATTGGCTGCCGCATTGATTGCCGGACTGCATGAAGCTAATCTGCCCTCGCATCCTTCCTATGGAGAAAACATAGGATTGAAAATACCAAGTATTAAAGGCTCTGAGAATCAAACAGATCGATCTATTAGAAAAGATATCGGGAATTTTAAAGAAGAAGCAGTACTTGATGGTTATAGTTCTGGGATGACACGAGATTCAATAATTAATCTTTTAAAAGCTAAGTTGCAGGAACTTGATCTAGAAAAAAAGAAAAGAGTAGAGCCAGTCCGTATTAGTGACCCTAGAAGATTAGCATAAATTTTTCAAGCCTTTGTAAATATTTCGAAATAAAAAGCATTGTAATGTATTGTATGTTTTTCAAAGCCCTATTTTATTGATAGCCTTATCCAATCTTTTAAAAAAAATAGAATTAGTATAAGATTGCAAATATATGGATCAAAAAAATGAGGTAATTCTAATTGTCGATGTGGAAACAACGGGACTAAATCCTAGTGATCAGGTCATCGAATTGGCTGTGCAAAAAGGACTAACGCCTGATAGTTGGAATAAATCTTGGCGCTTTAAACCTTCAATTCCAATTCCCAAACAAGCTACTGCTATTCACGGGATTAAAGACGAGGATTTAGCGGATTGCCCGCCCTTTTCTGCCGCACTGGAAATGATCCGCAAGATTTTCACTGGCTCCGATATTATTGTCGGCTATAATATTGCTTTTGATTTGAAGATGATTCAAGCAGAATTTCAACGAGCGGGAGTTGCGCCTTTAGATTTAAAAGGAAAATCGATCATTGACCCCCACCGTCTTTGGTCACGTTGTGAACCTAGAAGTTTGGAAGCGGCAGTGCAGCGTTTCGCTAAGCGTGAACATACAGGAGCACATGCTGCCTTGGCTGATATTGCTGCAACTGGAGAAGTTCTAAGTGGAATGCTAAAAGAATTTGGGCTTAGTGATCAATCTTGGAAAGATCTTGCTGATTTTATTGAGCCCGAAAGAAAAAATTGGGTTGGCAGTACTGAGCATATTGTTTGGAAAGATCAGACTTTGGTCTTTGGTTTTGGAAAGCACTATGGAAAAGATGTTTTCCAAGTGATCAAAGAAGATGTCAGCTATTCTCGCTGGATTGCCAGCAAGGACTTTCCGGAGCATGTAAAAAATATTGTGACTAAGGCTGCAGTTACCGAAAAAACTGAATTTTTAATTTGGGCCCAGTCTTTTTTAGCCCCAGAACCTAAATGAAATTAATCCCCTACTTTATTTACTTATTAAGCGTTGTTATTAGCAGACAATTTTGTGCAAGTTATTGGATTGTCGGGCCAGTTTTTGCAATCGCTTTGCTTTTAATTAATTATCAAAGTCTTAAAAAGTCTTCTTCACAAAAATATTTGGTTTTTGTTTTAGCATCGACTTTGGTTTATGCGCTTGTCTTTTTGATTGCTTCTAGAGGTTGGAGCTTTAAGAAAGATTGGCAAGATGCACTTTTTGGAGCTTTATCCGGAGGTGTTATCTTAGGAAGTTTTCTTTTACCAAGAATCCAAGCCAGACTTTTTGGTCTGGCACTTAAAAAATCTTTAAAAGTTTCTTTGCTATTAATAATTTCTTGGTATGCAGTAACATTTTTGTCGTTAATCGAGGATCCACTGCTGGAAATAGCACCTTTCATTGATTTTCTCTCTATCTCTATCGCTCTTTGGCAAGGAATTTACTTTAAATATTTAAAACTAAATTAGTGCACAGAGCCTAATTTTGCTGCAGATTCCCCTACTTTAGCCTAGATCTCCTTTCTAAATAAAATTGAATCCTTGAATACTCTTTTCTAATCTAAATAATTCGTCCGATAACAACGACTTAATTTTAAGTAAGAAAAAATATGGAAACTAGAAATAAAGATACTTTAATCGTTACAACAGATATTGAACAAGAAAATTTGCCTGCTTTGGCAACTAAACTTAATAGTGAAAAGTTATTAAGCATTTTAGATAATTATTTAAATTATTATGCCTCTGGAGATAGTCATACGGCACGCGCAAAACGTTATGACCTCCAACACTTTGTGGAATTTCTTGCCGGTTCGAACAATAATCTGGATAAAGTTTTGGTTGCTGATTGGACACTGCAGGCAACAAAAGATTTTGTGGACTATCGTTTAAAGCTTGGGGAATCCCCTGCTACCGTAAATCGTCGTCTTGCGACAATAAAACATTTTGGAAGAACACTTGCTGAAAGAGTTCATGGTTATATTAATCCGGCAAGAGAAGCCAAGGCTCCGACAATGCAAATTTCTAGGCCTAAAGGATTGACTGCCGAAGAATTGGAATTGTTGAAAAATGCTGCTTTGCAATTAACTAAAGAAGCAGGAAACACTTTTCTGGCGATCAGAAACAGGATGCTTTTGGAACTTCTTATTTCAACGGGTATTAGGGCTGATGAAGTGCGCAATATTTATGTTATGCAAATTTCAGAAGATGCTCAATGGATTAGAAATGTAAAAACAAAAGGAAAGAAATATCGCAATATCTATATTAATTCCGAAGCAAGAAGCTTACTTACTCAATATTTACAATCAAGAGAAGATTTCTTAACGGAAAAATTTCCTCTTTATTGCACTTTAAACAATGCAGCTAAAGGAAAATTTCCATTGTTTATTAGTTTATATCAAGCTGAAGTAGCAGTTCCCAACTCCTTTCAACTTGCTCCAAAAACTGTTTGGCGCATTGTTGCCGCTTTTGGAAGCAAAGCTCAAGCTTTGAGTACTACTAAATTTGAAAATCTTCATCCTCATAAATTAAGGCACACCTTTGCTCATGGATTATTGGATAGTTCTCAGGATTTAAGATTAGTTGCCCAAGCTCTAGGGCATAGTGATGTGAGAATTACCATGCGTTATACCGAAAGAAGTGACGAAGAATTAAAAAAAGCCATTGAGAAAAAAGTTAAGACAGATTCTAACAAGAGCACTTAGTAAATACCTTTCTTTTTTTAGTATCTCAATTTTTTCAGTTGTAATTGCTCAATAAGCATACTAAAATAAATTATCTAACCTGTTGTTGCGAGCGAAGCAATCTCCATGTGTTTACCAAAATTAGCCTGTGCGTAAACGCAAGAAGATTTCTTCGCTTCACTCGTAACGACAGGTAGTTCTATCTTCACTTCGCTTGCAAAGACAACAAGTTGTTTTGTCCTGGATTTAGTAGTGAAGTAGTGATGCGATTGTTATTTATAACGATTATTGAGCAAACTCTACATTAAATTTAATTAGTTTAAATCTTGAAAAAAATTAATCTTCCTCTAATTATAGTTCTACTAATTGCTTTTCTATTTAGACTAGCTCTATTTTTAACTGAAGACGGAGTGTTGTGGCCAGATTCCGTTACTTATCTTAAATGGGCCCGTGAGATAGCCGAGAACTTCAATTATTCTTCCCACCCCAGTTATCGCACACCGGTTTATCCTAGTTTCCTTGCTTTTTTTATTTGGATTTCTCCTAAAATTTATTTAGGGAAACTTATTTTAGCAACGCAATATTTGTTAGGCTTATTTGCGACTTTTTTTTTCTATCAGACACTTGTTCAGGTTTTTAGTATTCGAGTTAGTCTTCTTGCTGCCTTATTGTTTAGTATCAATCCTCTAGAATTATATTACGAAACTGTGATTCAAACAGAAGCATTATTTATTCCTATTTTTTCTCTTGTCTTGTTCCTATCTTTTAAATTTATGGACAAAGGATCTTTTCGTTTAGCTGTTTTATTGGGAGTATCGTTGGGTATTCTTAGTTTAACCAGGCCCTTGGCACAAATGCTTTTGCTTTTAGTTCTTTCCTTAACTTTTCTTGCTCATTACAAAAATAAAAAAATTATTAAGTTGATATTTTTAGCAGCGCTAACATATGGTCTCACAATTTTTCCTTGGCTTAGTATTAACCATAATCACTACGGATATTGGGGAATAAGTAAAGATTTCGGATTAAATCTGTTTCATCGGACCTTTGATCTCGATCAATTGACTATAGAGTCTTCTGAAAATGATTCTTTTCATCAGTTAGCGATGAAAGAAAAAGACAAGAATCGCAAAACATATTTTTATATCCTCAGTAAATTAAGACAAAAAGAAATGAGTTATAATGAAATTGATTCAGTAATGGCTGAGTATGGACGGGAACTAATTGCAGGCAATTTGCCGCAATATCTCTTGGGTTCAATTAATGTTTTTTGGGAGTACTTTTTTTTACCCCACAATAGTGTGCAGTTTTGTGATGTCGGCAATTCTACCTATCTTTGTTCTTTCAGTGAACAAAGATTATTTAGTGATCTTTTTCCACAAAGGCCGATTGTGGATAATTTTAAGAAATTAAGATTAATAATATTCTATTATTTTAATCTTTGGAGATATTTTGATATTTTTCTTAGTGCTTTGTCTTTGTTGGGAATCTTTGTGGTTATAAAATCTGAAAAATCACATAAGCTCAAATTCTGTTTGTTAATAGGGATAGTTTTATATTTTGCTTTAATTGTCAGTTTATTCAGTAGTGCTGAAGATCGTTATCGTTTGCCGATTATTCCCCTGTTATTGCCTTTTGCGATATATTTTTTAGATAATTTGAAATTATGGAAATACAAGAGACCTTGAAAGGATAAGAGGCTTATGAGGTCGCACTTGCAAAACTAATCAGCATCTTTCTCTGTTACTTTCGGTAAAGGACGTAAAAGTTTTCTTCCTTTGGCAGATATTTTTTTAATTATTACATCTTCGGGAATTAATTTATTTTTTAAAAGACCACTATAGATATTATCTGCGGCAATTCGATAAGCAATTTCATTGGGATGAGCATCATCTCCGGGGGAGATTTGTAAACGATCGGGAGGAATATCTTTATACGAGGCTAGTAAGTCCACTGAAGTAATTCCGATATTTGCTAATTCCTCGTTTATTTTTTGATGCACTTCTATAAAAGGATAATGATCGTTAAAGGGATGCGAGAAAAAAGGAAAAACTGCGGCATATAAAGGAACTTTGTATTCTTTAGAGAGGCGATTCATTTCTTTTAGAGCAGATTGAAAACGCCCATAGGTTTCCCGATTGAAGAAAAGCTCTTTATGATAATTGACATACTCTTTTTCCATCAGAGAGAAGTGAATTTTTCTAGCAAGATATCCCAAGGAATGCCAATACTGAAATAAATCAAATTTTTTGATAAATTCTTTTCTCTTATAAGCAGCGGAGTGAGAAACATGAAAAGGCTCTAGTTCTGCATCGTTGAGAGTGATTTGTAAAATGATCAAATCAGGATGATAATACTTTACCGCACGGCTCATTAAAGTGACTTCTTGTGCACTAGAATATCCAGGAATTCCCCAATTTAATACTTCAACTTTTCTTTGTTTTTCGTTCAAGTTAAGCATTCTTTCCAAGCGCTTTGGCAGGGTGTCGTCAAATTGTACTTTACCTCCATAAGTAAAAGAATCGCCGATAACGATCACTCGAAAAACCCCTGCTTCTTTTTCCTCAGAATAGTTAGCGTCTCGATTGTCTATGCTTGATTCGGGGAGATACCAATTCTTAGGTTTGTCTGGTCTGGTTGGAGTAGCATTATTTAATTTTAAAAAAAATCTGAAGAATATTTCGAAACAAACTATTACTAGTAAACAAGAACAACAAGAGATTAAAAGATTTATACCGATACTTTTTTTAAACTTGTCATTAGTTTTTAAAGTGGAGTCTGTTTTTTGTTGATCCATGAATTTAGAAAAATTCTCCAAAAAAGCCTAAATTTCTACTCAATGACTTTTTTTGTCAATTAAATATTATTTATTTTTGCTTTATTGCTCAATAGAAGCTTTAGTCAGTAGAGTTCGTTAATTCGTGATCCTCTTCCTGATCTAATAAAGATGAAAAGGGAGTTGTCCAATTAATTAACGCGAAAAAAATTAAAATACAAAGGATAATTGGCGTAAGCCACCACCGTCTTTTTGAGCCTAAGAAAATGGAATATTGTTTGAGGCGGCGGAGGAAATTATTTGCCAAATGAGCATTGCCAGGCTGTATTGTAAAAAAATTATCATTTACTTCTAAAACGGTACAAAGCATTCCTTGTTCATCGCGATATAGATGCCAAGAACTTTGAACTTTTACTCTACTGCCGTCAACTCTGGTATGGATTAATTCACCTTTCCAAACACCTTTGTTTAGGAGTTCGAAATTAATAACATCCAATGGTTGAGGAAATACAGTATTGAGAATGTCATGAGAAACATTGCCCATTGCTTCACGAGGTGACCAGCCGTATTTTTCTTCGGCTGAAGAACTCCAAAAATAAATCTTACCGCTCAAATCTCTAACGATTAAGGATCCGGAAGTTTTTAAGGGATCGATATTTTGATCTGATGTTTTGAGAAAATCCTTACTCATAATATATTCTAAAAATTCCTTGTCTTTAATAAACTTATTATAACAATTTTTTTTTAGAAGTCACTTTTATTTAAAGCAGACAAATCTGCTGTGTAAAACAATAAATTTCTTTTTTAGCGGTTCATTTCTTGAGAAAAGTATTTTAATAAAATACTTAGTGAAGCAACAAGTGGTATGGCAATAATTAACCCAAGTAATCCCAGTATTTTTCCACCGATAAGTAAAGCCAGGATAACAACTAAGGGCGATAGTCCTAAATTTGTTCCCATAATTCTGGGGGTCAGTAAAAAAGCATCAATCGATTGTACTAGGGCAAAAGCAATAATTAACTTAGTAAATGGCCACAGCTCTGGAGAATGAATAAAAGTGATAATTAAGGAGACGAATAGTCCTGTGCAAAACCCGACGTAAGGAAAAAAACTAAGCAATCCTGTGATCAGTCCCACAATAAAACCCGAAGGAAGTCCGGCTAAAGATAGTACCAAACTATACAAAAGGCAGAGTATCAAGGATACAGTAATTTGACCTTTAAAAAAAATATAAAGTTTAGACCGAATCTCCTTTGAAACTAGCAACACAGAATTCCTCCAAGGAGAAGGAATTAAATTTTTTATATATTTGTTGATTTTGTCAATATCCAAAGCAATATAGAAAATAAAAATCGGGAAAAGTAAGAAATTAATCATAGTCAAAGCATAGGAGTACCCTGAAATTAATGTACTATTCATTGTTTGAAAAAGTACCCCCAATTGATCTGTGCTCATGTAGGAGCTGTATTGTTTGATTCTGTTGGAAATACTTTGGGCATCTAAGGGGAGTTTTGTGTGAAATTTTCTTTGTAAATAATAATCAGTACTGTCTAATACACCTTTAAGATAATCAGGAAAGTTGTTAATTAAAATGGAATATTGTTCGATAATTATCGGCAACACTAGAAAAAAGAAAAGGATTACTATCCCCAGAAAAATACAAGCAATCGCAAAAAGGGCTAATCCCCTTGGTATTTTTATTTTTTCTAAACGTTTCAATAATGGTTCCAGTAATACAGCCACAAAATAAGAAGAAATTACCAGGGTAGTTATTTCTTTAGCCAAAATTGCAAAGTAGATTGCAAAAAAAATAAAAAAAACGAAAAGCAAAATTTGACGATTTGATTTTGAAATGTTCATATTTTATCTAAAACTGACTACCGGTTCCCCAAACAACTGCTCCACCGTATTACAAAACATTTCCGATGGGCTGATTTTTATCTCTTGTGGTAAACTAATAACGACTTCCGAATGATCGGCTTTACAAATTACTAATTTTACCTGACAACCTCCGCTGTGTCGGCCTAAGATATTTTTTAACTCATCCAGCCTTTTTTCGCTAAATTTGTTTTCATCTATTTTTATATATGCTTCCTTAGCCGTTTTTTCTCTAATGGAGATTGCTGATTCCATCGTATTGACGATTAAAGTACAGCGGTCTTCGTTAATATCCAATTTCCCCGTAATTATTACCGGATCGTCGCTATTGAGCAACTGACTATATTTTTGATAATTGTCTGGCCAGACCAGAACTTCGATCGTATCAAGCATATCTTCCAATACAAAACTAGCATAACGATCCCCTTTTTTGGTGTTCTTTAACTTGAGAATGGTAATTACTCCGGCAACTGTTACCACGGTACTTGCAGTTTTGTTTTTTATTTCATTAATTGTTTGAGTTCCCAATCTTTTTAATTCTGCTTTGAATTTTTCCAGCGGATGGCCGGAGAGATAAAATCCCAGAGCCTCTTTTTCATGAGCAAGCTTGATATTAATCGGCCATTCTTTTTGTTCGTAAGTGCTCGGCCGTTTTGCAGTAGTGACAGTTTGATTGAGTCCGGCAAAGAGTTCAATTTGTCCTGAAATTAATCTTTCTTTTTCTTTTTGAGCATTTTTAAGAGTTTCTTCCAAGATATCAAACATCAATTCTCTGCTATCTTTGGTCCAATCAAAAGCCCCTGCTTTGATGAAATTTTCTAAAGATCTTCTATTAAGCACACTGGAATCAAGTCGTGCACAAAAATCAAAAAGACTTTTGAATTCTCCTTCCAATTGTCGGCATTCCATTAATTTATCCACGACTTTACCGCCAATCGCTTTAATTGCCGCAAGACCAAAAATAATTTTGTTATCAATAACATTAAAACCAACTTTTCCTTTATTCACATCGGGAGGCAATACTTCAATCCCCATGTCTTTGCATTCGTTGATGTTCTTTAGCGTTTTATCGGTGTCCCCCATTTCATGAGTCATTAATGCTGCCATGAAACAATCAGGATAATGTGTTTTTAAATAAGCTGTTTGATAAGAAATCATTGCATAAGCAACGGAGTGACTGCGGTTAAAACCATATCTGGCAAATGTTTCCATTTGATCGAAAACTTCTTTGGCAATTGTTTCGGCAATGCCCTTTTTCTTTGCTCCACTTAAAAAGAATTCTCTTTGTTTGGCCATTTCTTCGGGTTTTTTCTTACCCATGGCTCGTCTGAGCATGTCTGCTTCTGCCAGACTGTAATTGGCCATGTCGCGGGCAATCTGCATAATTTGTTCTTGGTAAAGAATAATTCCATAAGTATCTTTTAGTACCGGTTCTAAAACGGGATGAACATATTTGACTACCTCTCGGCCATGCTTTCTGTTGATGTAGTGATCGGCCATTCCCGAATCCAGAGGACCCGGTCGATACAAGGCCAAGATAGCGACAATATCTTCAAAACAGTTGGGCTTTAATCTGCTGACCATTTCAGTAATGCCGCTTGATTCCAATTGAAATACGCCGATGGTATTGCCCTGACTAACTAGCTTGTAGGTTTTTTGATCTTCTAAGGGAATGTGGTTGATATCAATATCGATATTTTTATTTTCTTTGATCATTCGCACGGCGTCTTGAATAACGGTCAAAGTTTTAAGTCCAAGAAAATCGAATTTAACTAAGCCTATTTTTTCAACCCAATTCATCGAGAGCTGAGTAACCACTTGTTGATCTTTATCCATCATCAAAGGAAGCAGTTCCACTATCGGTCGATCGCCGATTACAATTCCAGCGGCATGAGTGGAAGTGTGACGAGAGAGTCCTTCTAATTTTTGAGCAAGTGTAATTAATTCTTTGCCTTCACCATCAGCATATTCTTTCAGTTTCTTTTCCATTTTCAAGGCATCGGCAATCGGATAATCAAAACCTTGACGGGGTGCGGGAATAAGTTTGGCGATGCGATCGGTTTCAGCATAACTTAGGCCCAGTGCTCGACCGACATCTTTAATTGCAGCTTTGGCCTTTAGTGTTCCGAAAGTGGCGATTTGCGCTACTTTGTCCTTGCCATATTTGTTAGAAACATAATCGATTACTTTGTCTCTACCATAGATACAAAAGTCGATATCGATATCGGGCAAACTTACCCGTTCCGGATTAAGGAATCTTTCAAAAAGTAATTTATAAGGGATCGGATCAATTTCAGTAATATACATTGCATAAGCCACTAAAGACCCAGCTGCACTACCTCTTCCGGGACCAACAGGAATTTGGTTATTTTTTGCCCAAAGAATGAAATCAGAAACCACCAGAAAGTAACCGGCAAAGCCCATTTGCTTGATTTGCACAATTTCAAAATCAAGTCGCTCTTGATATTGCTTTCTCATTTCGGCGCTTAAATATTTTGGTTTTTGTTTTTCCAATTCCTCGAATCTTTTTTTCAATCCGACTTGCGCTTGCTTCTCAAAAATTTCATCAATCGGTTCTGGACTATCTGTTTCAAATTTTGGCATATAATGCTTTTTGAAATCAAATTCCAAAAAGCAGCCATCGGCAATTTCTCCTGATCGCCAAATGGCATCTTCGAAACTAGGAAGCCCTTGGATCATTTCTTCGGCGGTCTTGCAATGGAGGCAGGAATGTTCGTGTTTGATTCTTGTTTCATCGGTGATTAGTTTTCCAGTGGAAATGCACATTAATACTTCTTGAGCATGATGATCGTCGGAGTTTAAATAGTGACAGTCATTGGTAGCGACAAGAGGAATTCCTAATTTGTTTCCTAAAGTCTTGAGCATCGTATTGTGCAATTGTTGCTCTTTAAAGGCATGAGGCTGAACTTCCAGAAAATACCTGTTGCCAAAAAGTGTGGCATATCTTTCGATTATTGTTCTTGCTTCCTTCTCGTTGCTGTCGGTGGTGTAAGAGGCAAGTTCTCCGGCAACACAACCACTAAGGCAAATCAGACCTTCGTGAAATTGTGATAAAATATCAAAATCTATTCGAGGTTTAAAGTAAAAACCTTCCGTATATCCGCTAGTAACCAGGCGGCAGAGATTTCTATAACCGTTTAGATCTTTTGCCAAAAGAGTTAAGTGATGAGTGTCCTCTCCTCCATGATTAACATGCTTTTTTTCAAAACGACTTCCAGCTGTAATATAAACTTCACAGCCAATTACCGGACGAATATTGTTTTGTATTGCTTCTGAATAAAATTCCACTACTCCATGCATTACCCCGTGATCTGTAACTGCTACTGCTTTTTGTCCCAGCTCTTTAGCTTTAGCGATTAATTCTTTAATCTTAATAGCACCATCAAGCATGCTATATTGGGTATGGAGATGTAAGTGGGCAAAATGCGACATTGTTGGTTATAACTCTTGGAATAAACAAAAGAGTAATCTCTCATTACAAGCCGCACTTTGCAACATTACTTTAGAGCGTTTTTTGTAAGTTCACCTCATTCTTGAACAATTCTGAAGAAGTAAATCTCGGATATTTCCTTAGAACTTCAGTTGGTTTATTGGGATCATTAGGATTTTTCTTTACTAATTTTCTTTGCTGCAGGTAGAAGCGACCTAAGTTCTTTATTTCCACAGAATTACCTTTAAGCAGCTCTTGTTTGATAGTCCGACTTAACTTTTCCACTTGATCCTGAGCTTGACTTTCGGAAATATTGGCATTTTTAACCAAGGCGGCATTAAGAGAAATTACATCCCCTTCCTGGGTGATTGCCTGAGCAGAAAGAGGTAAAATTGATAATAGAAAAAAATATACTTTTTTATTCATAATTCATCTCCTGAATTGTTGTTGATATCTGAATTGTGTTTTCGCAGTTTGGAAAGACTTTGCTCAGCGTAGAGTAGAAATGTGAAAAATAATAAATTTTTTTTTAATTGGAGCCGCCCTACTTTTTATCTAGTCCCGAGTAAACAAATAAGCAA